>CAYSKR010000001.1:0-36013 GCA_964431675.1 uncultured Myxococcales bacterium
AATCTTTCAAGTCCAAAGAAGTCTCCAAGCTGGGGGCGCTGGAGCATATCCTACAACCGCACCTGTACCCGGATCTCTATGGCAATTTTGCCCACCGTGTTCGCATCGATTACTACCCCCCACGAGGAGACAACAAAGAAGGCTGGGACAACATCGACATCTTCGGGTGGATGGGTTACCCCATGCAGATCAAGATCAACTTTCTGTGTCGCGATTCGATCCTGGCGGCACCGATCGTGCTCGACCTGGCGCTGTTCATGGACCTGGCGCAGCGCTGCGACATGGTCGGCATCCAGGAGTGGCTGTCCTTCTACTGGAAGTCACCGATGACCCCGCGGGCGGATATCTATCCGGAGAACGACCTATTCATCCAGCTCATGAAGCTCAAGAACACCCTGCGCTACCTGCGCGGCGAGGATCTGATCACGCACCTCGGCGCCGAATATTACGACTGAGGCGGGGACGTGAGGCTCGGTCGTGCCAATATTCGACCGAGAAGCCTGCCCAGCCTTCGCCGCAACCCGAACCGTAGGCCCCTACCAGGGCAACGCGGTCGCGGATTCGGCGCGGCCGGCGGCGAAGCCTTCCACCGCCGCTTTCCAGACGACGTCGCTCCAGAGGATCTGCGCCGGGTGCGGATCCGGGGCGGTGCCGGACGCATCTTTCTGCCGCTTTTCCTCGGCGCGCCGGGCCAGGCGCAATTTCATCGTCGCTTCGATGTCGTCCGACTCGATGTAGTACAGGTTGAGAAATTTTCCACGCCCATCGCGCGGCTCTTTGATCTGGTACATCCGTGCGCCGACGAAACCGGGCGTCTGCAAGATGACCTCGAACCGATGGTTGATGCACTTGTCGATGTACGCAGCCTCGCCCGCCGCATCGACGTTGACTTCCATCAGGTTCACCCAGCGCTGCATCTCGCTGCGCTTGTAGTCCTTCACCACGCGCTCGCCGACCTGGTGCCACATCACATCCCGCCACAGCGGAATCACTGGGCTTGGCGCGTTTGAACCCACGGGAACGATGCCGCGGCCGCGGCGCTTTTCATCCGCGCGCGCCGCCAGCCGAACCTTCAAGGTCTCTTCGATGTTGGGCGTCTCGATGTTGTACAGGTGCATGTACTCGCCCCGGCCGTCCCGGTAGGCGTGCGCCGTGTACTGGCGCGCCGTCACAAATCCCGGCGTCAAGAGAATGTCGGGCATGTGGATCGTGAAGTACCACTTCTTGAACTCCGCCTCGTGACCCGGGGCGACCTTCACCTCGATCAGGTTCAGCCAGTTGGGGCTGTTTGACGCTGGTGCAGCAGCCGCCGACGGCTTCGCGGCCGACGCGGACGTCCCGCAACCCGCCGCTGCCAGCAACGATCCCGCGCCGACGACGAACTCGCGCCGATTCCTTGTTTTGCATGTGCGATCCCTTGTTCATTCGTCGTCCTCGCGTGCCGCCGACGTCATCATTCATCAATTGCCAGCACGAGCAAAGACGAATCCGCATCGATCCCGAAAGCGTCGATCTGCGCCTGCTCTTTGCGCAGAAGGCCAGCGACGCCAGACGTTCCAACGTTGCCGATGCTCAGCCACAGAGTTTTCGGTGGAGCGCCATGCAGAAAGCTGAGCTGCCGGAAGTCGTTGTCCTTCGACACAATGGCGAATCCTTGGTCGCGAGCATAATCCCAGATACGCCTGTCGGGCGCGCCCCGCAGGGCGATCTCCCTCACGTGGGCGCTTTCGGGAAACTCGCCACGCAGCAGTCCCGGTAGTCGGGGACTCAGGTTCTCGTCGAACAGGAGTTTCACGCGGCCGAACTGGCAAGGCGGCGCTCACGCGCGGCGGCAAAGGCAAGGCAGGCATGAACATTCGCGCGCGTGAGGTCGGGAAAATCCGCGACGATCTGGTCCGCGCTCATGCCCCCAGCCAGGTACTCCAGCACGTCGTACACCGTGATCCGGGTCCCCTTGACGCAAGGCTTCCCTGCCCGCACCGCCGGATCCGCCGTGATCTGGTCCTGCCAGTTCATGCTCGCAAGTGTGACATCAGCGCTTTCACTCGGCAAACTCACGCCCCCCCTCCCTACTCGTCGTCCTCGCGTGCCGCCGACAGACGGGTCAGCACGCCCAGATCTTCCAGCGTTGTCGTGTCGCCCTTGGCCATGCCGGTGGTCGCGATCTCCTTGAGCAACCGCCGCATGATCTTGCCCGACCGCGTCTTCGGCAGCGCGTCCGAAAAACGAATATCGTCGGGCCGCGCCAGCGCACCGATCTCTTTGACCACGTGGTTGGACAGTTCTTTCTTCAGTTCGTCGGACGACTTGTGGTCGCCCTTGAGGACGACGAAGCAGCAGATCCCCTGCCCCTTGAGCTCATGCGGAGGCCCGACCACGGCGGCCTCGGCAACCGCGCTATGCGACACCAGGGCACTCTCGATCTCTGCCGTTCCGAGCCGGTGCCCCGCAACGTTGAGCACATCGTCCACGCGCCCCATCACCCAGAAGTAGCCGTCCTCGTCGCAGCGCGAGCCGTCGCCGGTGAAGTACACGTCCTTCACTTCGGACCAGTAGCTCTTCACGTAGCGATCCGGATCGCCGTGGATGCCACGCAACATCGACGGCCACGGCTTCTTGATCACCAGAAAGCCACCCTCGTTCGGAGCACACTTGGTGCCGTCCTTCTTCACCACCTCGGGCAGGACACCAAAGAAAGGAATCGTGCAACTGCCCGGCTTGCTCGCCGTGATCCCTGGCAAGGGCGACATCATGATCGACCCGGTCTCGGTCTGCCACCAGGTGTCGACGATCGGGCACTGCTGCCGGCCGATGTGCTCGTGGTACCACATCCACGCCTCGGGGTTGATCGGCTCGCCGACGCTGCCCAGCAGGCGCAGCGACGACAGATCGTGCTTCGCCGGGTACTCGTTGCCCCAGCGCACGAAGGCGCGAATCGCCGTCGGGGCGGTGTAGAAGATGGTCGGCTTGCGGCGCTCGATGATCGACCAAAAGCGATCTTTGTCGGGATAATCCGGCGCGCCCTCGTAAATCAGCGACGTGGCACCGCACGACAGCGGGCCGTACACGACGTAGCTGTGACCCGTGACCCAGCCGATGTCGGCGGTGCACCAGTGCAGGTCGTCCTGCTGCAAGTCGAAGATGTACTTGCAGGTCATGTGCGCGCCCAGCAGGTAGCCGCCCGTGGTGTGCACGATGCCTTTCGGTTTTCCCGTCGTGCCCGACGTGTACAGGATGAACAGCGGGTGCTCCGCCGACAGGCGCTCTGGCTCGAACTGCGTCGGCTGGCCCGCCATGACCTCGTCCCACCACACGTCGCGTCCACGCTCCCACGCCACTGCATCCCCGGTGCGACGCACGACCACCACGGATTCGATAGTCGGCGTGTGTTTCAACGCCGCATCGACGTTGGCCTTCAGCGGAATCGACTTGCCGCGCCGCCAGCCACCGTCGGACGTGATCACGACCTTGGCCTGGCAGTCGTTGATCCGATCGCGCAATGCCTCGGCGGAGAAGCCGCCAAACACCACCGTATGAACCGCCCCGACGCGCGTGCATGCCAGCATCGCAATTGCCGCCTCGTTGATCATCGGCAGGTAGATCGCGACGCGGTCGCCCTGGCGCACGCCCAGGTTCTTGAGCGCCCACGAGAACTTGCATACCTGCGCGTGCAACTCGGCATAAGTCAGTGTTTTCTCGTCGCCTGGCTCGCCTTCCCACACCAGCGCCGGCTTGTTGCCGCGCGTCGCCAGATGCCGGTCGAGGCAGTTGACCGACACGTTCAGCTCGCCGTCGTCGAACCATTTGACCCACGGCACCTGACCCGTCATCACGCGCGTGAACGGCTTCTGCCATTGCAACTCTTCCCGCGCCGTGTCGCCCCAGAATCCATTCGGATCGTCGATCGAGCGCAGGTACATCTTCTCGTACGTGGCCTTGTCGCGGATGCGCGCCTTCGCCACGAACGATGGCGGCGGCGGAAACAGCCTGCTTTCGCGCGACACCGATTGGATGACCCCCGATTCCTGTCCCTTGTCGTTGCTCATACGCCGATTCCTATCACGCGCGGCCCGAGCGGTGGAGCGGAGTCGATCACGGCTGGATCTGGATCTCCGCGGCGGAGTGGTCGCGGCCCGGCTCCACCCATCCCGGACTCGCGCCAAGATCAATGTGTGTCGTCGAGCCCGGGCGACCATCCGCGGGCGCTGACGTGATGCCGAAAGCGCCGCTCTCGGTGCTCAGCGCAGCCCACAGCCACCTGCCGTCGGGCGTCATGTCGGCGCCGCCGAACCTGATCGGGCCTTCGGCGGTCAAGATCTCGTTTGCGCGATCGTCCGCACCGATGGACTCAATCCCGACAATCCCGCACCCAGGTTGTCTCGGGCTGGGGCGGTGCATGCATGTCGTGATCAACGTCTCAACCTGCCCCTGACCGGCAAGAATCGTTGATGTTGATCAGGAGCCAGGCGATCTACGGTCTACAATTGCCCGCAGCCACCGTCGAGACTGCGACGAATCGATGTCCCAGGTTGTCGACCATAACGCCAAAGCCTTCGATGGTGCGTACGCCCAGTAAGGTCAGGTCGCCCTTCTGCGCGAACACGACCTCGTCCACGGTTTCGAACCCTTCGGCTGCGAGGACGGCGTACCCAACAGGCCTCTCAACAAGCTCCTGGGTGGCCGTGCGGAAGGCGCGCGTGCGCCGTGGGGCGATCCCCAGCGCCGCAAGCTGGTCCGCCGGCAGCCATGTCAATTCCGAGCCGGTATCGACCATGGCCTCGATCGGTTGCGAGATTTTCTCCTCGTCTTTCGGGTTCTTGGCCACCAAGTTCACCGCAAAAAGACTCATGATCTTCATGATGCGTGCTGGTCCGAAGATGCGCAAGCATGATGCGCAAGCATGATGCGCAAGCATGATGCGCAAGCATGATGGTTTACGAGAAGCTAATACGACCAGGCAATCGCTGCGCCGAGCACAAAGCCAAAATAAAACCCACCTTGGAGCTTGAACTCGAGGCCCTTGGCCTCTGGAAAGCGGAAATCAAGACCTAGCACTACGGTGGGTAGCGGAAGCCCACCGGGAATGGTTTTTTCCTCTGAGGTTCAACTCCGTGCAGCCGTTGCCGTCGCACACCAATGGAAAACATTTGCTCTCGTCATCAGATGCGTTCATACACCCCGGTGATCCCGTCGAGGTTTTCAGCACCTTGCCCTTGATGATAGCCATGGCCAGGCCCGAGCGGTGGAGCGGAGTCGATCACGGCTGGATCTGGATCTCTGCGGCAGAGTGGTCGCGGCCCGGCTCCACTCGTCCCGGACTCGCGCCAAGATCAATGTGTGTCGTCGAGCCCGGACGACCATCCGCGGGCGCTGACGTGATGCCGAAAGCGCCGCTCTCGGTGCTCAGCGCAGCCCACAGCCACCTGCCGTCGGGCGTCATGTCGACGCCGCCGAACCTGATCGGGCCTTCGGCGGTCAAGATCTCGTTTGCGCGATCGTCCGCACCGATGGCAAAGACCGCCGCGCGTGGCGCGCCGCGCATCTTCGCGGACACGTACACGGTGGCTTTCTCGGGAGGCAGCCTGATGGTCGCGCCGCTGGCCAGGGGTGGCGCTCGTCCGACCGAAAGCCGGGTGGGCAACTGCGCGGACGCGATGGTGACGGTGCGCGCCAGTTCCAGTGCCCGGCCCTGCACGATCCGGTAGGCAAGAACCCGCGTGGGCTGCGGACCGGTGGCCCGGCTGTCCTCGGTGTCGCCGGACAGCACCCACAACGTCTGGCCGTCGGGCGAAAACGCCAGGTCGACAAGCACGCGCACGCGCGCGTCGCGCGCTACCTCGGCGGTCGCAAGCACGGCCGGCACCACACCGCCGCCGATATCAACGAGAAAAATCCGGTTTCCTTCGGCGGCCATGATCGCCAGCAACCGGCCGTTCGGCGACATCCTGGCGCGCAGAACCTTGGCCGATCGCACCGCCGTGGGGAGGGGCCGCGATGTCGCGCGCACCGGACGCAGGGCCGCGGAGATATCCAGCATGACCAGGTCGCCCTCGCGAACAACTGCGCCCACCTGGGCAGAAGACGCCGCACACAGCCCGACCACTCGCCCTTTTCCGAGGTCGACGTGATCGACCACCTGCGGGCCCCCAGGCGACGGAAGCTCGATCACGGTCAGCGCCCCCCCAGCCCCGCCGATGGCATAGGCTGCCCGTGCATCGGGCGACAGCGCCAGAAAAGCAGCGCCCGGAATGGTCAACTTCTGCGCGGGCGCTGGCCCTTCGCTGCCGACGGTGGCAAAGGCGACCATCCCGCCGCCCGCGGGCAGAATCGTGGCATGACGCCTGATTTGTATCGACAGACTTGCCCGTCCACGCGCGTGCGATACCACGACAGGTTGCTGGCCCACGGGTGTGCCAATCGGGACGCGGACCAGGATGCCACCGTCTGCCGTGCGCGAAAGCACAGCCGCTGAACGCCCACCCACCGTGACGGTCGGCTGCCGTCCAAACGATGAGCCACGAATCCACAGCACCTCGCCAATCACCGCCGCGCCGTCCGATGGACGCGGCCGCAGCCGCCCCTTGCTCAGCACATCGCCGCCGCCTAGATCGGCGATGTGCTCGATCACCGGCGCGCGCGAAGCTTCGTCCAGATCGCGCGTCAACTCGGCTATCTGGTAGGGCGACGTTGCAGTGCAGCCCGCGAGACACAACGCCAGCGTCAGCCCGATCGACGGCAGGCGCGCGTTGCCGAGGCCCTCCGCACTGCCGAGCGGTATGCGGGTGCTGCTCAGAGCGATCCCTCGGTGATCTTGAAGCCGATCAGGTTGTTCGGCACCACGGGCAGCTCGTGGAACTTGGCGATCACGTTGTTCGCCGAATCGAGAACCTGCACCTTGGACAGCACGGCGTAGCACACGGGCCCCTGCGGCGGGGCGCAAGAAGCAAGGTAGCCAGTGACCTTCGCGCCGGTGTCATACTCGAACGTGACGCGGTGGCTGATCATGTCGCGGATTTTCTTGTAGTCGGGCATGGTGGGAGCAGACTTTACATGACCCGGGCAGTCAAATCAGCAGCGGGCGAACATGTCTGCGCTAAAGCGCCCGGACGATTTCCCAGGCGTCGACCAACTTCGCCGGATCACCCCGGTGCGCGGCAAGTTGCGCGAGCATCTCGTCGGCCGACGAATGGCCGTCGCGCGCGCAGCTTTCAATCGGATCGAGCAGCGCTTCGTCGCCAGTTCCACCCGGCAAGCGCCGCAATCCTGCGCGCGCGATGGCGCACAGCTCGCGGGCAAGATCCAGCACACGCCGGGATCCCAGGTGCGCCCGCAGCCCGGCGCGAGGCACCTCATGGCGAAGCCGCTGACGATCATCCGGCGTTGCCCCGGCCACCAGCGACCAGGTCGCGTCGCACGCAAGCGGGTCGTCGAGCAGGCCGCGCCACAGCGCCGGCAAGCCCTGCGACAACGGCAAGGGAGCGGTGTCGGCTCCGCGCAGTTCGATCGTGCTCTTGAGCCGCACCTCGGGAAAAAGCGTCGACAGGTGCAAGATCCAGTCGGCCATCGTCGCGCGCTCGCCGCGCCAGCCGTCGCGCAAGAAGTCACCGAACCTCAGCCCGGGCACCTCGTGGTACGCCCCGCCACGCGACACGAAAAACATGGATGCAGCGCAGGCCCAATCGACGTAGCCCTGCAAGCCTCGCTCCGGTTCGAACACGAAGGCGGGGATGCCGCACCGTTGCTCGTCGGTGTCGAGCCACACCGCCGCCCGGTACGACTGATGGCCGTTGGGTTTTCCCTCGGTGATAGGAGACGCCGCGAACAGCGCCGTCACCACCGACGTCACCCCGCACGCGGCGCGCATCTTGCGGAGCGCATCAGCCTCATCGGCAAAATCCAGATTGACCTGCACCGTCGCCGTCCGCTTCATCATCTCAAGCCCAAGGCTGCCGACTCGGGGCAGGTACACCCGCATGATCTCGTAGCGCGGCTTGCCGAACCACGGTGTCTCGTCCAGCGTCCCAAATGGCCGGAACCCGCCGGACACGAATCGAATGTCGAGCGACCGGGCGACGGTGGCCACTTCGCGCACGTGAGCAACGAGCGCGTCCTTGCCCGCGCTGGCGGTCGCCAGTGGCGGCCCGGCAAACTCCACCTGCCCACCCGGCTCGAGGGTGATGCCTTCGTTCCCCCGGTGCAGCGCGATGGTGTGGCCCTCTGACTTGACTGGTGTCCAGCCGCCGGATTCCAGGCGCCGAAAAAGTTCTGCAATGCCGGCCGACCCCTCGTACGGCACCGCGGTACCTTCGGATCTCAGCGCAAGTTTTTCATGCTCGATACCGACGCGAAAAGCCACGCGCGGCTTGGCGGCACCTAAAAAGTAGCCGAGCAGCTGCCGCGCGTTAGTCAGTGGCTCTGGGTCTAGCGGAACGGTGGGCATGCAAATAACAGGGTGGGAGTCCAGGGTACCAAAATCCGTCGCTGAGTTTAGCGCCAATATCTGGCGGCGCGCATGGTTTGCAGAGTTTAATTGATGAAATCGGTAACCTGAGGCCCCTACCATCTAGTCTATCGTGATCGACGCAGGGAGCTTATACTCGGCCGGATCGTCTCGGTGTCCAGTTCGGACTTCCCGCTTATCCATGCCTCGGCTTTCCCACGCGCTCATCGTCGATCCAGATCCAAAGGGTCTCGAGACCCTCGCCTCCGGATTTGCGAGCGACGGGGTCAAAGTGACGAGCACCACGTCCATGGATGCGGTGCTCGGCCTGACGGCAAAGGAAGCGCCGCAGGTCTTGCTCGCCTGCCTGCGCGAGCCCTTCGCAGAGGCGCTGCAATCCGTCGGTCGCCTGCGCGAAGCCACTGAAACCAAGAACGTCCCGATCGTGGTGCTCGGTCCGGTGGCCCGGCGGTCGGCCGCCCGGGCGCTTGGTGCCGAGTTCCTGCCCATGCCCGTCTTCGTGCGCGACGCCATCACCGCGACGCGCCTCCTCGCTGGCGTTGGGCAACCGATGGGCGACGAAGCACAGGTGCAAGGCACGCTGTCCGACTACGGTCTGTATTTCCTGCTGCGCACGTCCATGGGCCTTGGCCGTTCCGGGATCCTGCAAATCGAGCGGTCCAATCACAAAGGTGAAATTCGACTCGCCGAGGGCGAGGTCACTTCCGCGCAGGTTGGCTCATTGCAGGGGACGGCCGCGTTGCACCACTTGCTCCTGTGGGAAGAGGCCGCGCTCGACTTCAAGATGCGCCCGCTCGCTCGCCGTGGCTCGATGCAGAAACGGCCAGAGGCGCTGCTCGACGAAGCCGAGCGCTTTCTGCGCGACTTCGCGCACGCGACCAAGGATCTGGGTGGCTCGTCCGTGGTGCTGGCGCAGATCCCGAGCAAATCCGGTGAGGCTCCCGATGCGGCCGCTCAAGTCCTGCGCCTCATCGACGGCCGACGAACGCTTGGGGATGTGATCGATGACAGCCCCTTCCGCGTCTTCGACACGCTCAAGGCCGTGTCACGGCTACGCGAGGACGGCGTGATCGTGGCTCTTGCACCGGCCGCCGCGACTGGTGCCGACGACATCCGCCGGCGGCGAGCCACCCTGCCCGATTTGCAGATCAACGAGGCTCCCGCCGGGGCCTCGGCCAATGCAGCGGCGAAGGACACGTCGGCCGCTGCCACCGCATCTGCATCCGCTGGGTCTGCCCCGTCGCTCGGAGGATCTGAAACCGGGTCAAGCAAAATGCAGCCCATGGAACAACGGGCCACGTCCAGTAACCGGCGAAAAAAATCGCGCAAAGATCGCGCCACATCCCAGCCCAGCCCCAGCACAGCCGCCGAGATCCATGCGCGCGGAGAGATCCGCGCGGCGCAACGGAGCATGCCGGTGGTCGTCGAGGCCCCGTCGATGGTCATTGACCTGGGCCCAACCGAAACCTCGCCTGCACCTGAGGTCTCTCCGCCTGCGGCGATCGCAGCCACTGCGCCCGCGCCGAGGCCGGTGCCCGTGGCAAGCAACACCAGGGCATCCTCGAGCGGCGGCCTGGGATCCATTCAGGTCGACGCCGGGTTGATGGCCGACCTCGAAACCTACAAGAAGCCCACGCCAGTGGTGACTGCGCCCGCGCCGACGGCAGCGGCAGCGGCGGCGGCCGCACCAGTTGTAGCGGCCGCACCGGCACCGTTGCCAGCGCCAGGCGCTGCGACGCCCGTCGTCGCTAAGGACAAGGACTCCAAGTTCACCAAACGCCGTCCCTCGATTGAATTTGATCCGCTCGAAGCAGACTTCTTCGCCCGCGAGGCGGAACTCTACAAATCCGAGAAGGCCGACAACTTCGACGATCTCGAACCTGGCCCTAGCGCCAAGGCCAAGTAACGCCCGGCCCCGCGACGCCACAAACCGCGCACGCGGCAGGTTTTCACAGCGAGGTCCAGTCCAGCTCGGCGCGCGCCACAGGTCCCGCCACCCGCAGAACCAGGCGCCCGGTCTTCCCAGCGGCAAACGTGATCTCGGCGTCAGTTGCACGCCGGTCGAAGCGCACGAGGTAGGTGCGTGAAAACGCGGTCCGCCAGGGAAAAAACTGGGCCTCGTACACCTCGGGCAGCCGCATGAGCTCAACCGTGGCGGGGCCAATCTCGCCGCCGGCACCATCAAGCAGCGAGATGCGCCAGGGCGAGCTCTTCTTTTCCAGGTCGTTCCAACGATGCGTGGTCATCTGCACCGTGAGGTGAATCTCGTAACCGGCGCGCGCGGCTTCGAGCTGGGTCCGCCGCAATTCTTTGCGGTCGGTGTCGGACAGACCGTAGGCCTCACCGTATGATTCGATGTACGCTTGGCGGAAGTCCCAGCTCTTGAGGACCGCCCAGGCCTCGATCACGGTGCCCTGATCGCTGACGATCTTGACGTGGCGGGTCCACGCCTCGCGCACGCGGGAGTAGTCCTCGGGACGATAGACGCGGGTCGCCTCCGAAAAATCCACCGTCGGACCGCGCACGGTTCCGCAAGACGTGGCCAGCATCACCGCCAAGGCGCCCCCCAAGATCGCCGGTCGCGCGCTCGGGCGTCTCACACGAACTCCCGCGCCCGGAACAGCGTCACCAGGCGGGCTTCGCCTTCGAGCACCTCGCGGCCACCTTCTTCTCGATCGACCAGGCCGACGATGATCGACACCTGCAGGCCAAACCCCCTGGCCCGCTCGATCGCCTTGAGCGCCGATCCGCCGGTCGTCACCACGTCTTCGAGAATGGCCACCGGCATGCCTGGGCGCAAGGACTTGCTGCCCTCGATCCACTGCCCGGTGCCGTGGCCTTTCGGCTCCTTGCGAACATAGAACGCCTGCAGGGGACGTGTGCCCAGGTAGCTGACGGTGGAGACCGCCGAGGACAGCGGGTCGGCACCCATGGTCAGGCCACCCACCGCTTCCACTTCGGGTGCCTCCTGCGCGATGATCTTGCCGAACAGCCAACCGACGAGAAAGTGCCCCTCGGCACCGAGCACGCCCTGCTTGCAGTCGATGTAGAAGTTGCTCTTCTTGCCCGAGGCGAGCGTGACCTCGCGTTTCTCGTAGGCAAGCGCTTTCAAGATCTCGAGCAACCGCTGGCGGTGGCGTTCGAACGTGTCGCTGCCAGTCATGGCAACGTTTCTAGCGCGCCCGGGCCGCCGGGAGCAATCAATTGGCGGTGGGGCGCGACCAGCCCCAATGCCTAAAGCCCTTTCAGGCCGCCCAACGGGTCCGCGTTGTCGCCGATGTTCTTCTTCGGCGCGACCTCGGGGATCGCTGGTGCCACATGCGCGGCTGATTCGGAACGGCGCGCGGCGGCGGGTGCTGCCGTGGGACGGGGATCGGATGCCTGCTGCTGCGCCTTGGACATCTCCGCCTTGATGCGGGCCCGCTCGGCCTCGTTCGTGGCGGCGTTGAGTTCGTTGGTGAGCTTCTTCATCTGCGCCTCGAACTTCACGCGATCTGCCGCGGCGCGACGCTTGGCGTCCTGCTGGATGCGCACCTTCTCTTGCTCGGACTTGGCGAGTTCCTCTTGATGAGACGTGTACTGCGTGTAGACCAATCCGCCACTGGCGAGCACGAGTATCGACGCAACAATCAGAATTGCCGGCAGCGGCGACTTGCCCTTGCGTGACTGAATCTCAAGACGCATGCGCTCCTGCTGAAGCTGCATCTCGGCGTCGACGCGCGCCTTGCGTTCGCCTTCCTCGAGGCGTAGCTGCCCTTCGCGCTCGCGCGCCAGCCGATCTTCCTCGATCCGCCGCAGGCGATCCTCTTCTTCGCGCCGCTTACGCTCTACTGCGTCGCGGGCCTGCTGCTCGGCCTCTTCACGACCGGCGCGCTCGGCGTCCGCACGAGCCTTGGCAACGGACTCTTCCTCCGCAACCCGCTTGTCCTCCATGCGGCGCAACTCGCGCAGCGACAAGAGGACTGAATTTTCACGCTGTTCGGCCATGCGACTTGCCCTCTCCTTCGTTCGCGGTCAGGCCAGTGGAAACACGTGGTTTGTAACACGTGGCACACATTGGTTCAAACGTACCCTTAGGTGCCGGGGGAATCTCCGCTATGGTTGCCGCTCCCATGGGCGGCTATGTCGACTTGCACTCCCACTACCTTCCGGGCCTCGACGACGGCGCGAAAACGCCGGAGATGACGCTGCAACTCGTGTCCGCGCTCGCCGAGCTTGGGTTCACGCATCTTTGCGCAACGCCACACCAGCGGGCGGGGATGTTCATGCCGGAGCGATCCGCGATCGATGCCGCCATGGCTGCGACGCGAACCGCAGTGGCGCAGGCATTCCCCGGCATCAGCCTGGACGTTGCGGCGGAAAACTTCTGGGACGACGTGTTCCACGAGCGACTGGTTGCCAAGACGGTGCCCGCGTACGCGGGGGCCAAAGCATTCTTGTTCGAGGTCAACCCCGCGATGTTGCCGCCCCGCATCGAGCAGGCGCTGTTCGACATTCGCATGGGGGGCCAGCTCCCAGTCATGGCGCATCCCGAACGTTACGCTCGCATCCAGGATGATCTGTCGCGGGCCGAGAGCATTGGCCGGACTGCGGCGTTGCTGATCGATCTGGCTGCCCTCGATGGGGCACACGGGCGGCGCCAGATGAAAACCGCCCGCCGCCTGCTGCAAGAAAACCTGGTACACGCCGCGACCAGCGACATGCACTCCGCCGACGACGAGCGCCCCATCCGGGCGGGCATGGCCTGGATCGTCAAACAGTTCGGGCAAGCGCGGCTCGACCGCCTGCTCATCGAAAACCCGCGCGCGATTCTTGGCGGCGAGTTGCCAGATGCCGCGTCATGACCGATCGCGCGAGGTTGGGCCTGCTGGGAAAAATCGCCGTTTCGGTCGCGGTTGGCGGGATCTGCATCTGGCTCGTGCTGGGACAGATGGATCTCGCAGCGACGAAAGTGCAACTCCTGCGCCTGCCCATGTCGGCCTGCGCCCTGTACGTCGTCACCCTGGCCATGACGCACGCGTTTCGCGCCTGGCGGTGGAAGTACCTCCTGCGTCCCATCGGCGTGGAGCTTTCGCCCGGGAAATTGCTCAGCATCTCGTCGGTGGGCTTCATGGCCATCCTGGCATTGCCGGTCCGGCTGGGCGAGTTCGTTCGCCCGTACTTCGTGGTTCGCGGCGGGCAGTCGCGCATGAGCGCGGTTCTCGGCACCGTCGCGGTCGAGCGGATCATCGATGGCCTGATACTCTCGGGCTTGCTGTTCGGCACCACCCTGCTGTGGCCGCCGCGGACGTTCGCGCCCGGGTTGCGCTTTGCCACCTGGCTATCGCTCATCGGGTTTTTGGTCCTGACGCTGTTTCTCTGCTGCGCCCTTTTGTGGACCGAATCGACCATTCGCCTGGCGCTGCGCCTGACGTTCCTGCGCCTCCTTGCGCCGCGCCAAAGTGACAGGCTGGCCGACAAGCTGCGGGCCCTCATCCACGGATTTCGCGCGCTGCGCGAGCCAAAAAACTTGCTCCCTTTCCTTGCACACTCGATCCTGTACTGGGGCATCAATGGATTCGGCATGTGGTTGCTGGCGCATTCAATGAACCTCGACGTCACACTACCGGCGACGCTGGCCACCATGGCGCTGACCGGCGTTCTGATCTCGCTGCCAAACGCTCCGGCCCTGGTCGGCCAGTTTCAGCTTGGCATCATGGAGGGACTGCGCGCGTACCTGCCCGCAACGGTGGTCGCCGCAGCGGGTGGGGCCTACGCCATCGTGGTCCATGGCGTGCAATTGATCTGGTACGTCGCGGTGGGGCTGGTGTGCCTGCGCCACGCCACCGGCGGGCGCGGATCGCTCGGCGACGTGATGCGGGCCTCGAACGAGGCCGCCTTGCAGGCCGACGACGCGGGGGCCGCGTGAACCGGCGCACGTGGCTCGTTCTCGGGATGGCCACTGCCGCGACTGCCCTGAGGGCCTGCCGCCTGTGCCCGCCGGTCTGGGCAAAAAGCAACTCCGTCGCGCCCTACCCGCCCACCAACGTCTGGTCAAGCGCCGTGCGCTTCCTGCGCGTCGATCGTGGCTACGCGATTCGCGAAAAAGATGAGGCGACCGGATACCTGATGTTCGACGTGGTCGATGGTCAGCGCACCAATCGCGGATCCCTCGAACTGGTGCCAACGACCGAAGCGGGGCGCCCGGCCACGCGGATGATCTTCTCGCTTCCCGATCTGCCGCACCACTGGGAGCAAATGCTGCTCGACAAGCTCACCGCCAAGCTGCGGGACGATCACGGGGAGCCGCTGCCAGCGCCGCCGCCCGCAAAAAAACCGACGCCCGAGGATGACAAGAAAGCAAAGCCGGGCACCAACGAATTTCCCAAAGCGCCGACCAGCGATCTGCCGCGCGCCAAGCAGGAGTAAATTCAGTCGAGATCGACCACGACCGCGCCCTCTTCGACCGCCTGGCCAGGCTGCACCCGCACCGCGCAGACACGTCCTGAAAATGGGGACTCGACCGGCATTTCCATCTTCATGGATTCGAGGATGGCCACGGTTTGTCCTGCCTTGACCACGTCACCCACGGCGACCTCGATTTTCCAGACCGTACCTGCGATGTGTGCGCGAACGCTTTGTGCCATGGACGGACGAGGGTAGATATCGTGGCCGCCGTGGTCAAGGCCAACACACGCAGACGGCAGTTCGGTCGAGCCGTGGGACTCGCGGCGGTGCTGGCGCTCGCCATTTCCGCGACGGCCGCGCGGGCGCACCCGGAAGTGTCGGCCGGTCTGGTCAACCGGTACCTGACGATCGTCGTCGACGACGCCCGGATCGAGATCTTCTTTTCGTTGCTGTTTGGCCCGCTCCCTGCGGCGGAGCGGAGACGCAACATGGATCGCGACGGCAACGGGCAGTTATCGCCCGAGGAACTCGCCGGGGAGGAAGCCCGGGTGGGCGCAACGGCGAAGGCTCAGTTTTCGCTGTCGGTGGATGGCGTTCGAATCGAGCTCAACGCGAGGGCAACCATGGACGTGGGCCTGGAGTCTTCCACCGGCGCGGCACCACTGGTCGTGGAGTTGCGGGCCACCCATCCACTCAGCGTCGGCGAACACGTGTTGCGCATCGAGCCCGGACGAGATCCGGAGCGCCTCGGCGAAACGGAAACGACCATCGAGACGGGCCCGGGCTGGCTCCTCGCGCAAAGCCGTTCGGCCGATGAAGCGAATTCACCCTCCGACGGTTCGGCACGATCACGCTTTCGCTTCGACGGACCGCGTGTCTCCACCCTGGAAGACAGATCGGTAACGTTTGTCGTGCGCCCGATGAACGTCGTTGCCAGCGACGGCAACCACCACGTGCGCACTCCGTGGCGCCTCGCGCTGGGCGTCGCCGCGCTGGGTGTTTGCTCGATTCTTGCCTGGCGTCTGCGTCGGCGCTACCGCAAGAAAACCGGGTAGTCGAAAGTAGATCCGTCGGACGGCGGGAACTTGGCGGTGCGGACGGCAGCCTCGACGCAGTTTCCCGTCGGCGTGCCCGCAAACTTGCCCTTGACGGTCACCTCGTCGACGCGACCGCTGCGACCGGGCTTGATGGAAAGATTCGCAGTGCCGGGCACCTTGAACTGGTTGAAGCATTCCTTGATCTTGGGTTGCACGCCGATCATGCCCCGGACGATGTCTTCCTTCGGCAGTTGACCTGCGCCAGCCTTCTCGGTCGCCGGAGCGGGCGTACGAGGCCCGTCGTCTTCACGGCGCGCCGCCGGGGCGGGCTTCTTGCCGCCGCCGCTCAGCGCCGCGCCGAGCAAATCGTCGAGCGAATCGCCACCGCGCCTGGGCTTCTCGGGTTCGGGCGCGCGCGCCGTGGGTCGCGCGGGGGCCGGGGCCGGAGTTGCAGCCACCGGAGTCGGCGCGGGACTTGCCGACAAAGCAGAATGTCCAGCGCTCTTGCCGCCCCTGGACTTGCTGTGCTTGCCGTCACGCCCCGACTTTTCGACAGCCGCGACCTGAGCCGGTTCGGCGGACGGTCGAGGTGACGGCGCGGCCGCGTGTGGCTCGGCGGCTGCAACGGGCACCGGCGGTGCCGCAGCGGTCGGCGCAGTGGCAAGAGTCGGTGCCGCGGCAGGAGCAACCGCAAGCGCGGGAGCAACCGCCACAGGTGCGGCGGCTGGCGCGGGCGGTGCCACCCCAGTCGGCGCAGCAACGGGCAGCGACCTCGACGAGATCTTGTAGATCATGAATCCCATGCCGAGGAACGCGACAAGCAGAACCCCAAGCACCACGTAAATCCACGTTGGCGGGGAATTCGATCCGGGCAGGGGCAACAGCGCCGGCCCGACCGGCGAGAAGGTGGGCGCGGAAAACGTGGGCAGCGTGCCCGCGCCAAGCGATGAATTCGCGCCGCCCAATTGGCCGCCGGTGTTTCCGACGGTCAGCGCGGCCATCGATCGAATATCGATAAGCCCGGAACCCTCGGCGGCGACAGTCGATCCGGCACTCGATGGCGCCGACGGAGCCATGCTGGGCTTGGCCAGCGCGTCCAGGTTGGACAACGAAAACAAGACGGAGCTTTCATTGCGCTGGCCAGTAAGAAAATCCCCCCGGTCGGCCTGCGCCGCCGAACCATTCCCGCCGTTCCTTGAAGCCTCGGCGACCTGCCCACCCATCGAGCCGAACGACAGGGACGATGGAGCCGCCATCGGAGTTGGCGCGGACATGCCCAGCCGCGCGCCGAACAGATCTGCCGTGGCGACCGCCGCAGGGGCCGACGTGGCCCCGAACACGTCGCCCAAAGCCATGCTCTGCCTACCGGAGCCGAAGAAATTTGCCGGTGTCGCGGCCCGCGGCAACGGCGCAGGTTCCTGTGGCAGAAATGGATTTGGCGCTACCGCAGCGGGAGGAGCAGCGGGAGCCGCGTACGCAACGGTGCCGACGAACTCGGGCAACGAGCCGAGCTTCAACCAGTCCGAGAGTCCTTCCTTCCAGATGTACGTGTCGGCGTTGACTTCCCCGCGGCCGAGGCGCGAACGAATGTCGGACGCTGGGAGTGGCCCGACTTGTTCGCCATCGACCACGATGTACCAGACGTTTTCTGGCGACGAAGCAGGGGCCGCCGCCGCAGGCGATGCGGGTACGGCACCCGACCCAGCCTCGACTGGATCGGCGATGGCCAGGGTGCCGGTGGTGAGACTGATCGCGGCGGCGGAAGGATCGTCGGTCCCGCGCACCACGATGACGTGGCTGCACTTCTTGCAGCGGATCTTGAAGATCTTGCCGCGGACCTTGTCGTCTGCAATCGAGTACTTGGCCTGACAGGCGTCGCAAACAATCTTCATCGTCCCCTCGCTCTTTGGCCGATGGAAAGATGGGGATTATAGGGCATGGGCGGCTGGGGCAAAAGGGTTGCTCTTGATAATGGTCTCGTCACGTCCAGGCCCCACGGATATCAGGGCAAAGGGCAGTCCGCAAAGTTCGCTGACGCGCGCCAGGTAGGCTCGCGCCGCGGGCGGCAGATCGGACTCCATGCGAATTGAGCGGCCAGCCTCGGCCGACGCGCTTCGTTCCCAGCCGGGCAGTTCCTCGTAGACGGGCTGCAAGGCTTCCACGTCGGCAACGTCGACCGGCATCTCGTCAACGGTTTTCCCGCGCCAACGATACGCCACGCACACCTTGATGGAGGGCAGTCCGGCCAAGACATCCAATTTTGTAAGCGCCAGTGCCTCGATGCCAGAAAGACGTGCGGCAAGACGCAGCGCGGGAATATCCAGCCACCCACAGCGGCGCGGCCGTCCGGTGGTGGCACCAAATTCCGCACCTACCTCGCGCAAGCGCTTGCCGGTATCGTCGTGCAATTCGGTCGGAAACGGCCCGTGACCGACGCGGGTGGCGTAGGCCTTGACGATGCCCAGCACCGCGTCAATCGAGGTCGGGCCGATGCCGCAGGCAGCACAGGCACCCCCGGCGGTGGTCGAGGACGACGTCACAAAGGGGTAGGTTCCATGGTCGACATCCAGAAGCACGCCCTGCGCGCCTTCAAACAGGACGTTGGCACCAGCGCGGATGCGATCATGCAAGAAGCGCGACGCGTCGCCCACGAAGGGGCGAATCTCTTCGACCAGCGGCATGAGCTCGGCGGTCACGGCGTCAAGGTTGGTGGCCTCGCCTCCGCCAAGATCGCGCAGCAGCGGCTGCATGGCGGCGACGTTGCGCTGCAGCGCGTGCCGGAAACGTTCGGGCGAAAGCAAGTCCTCCACCCGCACGCCCGTGCGCCCGGCCTTGCTTTCATAGGTCGGGCCAATGCCACGCTTGGTGCTGCCCACCGCGCCCGGCCTTGCCTCGCGCAGTCCATCGAGTTCGCGGTGGTGTGGCATCGTGACGTGTGCCCGCCGCGCGATCAGCAGCTCACTATCCTTGGCCAGGTAGCCGCCAGAACGAAACGTGCGGATCTCCTCGACCAGCGTCCGCAGGTCGATGGCCATGCCCTCGCCCAGCACGCACGTGACGCCGGGCCGCAAAACGCCCGAGGGAATCAGGTGGGTGACGAACTTCTGACCTCCCACGACCAGGGTGTGACCTGCGTTCGCACCGCCGCCCCAACGCGCAACCACCTGCGCGTTTTCGGTCAGAAGGTCAACGACCTTCCCTTTGCCCTCGTCGCCCCACTGGGCGCCGACGACGATGACGACCGCCATTTGTTGTCCTTACCTCGTTTGCTAACGTTTCGAATTGGGTTTCTTCAGCCTGACGACATCCGCAAAGTGCCATCGCCGGGCATGGGCGTCGAGGTTTTTCGCCGACAGCCCACCGAGGTCCACCGCCGCGCGCCGCCCCTTCCGGCGAAGATCAGCGGCCACACGCTGGGCTTGCTCGGGCGGACCTGACACCAGAACACCCCCATCGTACCCGGCGTGCGCTGACATGGCCGACTTTTTCCCGCGCGTCGAGGACGATGCGGCAGCCGCCATGACGCCGTCTTCAAGCGCCGCGGTCGACTCCTCGACGTCGATCGCGAATCCAACCGCTGGCGACGGACAGCCGTACTTCGCCAGCAAACCGTCGTATCGCCCCCCGGCGAGCACGGGTTCGGCGGCACCGTGCACGTAGCCGCCAAAGCGCACCCCGGTGTAGTAATCGAACCCGCGCACCTCACCGAGATCCACCTGCAGACGGGCGGGGATCTTCATCTTGTGCAGGCGCGCAAGGATCTGGATCAGATTGTCGAGCGCTGCACGAATGCCGGGGGTCGGCGCCTGACGCCGCGCCTGCTCGAGCACCGCTGGCGAGCCCCGCGTTTCGGAGAGTGATTCGGCGAATGCCACCACGTTCCTGTGCCCGCCCGCAGATCGCAGGACATCGCGCAACCCGGCGCGGTCGCGGCGCGCGATCCGGGCACGCGCGGACACCACCGCGGACTCCGGCAAACGCAGTGCGGTGAACACCTCGCTGACCAGGCCGAGGTGCCCGACCGAGATCGTCGCACCTTCGAGTCCAGCGGCGAAAAGCGCCTCGGCACCGAGAGCAATCACCTCGGCGTCTGCGGCCGTTGAAGCCACGCCCGCAAGTTCCACGCCGGCCTGAATGATCTCGCGTTGCGCGCGGGCGCGCGGGTCGAGCCGCACCACGCTGCCCTCGTAGCACAGCCGCACGGGACCGGGCTCGTCGGCGTACCGCGTGGCGATGAGGCGCGCGATCTGCGGCGTGATGTCGGGCGGCAGTGCCACCACCTGGCCTGAACTCGGCTCGACGAAGCGGATCGCGGCAGCGCGAGCGGCGGTGCCAAGGCCCAGCGCCAGCACGTCTTCGTACTCGAACGCCGGCGTGATGACGCGCGCGAAACCCCAGCGCTCGAACACGCCGAGCAACGCCCCGGCGATGCGACGGCGCGCCATGGCGGCGTCGGGCGCGAAGTCGCGCATCCCGGCGGGCAGTCTCAGGCTGGGTCTTGCGAGCATGGGCAGGCTTGCTGCCAGGTCAGAGCTTGTTGACGGCGTTACGAACCTTGCCGTTCTTGAGGAAGTCCACGAATACCTCCGCCAGTTCGACAGCGACTTTCTCTTGCGCCTCGCGAGTCGAAGCCCCGATGTGCGGCGACGCGATCACGTTGTCGAGCTCGAACAGCGGCAGGACGCCGCAGGGCTCCTTGGCGAACACGTCAAGCCCGGCCCCGCCGAGGTGGCCCGACTTGAGCGCCTCGTACAGCGCGGTTTCATCGACGATCCCGCCGCGCGCACAGTTGATGAGAAAGGCACCCTCCTTCATCTTGGCCAGCATGTCCTTGCCGAACAGGTTTTTGGTCTCGGCCACCAGCGGCAGGTGCAGGGTGATGAAGTCCGATTTCGCCACCACGTCATCGAGGCGCGCGAATTCGACGCCCGCCGGTGCAACCGCATTCGCCGGAAGAATCGGATCGAACGCCATGACCTTCATCTTGAGCCCCACGGCGCGCTCGGCGACCTGACGGCCGATGTTGCCGAAGCCGAGGACGCCCAGCGTTTTGCCCGTCACCTCGACGCCCATGAACTTTTTCTTGTCCCACTCACCCTTCCTGGTGCTGGCCGAAGCGGCGGGCAGCTTGCGCGCAAGCCCGAAGATCATGGCGATGGCCAGCTCGCCGGCGGCGATGGCGTTGCCCGACGGGGTATTGATGACCAGCACCTTGCGCTCGGTCGCCGCAGGCAAGTCGATGTTGTCGACGCCCACGCCGGCGCGACCGACGATTTTCAGCGCCGTCGCACGGGCCAGCACCTCGGCCGTGACCTTGGTCGCCGAGCGGACCGCGAGGCCATGGTAACCGCCAATGACGCCCAGCAGCTCGGCGGGCGGCAACCCGGTCTTGACGTCCACGGAAAGCCCCGCGGCGGACATCACCGCCACCGCCGCGGTGGAAAGATCGTCCGCTACCAGCACGCGCATCGCATCAGCCATGGCGCGGGTTCTAGTACAGGATGGCGGGCGCGCCAATAGATGAGTGCAGGCCACCATCTGATAAAATACCCGCCTGACGATGTCGCTCGCCCAGTTCTCCAACCTGCATTTCGCCTATCCCGGGCACGAGATCCTGCGGGGCGCATCGCTGCTGATACGCCCGGGTGATCGCATCGCGCTGCTCGGCCCGAACGGCACCGGAAAATCCACCGCGCTGCGCATCCTGACCGGCGACTTGCAACCCGACTCGGGAGACGCGCGCGTGCTGGGCAAGGCAACCGTGGCGTACCTGAAACAATCGCAGGAACTGACGGGAGATGGCACGCTGCGCGACGCGCTCCTGGCACCATTTGCGCACCTGACCGCCATGCACGACGAGTTGCTCGCGCTGTCCGCGCGGCTCGGCGACGCAGCCGAGATTGAATTGCAACGTTACGGCGACCTGCAAGAGCGCTACACCCGCGAAAAAGGCTATGAGCTCGAGGATCGGGTCAAGCGCCTGACCGCCGACGTCGGTTTCACCGAGGCTGATCTCGGTCGACCGCTGGGGACTTTGTCGGGGGGCGAACGTGGGCGTCTGGAACTGGCGCGCGTGCTGGTGCGCGAGCCTGACCTGTTGCTGCTCGACGAGCCCACCAACCACCTGGATCTGGCGGCGATCGAGCGGCTGGAAAATTACCTGGCCGAGTACCCGGGTGCGTTCGTGCTGGTGTCGCACGACCGCGCATTCATCCAGCGAACGTGCCGCGAGATCGTCGAACTCGACGACGGAAAGTTCGTTCGCTACCCGTACGACTACAAGAAGTACCTGACCCTGCGTGAGGGTCGCCTGCAGCGTGCACGGGCGGACTACGAGCGGCAAAAACAACATGTCGACAAGACCGAGGACTTCATTCGCAAGAACCTCGCGGGGCAAAAAACCAAGCAAGCGCAGAGCCGCCGCAAGATGCTGGAAAAACTGGAGCGCCTCCTTCGCCCCGAAGATCGGTGGGAACTCGCGGGCAAGATCAAGCTGGCATTTCAGACCGGCGAAGATCTAGGCGGCAAGGAGATCCTGCGCGCGCAGGGCCTTGGCGTTGGTTACCCGGGGCGTGAGCTGTTTCGGGATCTGACGATCAACATCTACCGGGGCGACCGGGTCGGCATCGTGGGTCCCAACGGTTGCGGCAAGTCGTCCTTGCTCAAGACGCTGATCGGCGATCACGCGCCGACGGGCGGAAAGGTCGAGCGTGGCAGCGGCGTGCGCCTCGGCTACTTCGATCAGAAGCTGGCCACCTTGTCGGAGGACCGGACGCTGCTGGAAGAGATTCAGTCGGTGCGCGCCGATCTTTCCGAGGAAGTCGTCCGGCAATACCTGGCCAAGTTCCGATTCTTTGACGACGATCCCTTTCGTGGTGTGCGTGGCCTGTCGGGCGGCGAGCGCAGTCGACTGGCGATGGCCAAGCTGATGCTGTTCCCGCGCAACGTCCTCGCGCTCGACGAACCCACCAACCACCTCGACATTCCCGCGCGCGAGGTGCTCGAAGAAGCCTTGGCGACGTTCGAAGGCACGCTGATCGTCGTGAGCCACGATCGCTATTTTCTTGATCAGGTGTGTGATCGCTTGCTCGTGGTGGACGGCGACCGGGTCGATCCACACCTGGGCAACTATTCCGATTTCCGCGCGCGGCAGCGGGAGCAACGCGCCCGTGAAGCTGCAAAAGATGAACGCACGGCAGCGGTGGTGGCCGCTGCGGCACCCAAGGATCCAAGCGCCGCGGAACTTGCGCGGGCTTCCAACAAGGATCGTGAACGCGAGCGACGCCGCCTTGAAAAACGCGTGGAAACTCTGGAAGCCGAGGTCGGCAAGATCGAGAGTGAACTCGCTGCGCTGCGCCGGGAGCTCGCGGCGGATCCCGCAGGCGACTGGCAAAAGCTGCACGCGCTCGCGGATCGCGAACGCGAAGCTGATGCGCTCCTGGCCAAACGCGTCGCCGAATGGGAACGCGCCGCCGCAGAGTTGCAGAAGCTCGGCCCAGCGTCTTAGCCACTTTGCGCGCGGCGTCGGCGTCGACTTTCGCGGTGGGCTCCGCTAACCTGCGCGCACACCACGGGAGATCTGATCATGAAGCGTGTATTCAATTTCAGCGCCGGTCCGGGCGCGTTGCCGGTTGAGGTTCTGGAAGCATCGGCGCGGGCCCTGGTCGACTTCGAGGGCAAGGGCTTCGGCATCGCGGAGTGCAGCCACCGCGGCAAAGAATTCGACGGCGTCCTCGATGAGGCCATCGCACGTTGCCGCAAGTTGCTCGACATCCCGGAAAGTCACGACGTCTTGTTCCTGCAGGGCGGCGCAACCCAGCTATTCAGCACCATCCCGATGAACTTCTTGAACGGGTCGGCCGACTACGTGGTCAGCGGCGAATGGTCGAACAAGGCCGCCCTTGCCGCGCGCGCCGCGCACGGCGACAAGATTCGCATCATCGCGTCGAGCGAGGCCACCGAGTTTGATCGCCCGCCGGTGGGCTGGAAGGCGGATCCCGCTGCCGCCTACTTGCACGTGTGCTCGAACGAGACCGTGCATGGGCACCGCCTCAGCGAGTGGCCGACGCACCCCAACCTCATCGTCGATAGCAGCTCGGAAATGATGTCGCGGCCTCATCCCATCAGCCGCTGCGCCATGGTGTACGCGGGCGCGCAGAAGAACCTGGGACCGTCGGGCGTCGTGCTGGCGATCGTGCGCAAAGATCTGTACGAGCGCATCGGCAAGGCGGTGCCGAAGATCTGGAACTTCAAGGTGCTGGCCGAAGCCAAGAGCTGCCTCAACACGCCACCGACCTTCGGCATCTACGTGCTGCTGGAAATGTTTCGCTGGATGGAGCGACAGGGCGGCCTTGGCGCGATCGAGAAGACCAACATCGAAAAAGCGCGTTTGCTTTACGATGCGATCGACGGCTCGGGCGGCTTTTACAAGGGCACGGTCGCCGAGAAAGCGGCGCGCAGCCACATGAACGTCACGTTCAAGCTGCCCAGCGAAGAGCTCACCGACAAGTTCATCAAGGAAGCGGCGGGCAAGTCGATGGTCGCGCTCAAGGGTTACCGATCCGTCGGCGGCGTACGCGCGTCACTGTACAACGCCGTGCCGGTCGAAGGCTGCCAGGCCCTGGCGGAGCACATGCGCACGTTCGCCAGGACACCTTAAGAGGCCGCGCTCGAATCAAACTAGGAAAGCGGCAACCAGACCGAAAAAGTGGAACCCTTGCCCACGGTGCTGGTGACGTCGACGCGTCCTCCCATGGCCTCGGTCAGGTGCTTGACGATCGCGAGGCCAAGACCGGTTCCCCCCTGGTCACGCGAGCGGCCCGGGTCGACGCGGTAGAACCGTTCGAACAGACGCGGCAGGTGCTTGGCCTCGATGCCCGGACCATCATCGGACACGCTGACGCGCAGAAAGGCTCGCTCGACCGCGCTGCGAACGACAACGGTTCCCTTTGCGCCGCCATACTTGAGCGCATTCTCGACCAAGTTGCCGACGATGTGGTCGAGCGCCCGTGCGTCAGCGCGAAAGTTGGTGGCCAGGTCGGACCATTCGACCTGCAGCCGCATGCCCTTTGATTCCGCCACGGACGCGAAGCGAGCAATCATGTTCTCGGCAACCGGACCAAGTTCGACGACCTGAATATCGAGCTTGGTCTCCCCCGCTTCCATGTGCGACAGATCGAGGAGGTCATGGACGATCTCGCCGAGCCGAGCCGAGTTGCGCTCGGCGATCCCAAGAAAACGACTCGCCGCATCTGGATCACGGCCCATTGCACTTCGCACCGTCTCGAGCGCGGCATGCACTGCCGTGATGGGCGTGCGCAATTCGTGCGATACGTTCGCGACGAAATCGCGACGCACCGCTTCGAGTCGGCGCATCTCGGTGACGTCCACAAACACCGCGACGCACCCACTCGGCTCGCCCGACACTGGCGCCGCATGCACCAGGACGCGGCGAGAAGAATGCGCGCCCATCTGGATCTCGCCGCTGGTGGCCTCCTGCGTGGCAAGTGCGCGCTGCAGGATCGCCGGCAGGTGCGTGTGCCGGATCGTTTCGCCCACCGGACGTCCAACCCACGTGTCAGGCAACGGCACCGGGCCTTCGGGCCTGAACGCCGCATCTTTGCGAATCATCGCGCGCAACGCACCGTTGATCAGCACGACGCGCAGATCGGCGTTCGCCACGAGAACGCCCTCCTCCATCGCATCCAGAATGCGTCCAGATTGATCACGCTCCTGGCGCAGTTGGCGCATCGTGAACGACAGGCTTGCGCCCATCTCGTCGAGGGCCAAGGCCAGTTCAGACAAGCATTCGTCGCCCGCACCATCGAAGTGGGCGTCGAGCTCACCTTTGGCCATGCGCCGAGCCACCGCCGTCAGCATCTGCAACTTGTGGCGAGTCCCGGGCGTCATCATGCTGGCGGTTCAATCACGTCATCCGTAGCGCCCCTCAATATACTCCGCCGCCTTCGGGTTGCCCGAGTTCAAGCGCAGCGGATCCTCCGGCGTCACACATTCGTAACGTTGGCGTCACATTCGTAACGTTGGCGTTGCCAAATCGTCGCTTGATGACAGGTCGCCATGGCGATATACGGTCCGGACATGTTCTCCCTGCAAAAAATATTCGGCAAAGACGAACTGTTCCTCGATCTCCTCGAAAGATCTGCGCAAGAATGCCGCGCCAGCGTGATCGCGCTCCAGCACATTCTGAAACCCGATGCGAAGCTTAGCCTCGATGAATTCAAGGACGCCCGCCGCAAGAACAAGCAAGCCACCAACGAGATCGCGGAGCTGCTATGCCGGACCTCCGTCACCGGGCTGGAGCGCGAGGACATAGAGGCCATCTCCAACTCGCTCTACAAGATCCCGAAGACGGCTGAAAAATTCGCCGAGCGCTACATCATGTTCGCTGATCGGCTGCATGGCGTGAACTGGGATATGCACTTGACGCTGATGGAACAGGCCACCCAGACCGTGCTGGTGATGGTTCGCGAGTTGCGGACGAAATCGCACCTGGAAAAGATCAAGGGACAAAACGACAGCCTGCAAAAGATCGAATCAGACGCCGACGAGCTGATGCTGGCGTCGATCAAAGACCTATACGGGGGATCACCCGACATCATCAAAGTTATCCTTCTCAAGGATCTGTACGAGATGCTTGAGAAGCTTGTCGATCGGTGCCGCGACACCGGCACCATCATCTCGAACATCATCCTGAAGAACTACTGACCCGTCGCCGCCTGCACAGCCATCGATGGAAGCGCTGATATTTTTGCTCGTCGTGATCGCGGTGGTGATCGGATTCACCGTGACCAATGGGTTTCACGACGCAGCGAACGCCATCGCCACGGTGGTATCAACGAAGGTTCTGACCCCACGGCAGGCGGTGATGCTGGCCGCGATCGCCAACTTCATCGGAGCACTCGGCGGAACCGCCGTCGCCAAGACCATCGGCGCGGGCATGGTCGACGCGCACACCATCACGATCTACACGGTGTTCTGCGCGATGCTGGGCGGCATCATCTGGAATCTGGTGACCTGGTACTACGGGATCCCCAGTTCTTCCAGCCATGCCCTCATCGGAGGGCTGATTGGAGCGGCCGTGGCGTCGTCCCACAACAAGTGGTCGGTCGTTCTGTGGTCATATTCCAAGACCGATCCCAAGACCGGGCACGTCACGATGGAGGGCGTCTATCACAAGGTGATCATCCCCATGCTCTCGTCGCCGATCCTGGGATTCGTCGGCGCGTTCGTTCTCATGGGTGTGCTGTTTGCCATCGTCCGCCATTGGCGACCGGTCTGGGTTAACCGCATCTTCGGCAAGGCGCAACTCGCCAGCGCGGCCTACATGGGCTGGGCGCATGGCTTCGCCGACGGTCAAAAAACCATGGGCATCATGGCCCTGGCGCTTTTCGCCGCCGATTCTTCAATCGACTGGTCACACACGCCGGCTGGGCTGCAGTTCTTGCACACCCCAAAGTTCGAGATTGCCACGTGGGTCAAGTGGACTTGCGGTACCGCCATGGCGCTTGGAACCTACTTTGGCGGCTGGCGCATCATCCACACCCTCGGCCACAAGCTGGTGCGCATCAAACCCATGCACGGCTTCGCGGCCGAGTGCACCGGTGCCTCGATTCTATTTGCGGCCGGCGTTCTGGGCATGCCCATCAGCACCACCCACAGCATCACCACCAGCATCATGGGTGTGGGTTGCGCGCGCCGATTCAGCGCATTGAACTACACCTGGGTGGAGAAAATCCTTTGGACCTGGCTGTTCACGATCCCCGCCACCGGTGGCCTCGCCTACGGGCTGATGCGCGCGATGTCCGCGATTGGTTGGGCCAAGTAAGAACGCGCGAAGCGAGCAATATGGTTGGACAAGTTTTCAGCCGATGGACTCAACGCGAGCGAGGCTCCGGCGAGCAAGGATCGTTTCTACGTGCGTCGCGGGCGCGTCAAGGCCACCGCCGAGGGGGCCAACACCGAAACGGTGATTCAGATCGATGCCACCGGTGAGGGCGTGGTGCTCAAGGACGCAGAGGCTTCCATCGTCGACACCTGGACGCCCCTGAAGTGCAAGCTCACGGTGGGGCAGTTTCTCATTCCGTTCGGCTTCGAGATCATGCACTCCTCGAGCCTGCGCGCGATGCCCGAACGTTCGCGCATGAAGAACGTCTACTGGACGGGCGAGCGCGACCGAGGCATTCGGCTCACCGGGCACTGGCAATGGCTGCGGCTTCGGGCTGCGGTGATCAACGGCAACGGCACGCAGGACGCCATCTACACGGCGTTCGATCAGCTCAAGGCCAAGGACGTCGTCGGGCGCATTGGGGGTGAGTTCAAGAAGTTGCCATTTGAGTTCGCCGCGGGCGTATCCGGGTACCACGGGCCGACGCTGAAGACGCTTACACCTACACCCGGCCCGGTGGCCACCTACGACAAGTTCAACCGGACCCGCGTTGGGGTGGACGCCCAGCTCTATGTCGACGTGCCCAGGCTCGGACAGCTAACGCTTCGGGGAGAGTTCGAGCGGGGGATCGACACGAGCGTCAACTGCTACATCGACTACGGCGTCGGGGTTCTGTACTACCTGGGCAATGCCCGCGTGACGCTATATTACGACCATCCCATCCAGCGTGTGCCGTCGCCCCTGACGCAGGTGACGCAGGTGTCGCTGGACAAGGTGACGGGGCAGCTCCAGGTCAAGTTCTAGGCTGCCACTTCCGGTCACGTACAAACTCTTCAGTTCTTCAGTGCCGCGTCGATCTCGGTCTTGAACGCATCGAAGGGCTGGGCACCGACCAGGATCTTGCCGTTGATGAAGAACGTCGGCGTCCCGCTGGCACCCAGCGACGCACCGTACTTGGCGTCGTCTTCGACGGTCTTCTTGAACTTGCCCGAGTCGAGTGCTTTCTTGAACTTGCCGACATCGAGACCAAGATCCTGCGCGTACTTTTCCAGCGACGGACGGTCGAGAGCCTGCTGGTTCTCGAACAGCTTGTCGTGCATCTGCCAGAACTTGCCCTGCTCGTGCGCCGCAAGAGCTGCCTCGGCGGCACCCTGCGCGTTGTTGTGGAACGGCAAGGGCTGGTTCTTGAAGGCGATGCGCACCTTGCCCTTGTAGGTGTCCTCGATTTGCTTGAGCGTGGGCACCACGCGCGAGCAGAACGGGCACTGGAAATCGCTGAACGCCAGGATGGTGACCGGAGCCTTCGCGGGCCCCTTGACCGGTGCGTCGCCAAGCTGAATGTCCACCTTCGCAGCGGGCGCTGCGGGTGCCTGGGCCGCCGATGGCGCGGCCGGCGCGGGGGCTCCCTTGGCGTTCTCCTCGGACAGCTTTTCGTACAGGTCCGCCGGCTTGACGCCCTGCTTGAGTAGCGCATCGGCCTTCTTGATCTCGTCCTCGACGATGGCCTTGAACGCATCAAACGGTTGCGCGCCCGACAGCATGCGCCCGTTGATGAAGAAAGTCGGGGTGCCGTCGGCGCCCACCTGGCTGGCAAGCTTCTGATCCTCGGCGACCGCCGCTTTGATCTTGGGGTCGTCCATGTCCTTCTTCCAGCGCGCCACGTTCAACCCCACCTCTTGCGCGTACTTTTCCAGGTCAGCCGACTGCAAGGCCGTCTGGTTGGCGAACATCTTGTCGTGCAACTCCCTGGCCTTGTTCTGCTTTGCCGCAGCCAGGAACGCCGTCGCCGCCGGCATGGCGAACGGATGAAACGACAGCGGCTGGTTCACGAACGCAATCGCCACGTCCTTCGGATACTTCTCCTCAAGTTGCTTGATGGTGGGGATGACCCGGCCGCAGAACGGACATTGAAAGTCACTGAACTCGACGATCGTGACCTTGGCGTTCTTCGCGCCCCAGCGCGGGCTGTGCGCGGGGATGACAACTTTGTGCGCCGTTGCTGGTGCGGGGGCATTGGGGGCCGCCGCGCTGCCGCCCTTCTTGTTTTCTCGATCGAGATAGGCACCGATATCCGCGGCGCTCTTGCCCTGCTTCGCCATGGCGAGGATCTCGCGCGCCAGGCGCGGGCTCACCGGGCAAGTTGTGTCCTTCTTGGCGCATATCGCGATGCTCTCCATCCCGCATCCACACTCGCACTTGCGCTCGTTGAGCGCCGTCATCGTCAGGGCCTTCTGCCCATCGCTCGCGCCCGTCCAGTCCAGATCCTTGACGCTGGTCAAGTCGGCGGACTTCATCCAACCGGCGGGAAACTCCGACTCGCTCTTGTACTTGGCACCCGCGCCCGTTCCGGCTGCGACTACCTTGGCTTTCTCGGGCGAATCACCGCCCCCACCTCCGCTGCGCGGCCCCATTCGCTCGCCGACCAGGAATCCGACCGCCAGGCCCGCGATCAGGGCGAACAGCCAGTTTTTCGATCCACTTGACGGGGGGTGCTCAGTAAGATTGCTCATGGTGCGGATTTATACACGCCAGATCCACGACTATCCAGTACAACCGCATCGGGTTTAGCCGCGTTCCATGGCCTCGATCACTTCCGCAAGCGAGGGGAGGCCAGCCTGCGCACCCAGGTTGCGGCACTGAAGCCCGGCCGCTGCGTTCGCGAAGGCCACCGACCGCTCGAGCGTCCACGACGCGAGAGCCGCGTAAGCGAAGGCTCCGCAGAACACGTCCCCGGCACCGCTGGTATCGGACACCGACACGTCGAGGCCTTCCTGGCGCACGAGTTTGTCGCCCTCGAGCGCAAGCGCGCCGTCGCTTCCGAGCGTTATCACGGCGACCCGTGGGCCGATCCGGGTGATGTCGCGGAGGCTGTTTTCGATGTTGTCGGAAGGTGCAAACTCGTTGGCGAAGCGCTCGGATCCGATCACGATGTCCGACAACGCCAGCAGCTCGCCCATTCCGCCGACGAGGTGATCCGCGTTGAGCAGGACTTTGATCCGCTTGCTGCGCGCTCGTTCCGCCGCAGCGGCCTGCACCTTGGGTTGCGAGCCATCAATGACCAAAATGCCGCCGCTATTGAGCAACCCGGCCGGCAAGTCGCGGGGATCAAGCGGGGTCAGGTTGCCGCGCGACAGCAAGATCCTGCGCCTGCGCGAGTCCTCTTCGATCTGCAGAAACGTCACCGGCGACACCCGACCCCGCTCCACGTTGAGCGTCGAGACGTCCACCGCGAGGGCCCGTAGTCCACGCAGCACAAACTCGCCCAGCGCGTCATCACCGAGCCGCGCGAACAAACGGGTCTTGGCCCCGAGGGACGCGGCGGTGGCGATCATGGTCGCCGCGGCACCGCCCCCTTGCATGCTGAAGGTCGACAGGTCGACCACCCGGTCATCAAAACGCGACGCCACGCAAAAAAGATCGGGACCGACGAGCCCGATGCCGACGACGACGCCGCGAGGCGGTGTGCCCGGCCCCGAACGTTTGCGACCCCTGGCTTTGGGGATTGGCTGCTTTGCGCGGCGGGCCGGACGAGCCTTACGAGCCTTACGCGGGGAGCGCGCGGTCATTGGCCGCATCGTATCATTTTTCGGCCGTCCCGCCGTTTCCTCGACGGAGGAACGCTTGCCGCTACCATTTTTCGGCGGAGTCGCCGACCCGCTTCTCTCGCTTCGCGGATCGTGCGGGTTTGGCCGCGCCCTTCGTCGCAGCCCTTGTCCTCACGTCCAAAACAGCGGGCGGAATCGGCTGGCGGTGCTCGACCTTCGCCGGCGCGCTGACCGCGGCCTTTGGCGGCGCGGGTGGCGGCGCGGGTGGCGGCGCGGGGACAGCGATGGGCGGCGCAGACGATGGACGCGCAGGTGCCGACGCCGAGACGGGCGTGGGGGCTTGCGCCGGTGTCCCCCCGCCTTGGCCACCGAACACCACGAACCCAGCGATGCCTGCGGCAACCAGCACGCCGCCGCCAATGACCAGACCGCGACGCGATTGTGTCGGCAAGGCATCAAGACTTGGATCGTCGAGCTGCTCGCCCGCGTTCTGCGAGAACGTTGTCGTCTGCCGCGGCATCGACGAGCTGGTAGATGCCCCCGGACGAGCTCCTGCGGGGACCGCCATCGGCGCAGAGTCGCCGCTTGAAAACGGGGCCAGGGTGATCGGCCGCGGGGTGCGATCCCGCGGCATCCCGCTGCCGCTGGCGAGCGCCACCTGAAACTCAGCCATCGACTGAAACCGGTCGGCCGGTTCTTTCTGCAACGCCCGCAAGATGATTTTCTCGAGCGCCATCGGAATGGCGGGATTGCGCGCGCGCGGTGGTTCCGGAGCCTTGGTCAGATGCATGACCAGGATCTCGCCAAAACCTTCACCGACGAAAGGGGGGCTGCCACAAAGCATTTCGTAAATGATGATCCCGAGCGCGTAGATGTCGGTGCGGTGGTCGATGGTTCCCGTGACGCCACGACACTGTTCAGGAGACATGTACGGCGGCGTTCCCATGACCGTACCCGCCTGCGTCTTGACCGAGTCCCCCAGCTTGTCGACGCGCAGCTTGGCGATCCCGAAGTCGAGAATCTTGACGATCTCGCGCCCCGGGAACGACGGGTCGGCAATCAGGTACAGGTTCTCGGGCTTGAGATCGCGGTGGATGATGCCCTTGTCGTGGGCCGCCGCGAGCGCCGAGGCCGTCTGATATGAGAATTCGACGGCATCCGTCAGGCTAATCTTGCCGATCTTCTTGATGCGATCCGATAAGTTTTCGCCTTCAAGAAACTCCATCATCAGGTATGGCGTGGTGCCATCGGGGGTCATGCCCACGTCGATGATGTCGATGATGTTGGGATGCCCGATGGCATTCGCGGCGCGCGCCTCGTTGAAGAACCGGCTGACCAGGCCAGGATCCTGCGCGAGCCCCGGCCGCAGAACCTTGATGGCAGCCTTGCGATCGATGTACGGGTGACGAGCAAGGTACACCGTACCCATCCCGCCCTCTCCGATCTCCTTGAGGATCTCGTAGTTATTGATCTTCTGTCCGATCACGGCAGCCCGCTATAATGATAACTCACCGAGGCGGCAAGCGGGACATTTTTCCTCGGTTGAGAAGGAGCGACACCCGTCCACCTGCGAATGCCAGGGCTTGCTATACTGAAACGCTCATGCGGTACGGCATCCTGTCGGACACTCACGCCAACATCGAAGCCCTCGAGGCGGTGTTCAAGGCGTTTGAATCCGATGCGATTGATCGGTACGTCTGCCTCGGCGACACGGTCGGCTATGGCGCAAGTCCCAACGAAGCCTGCGCGCTGATGCGCAAGAAGGTCGCGTACGCGATCCTCGGAAACCATGACGCCGCCGTCGCAGGTCGCATGGACTACTCGTACTACTACCTCGCCGCGAGGCACGCCCTCGACAAGCACGCGTCGCAGCTTGAGCCCGACAACATGGCGTGGCTCAAGGCGCTGCCCTACGAAGTGCGCGAAAACGACGTGCTGTTTTGTCACGGGTCGCCACTCAACATCGAGGACTTCGACTACATCTTCGCGCGCGATCAGGCCGCCCTTTGCCTGCCGATCTTCGCAACACTGCCGCAACTGACGGTCATCGGGCACTCGCACCTGTGCAAGGCGTTCGCGCTGAACCCTGAACGTCCGGGGGCGCAAGAAGTAGTGTCGCGCACGTTCCAGTTGCGCCCGGGATGGAAATACATCATCAGCGTTGGCTCGGTTGGTCAGCCACGCGATTTCGATCCGCGCGCGAGTTACACGGTCTACGACACCGCGACCAAGACGTTTGAGTTCCGGCGCGTCGAGTACGACATCAACGCATCGATGAGCAAGATCCTGGCGACGGACCTCGATGCCAACTTCGGCACGCGGTTGCTGCTCGGGATCTGACCGCTTCAGCGCGTCACGTCGACGCCAACGGCGCGCGACAATGACGCAGCGGCCATGTTGACGTCGAACATCGCCGTGAGGTGGTTGATGCGCGAGAGAAAAAATGGCGCGAGGGCGTCGGTCAGCTCGCGCGCCTCGGCGGTGCCGACGGAAAAGCCCTGCATGACGGCGGCGATCCATCGTTGCGTTGCCTTTTTCCCGCGTTCGTACGCCTGGCTCCGCGCGGTCGCCGCCACCAGATCCGCGTGGGCCCGCGCGACCTCGAACACGATGCCGCCCAAGGCCTCGCGGCGACGCTGCGCCATCTCGTTGGCCTGCGCGACGGCACCCTGGGTGCGCGCCTGCCTCACGCCAACGTCCAGAGGAACGCGCATCGCCGCACCAAGTGCAATCGACGCGGTGTTGAAGGGATCGGCCGCGAAGACATTCTGCGGATTGTCCACCGAGCTTGCGTAGGCGAACGTCGCCGAGCCGACGAGCACAAGATCTGGGTACAGCTTGCGCTTCTCGAACTCGGCCAGGGCGCGCTTGGAGGCCAGCAAGTGGTCGAGCGCCCGCACTTCCGGTCGTGACCAGCGGGCCTGCTCTTCGTAATGCGCGAGCGGCCGCGTGGGCACCCGAAGCTCGGTGAGGGGTTCCGGATCCACGTCGAGATCCGACGGAGCATCCGGTCCAACCAGGGCACGCAATCCGGCCCGTGCCACGTCGGTGCCGTTGCCAGCGGCGATGATCTTGGCTTCGATCTCGGCGCGGTAGGTGGCGACGCGGTAGCGATCACTCGGGGTGAAATCGCCATCACCATCCTTGAGTCCCTGCTCGATTTTCTTCTCGGCTTCCGCGATGTATCCAAGACCCTCGCGCAGGGTTTCCAGGATCTCGCGCGACAGCTTGACCGCGTGGTAAGCTTTGCGGACGTTGAGTTCCACCTCGGCGACAACGCCCGCCTCGCGGCTGCGCGAAGCTTCGACGCCTTTTTCGGCAGCGTCCACCCCCGTCGAGATCTTTCCAAAGGTGTAGACGGGCTGGACGAGCCGCACATCGGTGCGCGTGAAGATGCCGTTGAACTTGAGGGTTTGTTCCGCGATGCTGGTGCGGTAGCATCGATCTTCCCGCCAGCGTTTGAGGTCTCCGCCCGACAGGTTCAGCGGAGGCGTCTCATCATTCTGGCACTTGATGTCAGGCGACGGTCCGAGGATCGTGGTGAGTTCGCCGCTCGGCATCCAACTTCGTCGGGCCTCAAGCAGTTGCGCTTCAATGGCCCGGGTCGCATCCGCACTGGCCGCGACGCCTGGATTGCGTCGGGTCGCCAGATCGATGAGATCGGGCAACGACAATCCGGCCGCCGACGCCCGGCTGCCGGGCCAGGCGACGACACTCATCACAAGAATTAGCAACCAAGCGTGGCGAAGATCGGGTACTGCAAACATCATTCTACCGTCGACAGCTTACGCGGTGTTCGCGCTCCTCGGGCAGCGCGGCTTGGGCGAGCACCGCCGGATGATGCCCCTCGGACATCGCCTCGGTTTGACCGCCCTGCTCGCAAAAAACCCATGCTGGTGTCGTTGCCCACCGGCTCCACCGCGCAGATCGCGGGCCCCCTGTTCGACGGCAAGTGTCCCACGGGCAGCGGCAAGGCCGTGGGCGGCGTGTCCATGAAGGGCACCGGCGCAGGAACATTGATCCCGCCGTAAGAACCCCTTTTGTAAGCTGCGGCGCTGGACGTGGTCGCTCTCCGGACGCCGGCAGAAGCGGACGGGTGGTATCCTGGCGCCGTCCGGCGAGTTGTCTCGGGGTGACTTATCGGACGTCAGGGGTTACTCGGGATCTTCGGCGGCCTCGCGGCACTGTCCGCGTCGTGGGCGGTGTCGCAGGTCTCATCGCCATGGGTGTTTGAACAAAGTCGCAGCCAGTCCAGGCCCATATCTCAGGCCCCCATGTGGCGTCGAGGCCACCGGCCAGCACCGGATCGAGGAAGTCCTTCGCGGCCTTCGTCACGCCGTCGAGGGTGGGCCAGGCGAGCAGATCTTCGCGCGCCATCGCGGCATACGGCGTCACCCACGCGGCGAGCGGATCGGGCAGCACCGCCGGAAGCGGGTGGGTCTTACGGAAGGTGAAGGTCTGCTCGAGGGCCGCTCGCAGGCGCTTGGCGTCGACGGCCTGCGCGGTCGCGAGGAGCGCTATGTCGGGCAGATCCCTCATCTCGGGGTGGTCGTCATCGGGACCGACCTCGAAGGTCATGAAGTCGCCAAGGTCGCGGCGAGCGGCCTCCTGCATCCTGGCGAGGATGTCGTCTGGTGGACCCATCATCCGCAGATCGACGTCCTTCGTCGTGCGGGCG
>CAYSKR010000002.1:0-8843 GCA_964431675.1 uncultured Myxococcales bacterium
GCGGGCGGTGCCTTCGTGATCGGGTTGCTGCTTTTTGTTGTCGGTTTGCGCCTCGCCTGAGCCTTGAACAAGTTTGGGCCAAATTCGGTGTAGGCTGGACCTTCACAGGAGGAACCCATGTCCATTCAGATCGTGATTGCGACGGCTCTTTTGCTCGGCGCTGGAAAAACCCAGCCCGCGCCGGCCGAACAGCACAATCAACTGACCAGGGCCGAGAAAAAGGTCGGCTGGCGCCTGTTGTTTGACGGAAAGAGCGCGGCGGGATGGCGAGGGTACAAGCAGAAAGACGCACCCACCGGTTGGCAGGTCAAAGATGGCATCCTCGCGGTGGTCGCGAAGAAGGCCGGGGACCTCATCACCATCGATCGATTCGAAGACTTCGAGCTGTCGCTGCAGTGGCGGATCGCGGCCAAGGGCAACAGCGGCGTCATGTACCGCGTCGCCGAGACCAGCGGTCCAACCTACGTGACCGGTCCCGAGTTTCAGCTCAACGACGACGAATCGGGCCCGGTTGCCCAGCGCGAGGACATGCACAGCTCGGGTGCGCTGTACGACATGTACGCACCCGCCAGGCCTCTGCACAAGGCTGCGGGCGAATGGAACGACACGCGCATCGTCCTGCGGGGAAAGCACGTCGAGCACTGGCTCAACGGCGTCAAGGTGGTGGATTGCGAACTCGGAAGCGAGGACTGGAACCAGCGGCTTGCTCGGAGCAAGTGGAAGGCCGAGTCAGGCTGGGCCAAGTCGGCGCAGGGCCACATCGCCTTGCAGGAGCACGGCGATGTGGCGGAGTTTCGCGACATCAAGATCCGGACTCCTGCGCCGTCGGGTCATTGATCGGCGTCCGCGTGTGATACAAATGCACGCTAGGGCTGTTTGCCGAGTACATCATGGATGTTCGCTGTGAGCGCTGTCAGACCGAATATGAGCTGGACGATGCCAGCGTCAGCGACGCCGGAACCCAGGTGCAATGCACGACCTGCGGCCACGCGTTCATGATGCGGCGCACCCTGGTGTCCGCCGCGACGGCCGACGCGAGGGTGCAGTCGGCCCCACCACCTGATCACGCCGGGCCGGGAGCGGCCGACTGGTTGCTTGAAACCAGCGAAGGGCAGTTTCATCGATTTCGCAACCTGACCTCGCTGCAGAAGTGGATCATCGAGCGCAAGGTCGCGCGCGAGGATCGCATTTCGCGCACTGGCCACGCGTGGCGGCAATTGGGCGAAATCGTCGAGCTGGCACCGTTCTTCGACGTGATCGATGAGGCGGACAAGGCGAAAGCGCTGCGCATGGCGTCCCTGCAGGCTGAAGCCGCGCAGGCGCGCAAGATCGGGCGAGTGACCCCGGTGCGAATGTCGTCCATGACGTCGGTGCCCTCGACGCTGCGCGGTTATCCCCCTGCGGAGGAAGCCGGATCGCTGTCGACGTCGCTGCGCCGTGGCACGCCGTCTGCGAGCCCCGCCATGGTCGACAGCGAAGTTCCCGAGATTCCGACGTCCGTGATCCGCGACGCACGTGGCAACGGGCTCAAACTCTTCGTTCTCATCACCGTTCCCGCAGTCCTGATCGTGGCGGTCTTCGTCCTGTGGCCGATGGGTGGTGGCTCGGGCGGCAATGGTCATGCGCCGGTTGCCAACGTGCAGCAGCCCGTCGCACCAATCCCGGCGGTTCCACCCCTGGCAGTGCCTGTCGCCGCTGTTCAAGGGCAGTCCCCGGCGGCGGTGCCATCGGGCGCGCAAGTTGTACCGCTTCCAGCTCCGGTCGCCGAGCCTGCGCCTGCAGTTCCAGATCAAGCCGCGCCAAAATCAGCCCGCGCCGTTGCGGAGCCCGAACCCGCGGATGGCGACCAGAGCAAATCATATGAGCGGTTGGTCGGCGAAGCGGATCGCGCGATCGAGAATGGCGGGACCGCTCGCGCCGAGAAACTCTACGAGAAGGCACTCAAGGCGAATCCCACCGGCGCGGGCGCGCTTTCAGGCATGGGGTACGCGGCGCTCGACCGAGGGCGGACCGCGCAGGCGGTGTCCTATTTCCGCCGGGCGCTGGCGTCCCAGCCATATCCGCCTGCGGTGTTTGGGCTGGCTGAAGCGTCCCGCGCGCTGGGCAACGACGAAGAAGCACTCGAGCATTACAAGAAATACCTCGACATGGCACCTGGTGGTCAGGACGCGACCGCCGCGCAGCGCCAGCTCAAGGCGCTGCAAACCAAGGCTTCCGGCCACGACCGGACCGTGGCCCCGCCGCCTTCGACTGCACCGGCTTCGCCTCCCTCGGCACCGGTGTCACCACCGGCGACCGCGCCACCACCGCCCCCGCCCACTGATCCACTGTCGCCGTCGTCCGTGCTGTCCGAGCCTGCGAAGTGATCGGCCAGCCGTGAACGTCATCATGTCGTCAGGAACCACATGCTGAAAATCTGGGGACGAACGAACTCCGTGAACGTGCAGAAGGTTCTGTGGTGCTGCGATGAACTCGGCGTCGCGTACGAGCGCGTCGATGCGGGACGCGAATTCGGCATCGTCAACACGCCCGAGTACCGGCGCAATAATCCCAACGGAAAGATTCCGACCATCGAGGACGGGGAACTGGTGCTGTGGGAATCGAACGCCATCGTGCGCTACCTGTGCGCGCGTCACGAAGCGGGTGGGCTGTGGTCGGCGGATCCGGCGGTCCGCGCGCCCCTCGAGGCCTGGATGGACTGGTGCTCGACCACGTTGTGGCCCGCGCTTGAGCCCGCGTTCCGGGGTCTGATTCGCACACCGCCAGCGCAGCGTGACACCGCCGAGATCGAGCGGGCCCTGCGCGACAGTGCCGCCGCGGCGTCGATTCTCGACGCGGCACTTGCGCGCGGGCCATACCTGGGCGGGGCGGCATTCACGATGGCGGACATCCCGGTCGGCTGCGCCGTGTGGCGCTGGTTTGCGCTTCCAGTCGAGCAGGTCATTGCCCGACCGGAGTTTCCGCGCCTGCGCGCCTGGTTCGATCGCCTCGGCGAGCGAGCGCCATACCGGACCCACGTCATGCAACCGTTGCGTTAGGCCCTGCCGTCTGGCCGAGGTTTCTTGCGCCGCCTGGTATCCTGGTATTGCATGCTGCACACCGCCGCGTTCCTGTGGGTCGCCCTATCGGCAGCGGAGCCCAGCGCGGATTTCACTGTGGTCATCGACGCGGGGCACGGTGGCACGAACCTCGGCACGCCCAGCCTGCGCCAGGGTGTGTACGAAAAACATGTGTCGCTGGATCTGGCTCGCCGGGTGCGCAAGCGGCTCGGGACCGACCAGCGGGTGCGGGTCGTGCTGTGCCGCGAGGCGGACGTTCTGCTGCCGATCCGCGCGCGGGTGCGTTGTGCCAACGCCGCCAGGGCCCGTCTCTTCATCAGTTTGCACGCCAACGCGTCGCCCGAGGGAGCTTCGCGCGGGAAGCAGCGGGGCTTCGAGATCTACATCTTGCCCCCGGGGGACGTGGAGCGGGACGTCGGGACGATGATGCTGCTCGAGGATGACCCTGCGCTTGCGGCCTTTGCGGCGCAGCGCGTGTACGCCACCGCCGCCGAAAGTCTGGAAGCCGCGCGACGCATCCGCTGGCGGCTTGCCGACGCGCTAGGAGCGGACCGCGATCGCGGCATCAAGCAGGTGGACGCCTCGCTCGACGTGTTGCAGGGCCTCACCATGCCCGGCGTCTTGGTCGAGGTTGGATTTCTCGACCACCCCGACGACGCGCCCCGGTTGCTATCCGATGCGGGGCAGGAGGCGATCGCCACCGCGCTGGCAGACGCGATCGTTGACCTGCGCGCGCGCGAGCTGCGCGGACGGACCGATCCCTGGATCACCGCGCGCGCAAGAGTTGTCCATTAAATGGTTTTCAAGGGCTGCCGGCGATCGCCGCGAGCATGGCCCAGCGTTTGATGCACGAGATCTCGTCGGCGGTCAGGCGCGCCAGGCCCGGCGGCGGCATGGGGCCGCCACACGATGGCATCGCCTGTTCCACCTTCTCGACGAACAGGCCCGCCAGCGGCGTCGCCTTCGGCAGCAGGGGTTTATCGGCGCATTTGCCCTGATCGAGGCCCTTGGGCAGCGCGCCGGTCTGGTCGACGACGCGGGCGGCAAGGCCCGACTTGTACAGATCGAAGGTGGTCGGAAAAAGCGTGGGTTGCCGGTGGCATGGCCAGCACTTGCCCATCGGCTTGACGAGCAGCTTTTGCTCGATCTCGGCCATCGATGTGCTCATCGTGCAGGTCAGCAGATCGGGATCGCCATCGCCGTTTCCGCAGAACGCAAACAGGCTGACGAACAGAATCGGCGCAAGCCGGGCTGGGGTTACGATCACGTGCCGCTTGCCGTGCCAAGACATCGTGGGATCTAGTCCGCTCGCGGTAGGCTCAACGGCGCTACCCAGTACACCGCGCCGCCCTGGTCGTCGGAAAAGAACATCCGTCCATCGGGTGCGAACGCAACGTCGGAAGGCCGTTCCAGGGCCGAGCCGCCCGGGCCGAATCCGCCGATCACGTCGCGCCACGCCTCGATCGGTGCGTGGGTCGTCGGATCTGTCCGCGCGAATACGATGCGCGCGCCTTCCCAGTTCGGGGTGGTGTAGAAGCTGCCGTGCAGGGCGACGAACAGGCCGCCCCGGTACGGCTCGGGCCACAGGTCGCGCTCCCAGTCGAAGCCAAACGGCGTGTGCGACAGGGTGAACTCGGCGTCCTCGCGCGCGATGCCGACGCAAGACGGTGAGGCGACGCTCGCGGGCTTGGCGGTGGTGAAGCAACAGGGATAGCCATACTCGGTGCCGGGCCGCAGGACGACCAGCTTTTCGCGCGCGCCGGGTGTCTGGTCCTCGCCAAGTTCAGTCGCGGCACAGACCTCGTCGCGCGCGTGGCACCGCATGTACATGGGGTTGCGGAAGCCCTTCGCCACCAGTTGCGAGTCGCCCATGCTCACCTCGGTTATCTCGCCGCCCGGACTTGTGCCGCAGGTCGAGTATTCACCGCGCGAAGCGAACAGCTTGCCGCCGACCGAACGAGCAAGTCCATGCGTCCAGCGTCCACCACCGCCGAAACGATTGGGCAAGCCGAGGCTCTCGCGCGGCGCGGATTCTCGCCGCTGACCTGCCACAAACGGAATCCGCCACACGTCGGCCGTCGTGGTGAAGTAGATGTATCCGCCGCCGATCGCCAGGCCATGCACGTCGGGTAGTCCCGCCGCGAAGGTGCTGATCTCGGCGGTGCCGTCGCGGTCGTCGTCCGACAGCACAAGGATGGCCCCCGGCCCGCCCATCGCGCCTCCTGCGGTGGGGTTGCTGGGGGCAGAGGCCAGCAGATCGCCGTTGCTCGCGAAGGCAAGCGTGCGCGCCTCCGCCACCTTGGCGAAGTGGCGCAGGCAGAGCCCGGCTGGCACGAGCGCGCCGGCGATGTTCTCGCCCAGGATGCAGTACGAGCCGGGTGGCGCATCGATCAGAGGCGTCGGCGGCACCGGCGCGGATCGGCAGCCGCCCGCAAGCATCGCCACGGCCGACAAGGTGGCCAGGGCAACGGGGCGTGAAACCCGCGCATAAGCCAGGATAGACATCCCGGGAGGTCTACCGCGCGACCTGTGCCGCCGCAACGCCAAGAGTGACGGGCGCGCCGTTGGCGATTCGCCATGGCTCCCTGGCGGTGGGCAAATGCAACAGCGCGCCTATACTTCGCCCGCGCATGCCTCGATTCTTGGTCTTCCTCGCCCTCGGAATGTCCGTGCTTGGGGCGATTCACTTCTACCTTTGGATGCGGCTCGTCCGCGACACCGAGCTTCCCTGGCCCTACCGGCCGTGGGCCACGGCGGTTATCGCGCTGCTCTGGGTATCGACGCCGCTGGCGCTGGTGCTTGTGCGTCGCCTGGCGCCCAACGCCGCCCGCTTTGTCGCGTGGCCGGCCTACGTGTGGCTTGGGTTGATGTTCCTTCTCTTCATGCTGGTGGTGCTGGCGGACCTGATGCGGGTGTTCGGCTGGGCGTACGGTCACATCGCCGCAGCCGGGCCGACCACACCCGAGCGTCGGCGTTTTTTCGCCCGAGTCCTTGCCGCCGGCGGCGGCTCGCTCGCCGTGGCACTCGCTGGTGTCGCGGTCTGGCGGGCGGTGGGTCGTATCGAAATCAAAGAAGTGAGCGTACAGCTTGGTCGCCTGCCGGCTGCAAGCCACGGCACCACCATCGTCCAGATCACCGACTTGCACGTCGGGCCGACCATCGGGCGGGCGATCGTGGCGGATATCGTCGAGCGAACGAATCGGCTGGCGCCCGACATCATTGCCATCACCGGCGATCTGGTGGACGGCAGCGTCGAAGATCTGCGCGACGCGGTGGCGCCCCTGGCCGAGCTGCGCGCCCGGCACGGCGTGTTCTTTGTCACCGGCAACCACGAATACTTTTCCGGCGCTGGCCCGTGGATCGCGGAACTGCAACGCCTCGGCATTCGTGTCCTGCGCAACGAGCGTCTCGCGATCGGCGAGGGCGAGGACGGCTTTGATCTCGCGGGTGTCGACGATCCGACCGCGTCTCGCATGGGTGGCGGGGGCGACCACGATCAGGCGATCGCCAGGGCACTGGGCGGCCGCGATCCGCGGCGCGAAGTCGTGCTGCTGGCGCACCAACCGAAGAGCATTCACGAGGCCGCGCGCCAGGGCGTGGGTTTGCAGCTTTCGGGCCACACGCATGGCGGGCAGATCTGGCCCTGGGGTTTTTTCGTGCGCCTGGCGCAGCCCTACGTCCTTGGGTTGCACCGGCACGAAGAGACGCAGATCTACGTCAGCCCCGGGACGGGCTACTGGGGGCCGCCGATGCGCCTGGGCACCAGCGCCGAGATCACGCGCATCACGTTGCTGTCGCCGCAAGTGGCGTAGGTCAGAGCAGGACGCCGAGAACGACGCCCACGGCAACAATCAGCAAGCCGACGGTGTTGGTCACCGCATTGATGGTGGCCAGCACCCAGCCGGTGGAACGTTCGCCGAATTGATCTTTGGTGCCGCGCAGCCAGTTGACGATGCCCGAGAAGGTCTGGAACACCGACGCGACCACCAGCAGCCACGCCGCCGCCAGGGCCCACGGCTCGGACAGGCGGGCGAATGACAGGGCGTAGGCAAGGCCAAGCAACATCAGTCCTTCTTGCAACGACACCTCGTGCGCGACCAGCAGCCAGCGGTGCGGCTCCATCGGGCCACGCATGCGCTGCGCCGACAGCAACCACCCCAGTGCAAACGACAGCACCAAGTTCGCCACGCCGCCCACGACAAGGATGCGTGTCGCCGCCACGAGTCCCGAGTCAAGCATCAAGTTCACGGATCGAATCTACAATGAAGAAGGACTCCTGACACCCGTCCGGTGCGACGGCGGAGCCTCCACGCCCGATGCCCGGGATCAAATCCAATCGTCGGCCCACAGGCGGCGGCAGAACATTTGCCAGGGCCAGACCTCGATAATCTGTCTGGCATGGCGATGGCACTTCGCTAGCGGCCGCAGCAACGGCAACGGGGGCAAGTGTCAAGCGCCGATGCGAACGTTGGCGTACAACTCGTCGACCGGAATCTCGGCGGCAACCGTCTCCACTTTCAGCGTGCTTCCCGCCGGGAATTCGTCTCGCGCCCAGGTTGCCTTCTCGTCGCGCCGCCACACCTCGACGCGACGGCGATCATGCGCGACCAGCAGGATCTCGCGCAGCGATTCGATTCGCTTGTAGCTGTCGAGTTTGTCCCCGCGATCGTAGTCCTCGGTGCTCGGGCTCAGTATCTCGACGATCAGAGTGGGGTTGGTGGCCGTGTGGCGACGCCGATCTGCCGGATCGAGCTCGACCTCGCCGCAGATGACCGTCACGTTCGGGTAGGTCGCGAGGCCCGTGGCCAGGACTCGGATTCGCAGATCCGCGCTGTACACATGACAGCCGTCACCGCGCAGGCGGTTGCGCAACGCCGCGATAGCGTTGGCCGCCAGTTCGGCGTGCTCGGGCGAGCCGCCCGCCATCGCGTAAATCTGGCCATCAAGGTACTCGTGCCTGACGTGGCTATCCTCGTCGACCTGGATGTACTCGTCGTACGAGTAACTGGGTCGTCGCGCACCCTCGATCATTGCAGGACCAATATAGCATCCGGACGACACCCGTCATCTGCCACACCCGTCATCTGCCACCCACGGATTCGAACTGAAAGCTAGCAAGCCCGTCGTGTCGACGTATGTATACTTTCACGGTGGCCGAGATCCGGTTCGAGTGGGACGAGAGCAAGGTCGGCGAAGATCGCTTCGTGCTGCTTGGAAGGTGGGGGCGATGAAAAAACAGTACGACTTCACGGGCGCGATCAGAAACCCCTACGCCAAGCGGCTCAAGAAGCAGGTCACGATCCGGATCGACCCCGAGACGATCGACTACTTCAAGCGGCTCTCTGGCGAGAACGGGATCCCGTACCAGACCCTGATCAACCTGTTTCTTCGCAACTGCGCGGCGACACGAAAACGCCCACGAATGACCTGGGCGCCGTTGACCAAGCGCGCGGCCTGATTCCGGCGCGTCGGCCACTCCCGGGTAGATCACGGGCGAGAGCAATCGCGTCAAGCAGCTTGAATGTCATCTTCGCTCCACGTGGCTCAGCGCGATCGGTCGTCGCGGATCAGATCGACGCTGTCGGACGTTTGCACGGGAGATGATGCCTGCAAGGCGCGGGCTTTCGCGGCGACGCGGAACTGCGACAGGACGCGCATGAACTCCGCGCGGCTGACGCCAAGGATCTCGGCCCCCATGCTCTGCGAGACCGTGCCCATCTCGTACCATTTCGCAACCGCGGCGCGCTTCATCTCTTCGGCAAAATCCTCGGGGCTTCTGCGGAG
>CAYSKR010000003.1:0-4416 GCA_964431675.1 uncultured Myxococcales bacterium
CTCGCCCCCACTCGACAGGGCAAACACGAAGCGCACCAGCGTGGGCGACGCGGTGGCCGTGTCCGGAGGAACCGTCGCGTGCAGCGCGACGCGATCGCCTACAATCTCAAGCCGCGCCCCCCCCGGATACTCCTGAATCGAGCGTGCCGCCGCAGGCAGGGGAATGACGATGCCGTCGGGACCGGGATCGATGATGCGATCGCTGGGGTTCTTCAGGATCAGCTCTTCCAGAACCACCACCGATTCTTCCTGCGACTCGACGATGACCCGCGAGCGCCGCGCCACGCGCAGGGCCGATGTATCGGTGCTCCGTCCGCGCGCGCGAATCTGCCCGCGCGCACCGCGATCGGTGGGCATGCGAAACGCATCGGTCGATAGCCGCAAGCCATCGTGTTCGATGACCGCAGCGTAGGCGGCCTTGTCGCCGGTCGACAGGCCCGAGAAATGCGCGATCCCGTGTTCGTCCGACGAAGCAGTGTGTATCTTCAGATCATGCCCCGCGTTCGATGTGCCGCCGATCACCTCGCCGAGTTTGAGCACCTTGCCTGGCAGCGCGCGGCCCGAACCATCGACGAGGGCCATTGCCAGAACGCCGGGTTTGAGATCATCCGCAGGCTCGACGCTGCCGGTTATCGCGCCCAGGCGAAATCCGTCGGGTGCCGACCCGCCACCGGCGTGGGGATCCTGGGTTCCCTCGTCCGATTCTGGCACCGCCGCCAGGTCGGCAAGACCCGAAATCAGCATGGTGCGCAGGCCACTCGCGGACGGCACCGTGAACTCGTCGGTCCGCAACGTTTCGCCATCCACCGTGACTTCCGCGCGAAAGGTCGCTCCCGGCGGCAAACCCTGGAAGGCAGCGCGACCGTCGCTGCCGGTCCTGGTGGCGCGTTTGCGTGATTCGCCCGATGGCGCGGTGAACACCGCCGTCACCTCGATATCAGCGACCGCGTTCGAGGGCATCCGGCGCGCCACCCGCACCGAAATGGTACCGGGCGGCAGATCGGGCGAGGGCAAGGACTTGCCGACCATCGCGCGCAGGTTCGGCGGCTGCGCGTTTGCCGCAGACGCCACCGCCAGCGCCCCGACGAAGATGCTGGCCGCAACGAGTCCCCGGCTGTGCATTGCTCGGGCCGTCATGCGGTCAGCGTCGCCCCACACTTCTTGCAGAACTGCGCATCGGAATCGTTGGCGCCGCCACAAGCCGCGCAGGCACGTGCCCCCGCCGCTTCGAGTGCACCGAGGCGCGTCTTCAGCTCCTGCTCGATCAGCGAGCGGTAGTCGTCGCCCGCGTCGAGTTCACGCAACAGGCGCATCGCTCGGGTGCGGTAGCGCTGGGTCATTTCCTGGTAGTCGGCCTCGGCTATTTTGCGCATCTGGTAGTCGAACTCGATCTCGCGGATGGCCTTGAGCACCATCTGCTTTTCGCGTTCGAGCGCGCGCACGCGACCCGCATCGCGCGGGCCGTCGCCGCGAACGGCTTCCGGGCGCAACAACGGATCCAGCGCGCGGTACAGCGCCAGGCCAACCATGGCCAGCGCCGCGCCGCCAAGTCCGACGACCACCAGCGGCGCGCCGACCCGAAGGCCCATGAACGTGAAGCCACACGCGGCAGTCGCCGCAGCGCCGCCCATGGCAAGGAGGTAGCCGGGGAGTCTCACGTGTCGAGCTTGTCGAGTTCGTCCTCGAGGCGATCTTCGAGCTTGGGGTCGACCTCGGCCGCCGCGACGGGCGCTGGCGCCGGATCCGCGGCGGGTCGACGCCCCAGACGCCACGCCCCGAACGCCAGCGCGCTGGCCCCCGCGACGCCGAACCCGTAGGGCAGCGCCCAAACGAGGCGGTTGAAACCCTGGTCAAGTGGCGCGGCGAGGATGTGCTGTCCGCCGTATTCCTTGATAAACATGGCCACGACTTCGTCGCGGCTTTTGCCCTGCCCGAGCAGGTCGCGCACTTTTTCATCCTCGGCGTCGTGCTTGCCGCAGTTCATCATGCCGCAATCGTTGAGCGGCCGCAGGCAACCGCACATGCACACGATGCGGCTGCGCAGCCAGCGCAGGTCGGCCTCGTTCGGATCTGCCGATGCCGCCACGGCCGTTGGGGAACTCACGAGCAGTCCGAACACCAGCAGCAGCAGCGCTGCGCCTGTGGCGCCGCTCGGCGCGGCCTTGTCGAGTTCTACGCCCGCGCGCGTCGCCAGCGGTTGCAACACGGACTCAGGCAGCAGGGCGATACCGGTACCAACCGCGAGCAGCATGAAACCGAACCAAATCCAGTCGACCAGCGGATTGATCACCATCTTGAAGGCACCGGAGCCCTCGGTGAAGTCGTAGTTGCCAAGCGTCAGGTACAAATCCTCGACGAACGAGCGGCGAATCGCCACCTCGGTGGTCGGCTCGTTGGGCTTTTTGTGGAAAAACCATTTCGCCGGGCGCAGTTTGTCGATCTGCTTGCCGTCGCGGAAAACGGTGATGTCGGCGGTGACCATCTCCTTCTGCCGATCTTCCTCGTGCAGGAGCTTGTTGAAATGGATGGTGTAAGCGCCGATGACTTTTTCGGTGCCGGGCAGCAGATTCACCTCGGCGTCGTGCTTGTACGCCTGTCCCGCCCAGCCGAAGAACATGCAGACGATGCCGACGTGAACGATGTAACCGCCGTAGCGCCGCCGCCCGCGCAACGTCATGCCCAGCATCGCCGTCAGCATGTCCGATCCGGTGTTGCGCCGACGGACCGCGGCACCGCGCAAGAATTCCTGCGTGATGGTGCCGGTGACAAACGCGCACAGGCCGAAGCACAACACCGCCGCCCACTGCCGCTGCGAGTAGCCAAGACCAATGACCGCCGCGACCGTCACCGCGGCTGCGGTCGCCGGCCAGGTGAACTGATAGCGCAGGTGCGAGGCGGTCGCCTTGCGCCAGGCGATCAGCGGACCCACGCCGGTCAAGAACAGCAGAATCAGCCCAATCGGCACCATCCATCGGTTGAAGACGGGCTCGCCGACGCGGATGCGCTCGCCGGTGACCGCTTCTGACAGCGTCGGAAACAGGGTCGCGAACAACACGAAGAACGCCGAGAACAACAATATCCAGTTGTTGACCAGGAACGCCGCTTCGCGCGACAGCCACGAATCGAGGCGCGCGCGTGAACGCAATTCCGGCAGCCGCTTGATCATGAACCCGAAGCTGACGACGACGATGGCGGCCATGAAGATGCCGAACATCATCGCCAGCTTGGGATCCTTGCCGAACGCATGCACCGAATCGACCACGCCCGAGCGGGTCAGGAACGTCGCCACGATGGTCAGCAAGAACGTCAGGATGACCAGGGTGAAGTTCCAGATCTTCAGCATCCCGCGCCGTTCCTGGATCATCACCGAATGGACGAACGCGGTGCCGGTCAGCCAGGGAATTAAGCCGGCGTTCTCGACCGGATCCCAGGCCCAGAATCCGCCCCAGCCAAGCTCCTCGTACGCCCACAGCATGCCCAGCGTCAAGCCCTGCGCCAGGAAAAACCACGCCAGCAACGTCCACTTGCGCACCGCCGCGAGCCACGCATCGTCGAGGTGCCCCGAAATAAGCGCGCCCATCGCGAAGGCGTACGGGATGCTCATGCCGACGAGGCCGGTGTACAGCGACGGCGGGTGCGTGACCATGTAGGCGTTCTGCAAGATGGGATTGAGCCCCTCGCCCTGCGTCGGTGCCGTGGTCAGGAACGTGTCGAACGGGTTCTTGTGGAAGACGATGATGAACAGGAAGAAGTCCGCGATCACCATCAGCGTCGCGACGACGTAGGGCATGATCTCGCGGTGGCGCTGGCGGTTCGTGTAGATGGCAATCGCCGAAAACACCGAGAGCAAAAACACCCACCACAAGATCGAACCATCGAGGCCGCCCCAGTACGCGGTGATCTTGTAGAACAGCGGTGACGACGCATCCGAGTAGCGCTGCACGTATTTGATCGAGTAATCGTGCGTGACGAACGCGTAAACGATCGACACCGACGACAGGCCCAGGACCGCCGCCAGGGCGTACGCCGCCGCACGCCCCGATTCCATCAACCGGTTGCTGCCACGCCGCGCCCCCACCACCGATGCCACGCCGGCGTAAGTCGCCACCACGAAGGCAATGAGAAGAGTAAAGGTGCCGAATGCAGCCATGCGCTACCTCCCTGGGATAGGAACCGGCCCCGCGCCGGATTCATTCCGCAAGTTGAGGCGCGAGCCTAGCACGGAAAGGAGGATCCTGACCGCGGGCACCGACTGCCGTGGCGCCCGGTGCCGCCTACAGCACGTACTGCGACAGATCTTCGTCGGTGAGGACTTCGCCCAGTCGTTTCCGCACGTACTCGGCGGTGATGGGGATCGTGCGCGCGCCCAGCTCGGGGGCTTCGAACGCGATCTCGTCGAGCAGCAGCTCCATGATC
>CAYSKR010000004.1:0-6760 GCA_964431675.1 uncultured Myxococcales bacterium
GTAACCGTTCACATGGGGGGACCGCCCGGCGCCATGCCCTTCCAGCTCCGTCCCGTCGCTGTCTTTTGCCTCTGCGTCCCCCCAAACCCCCGCTCGGTGCCCCGGCAAAGCCGCGCCACCGAGCCACTTTCTCCGACGGGATTCGGTCGCGGTGTAAACTCCGCGGTTCCATGACGACTGCGTCTGCATTGTCTTCGCTGCGGCGGCAGCTTGCGGACGCTCATCGCATCGTGGTGAAGCTGGGCACGCACGTGGTCACGCGCGACGGGGTCGAGCTTGCGACCGAGCGGTTGACAGGGCTGGTCGAGAGCATGGGGGCCCTGCGCAAGGCGGGGCGCGACGTGGTTCTGGTGTCGTCGGGTGCTGTCGGCATGGGCATGCGCGTGCTGGGTCTGTCGGAACGGCCGCGCTCGCTGGGCCTGCGGCAAGCCTGCGCGGCCGTGGGGCAGGGGCATCTGGTCGGCGTTTACACGGCGGCGTTTGCGCGCCAGCAGTTGATCGCGGCTCAGGTCTTGCTGACGCAAGAAGATCTGGGCGATCGCGATCGTGCTCTGTGCTTGCGGACGACGCTCATGCGGTTGCTGGAACTCGGAACGGTGCCGGTGCTCAACGAGAACGATAGCGTCAGCGTGAAAGAGCTGGTCGAGCACCAGTTGCGCGAGGGTGTGTCGGCCGCCGCCGCGCCGGTCTTCGGCGACAACGACGGGCTTTGTGCGCGCGTCGCGGTGTGTCTGGACGCGGACGTTCTGCTGCTGCTGACCAACGTCGATGGCCTGTTCACTGCGAATCCGCAGGTCGACGCAAACGCGCGGCGGGTGCCTGAGTTGCAGGGAATCGACCAGGCCGCACTGGCCTGGGCGGCGGGTGGCTCAGACGGAGGCACGGGCGGCATGTCGTCCAAACTGGAGGCGGCGCGCCTTGCCAGCGACGAGGGTACCATCGTGGTGATCGCCAACGGCACCGAGCCCAACATCATCGAGCGTTTGCTGGCGGGCGAAGATCTCGGCACCGTCATCCGCCCGACCGATCCGCGGCCGCCGCGCATGCGCCACATCGCCGTGTCGGGCAAGCAGCGGGGCGCGCTCATGGTCAATGCCGGAGCGCTCAAGGCGCTCACCGAACGGAAGGCATCGCTCTTGCCCATCGGCGTTGTCGCCGTGGATGGCACATTTGAAAAGGGGGACGTGGTCGAGATCCGCGACGGTTCGGGCCGTGTCCACGCGCGTGGGCTGGTCAACTACGACGCCGCCGCGTGCCGCAAACTGGTCGGCCGCAAGAGCGACGAGATCGACGCACTGCTGGGATACCGCGGCTACGACGCCCTGGTCACGCGCGACAATCTGGTGATCCAGTACCCCGGCAAGGTTCCGTAACCGGGAGCGGGCGGCAAGTACGGCTGGCGAGGCGAGTCTATCGAGGTATAAGCCGGGGCGTCGTCGTGAAGATCACCGAGACCGAGCTACCGGGCGTACTGCTGTTCGAGCCGAAGCTTCTGGAAGACGCACGCGGTGACTTCTTCGAAAGTTTCCGCGTCGACGTCGCGACCGGCGTTGGTATCCCGCTCTTCGTGCAGGACAACCAATCGCGATCATCGCGCGGTACCTTGCGCGGATTGCACTTCCAGCTTGAGCGCCCGCAGGGCAAGCTCGTGCGCGTGGTGCAGGGCAGGGTCTACGATGTCGCAGTCGACATTCGCGTGGGCTCGCCCACCTTTGGGCGCTGGCTAGCGCAGGAATTGTCGGCAGAAAACCGCTTGCAGATCTACATTCCACCGGGCCTTGCCCACGCCTTCCTGGTAACGTCCGAAGTGGCCGACGTGCATTACAAGTGTACCGACTATTATTCCGGCGCGGCCGACCAGCACGGCGTGCGCTGGAACGACCCCGCGCTCGCGATTCCGTGGCCAGGTGCGTCTCCAGTCCTCAACCAGCGCGATGCCTCGTTCGCCGGGCTTGATCCGGGCCGCGCGGATCTGCCCCGCTGGAAGGCGCGGTCGTGAAAGGCATCGTGCTGGCCGGCGGTTCGGGAACTCGGCTGTTCCCGATCACGAAGGCGATGAGCAAGCAGCTCATCCCGATCTACGACAAGCCGATGATCTACTACCCGATCTCGACCCTGATGCTGGCGGGGATCCGCGACATCCTGATCATCTCGACGCCGACGGATCTGCCTCGTTTTTCCGATCTGCTGGGCAACGGCCAGCGCTGGGGCGTCCGGTTCAGCTACCGCGTGCAGGAGCGTCCAGGCGGGATAGCGCAGGCGTTTCTTGTCGGCGAGGAATTCATCGCGGGCGGTTCGGTCGCGCTGGTGCTTGGCGACAACATTTTCTACGGCGATGGACTGGCCAAGATGGTGAAATCGGCCGCGCAGAGACCGAACGGTGCCACCGTCTTCGCCTACACGGTCAGAGATCCGCAACGCTACGGCGTGGTCGAGCTTGATTCGTCGGGGCGCGCGATCGGCATCGTGGAAAAGCCGCAGCAACCACGATCAAGCCTGGCGGTGACCGGCCTTTACTTCTACGACAAGCAAGTCGTCTCCATCGCCCGCACATTGAAACCGTCGCCACGCGGCGAGCTTGAGATCACCGACGTCAACCAGGAGTACCTCCGCCGCGGCCGCTTGCAGGTGCAGACGATGGGCCGCGGCTTCGCGTGGCTCGACACCGGCACCCCGGAATCGCTGATGCAGGCGTCACAGTTCATCGAGATCCTTGAGCAGCGCCAGGGCCTCAAGGTCGGGGTGCCCGAAGAGATCGCATGGCGCATGGGCTTCATCGACGCGGCCGACTTGCAACGCATGGCCACGGAACTTCGGAACTCGAGCTACGGGGAGTACCTGGCCCGCGTCGTCGCGCAGGCCGCGCCCGCGCCCGCCCCGAAGCGGTGAAGTAGGCGAGCGCATCATTCGCCGACGTCTTCGCGATCATCGCCGCCGGTGGACGGCGCGTGCGCTGTCGGTGGCGTTCGTGGCCTCGTTCGTCGCGGCTCCGGCAAAAGCCGCCGCCCCGCCGCCGGACTCTCCTGGGCCAACCCTTCCCGTCACGGGCATGGCCGCGCTGGCAGCGGGCATGTGGCTCACATCTCGCGTCGTTGTACACACGGGCGATTCCGATCCGTCCTGCGTCACCATTGGCGGCTCATGCTTCTGGCAGGGCGTGGGAGGGAACCTGCTTGGCGAAACCGGCGCGGTGATCTTTTCCATCTGGGCCTGGAAGCTTGGCGAGAGCCGCGCCACGAGCGATTTTGACTCCGGCCAGCACAGGCGCGCGGGCCTGTACAAATGGGGCGGCCTGACGACCGCGCTCCTGGCCCTGGCGACCGCGGATGCTGGTGCGTTTTTTGCCGCGTTCGGATGGTTCGGTTGCATCGACAACGGCCGGCCGGACAACGCCTGCATCAGCGGCAAGGAACACGTTCCCATCACGGCCGCCCTGGTCGCGCAGCCGATCATGGTTGCCGGTGCCGCCCTCGCGGGCTACGGGTTTGGCTATAGCGCAGGCATGACGGCGGCCGAGAAGCGCCCGCCCATCCGCCTGCTGCTTCTGCCCGTGCCGTCGCGGGAAGGCGTTTTGTTCGCGCTCGGTGCGCGTTTTTGAAACTGGGTCACGGGAAAGAGCCCAGCACCTCGTCGGCCAAGCGGCGCACCCGGTCTTGCACCACCCCTGCGGGCACCGGTGCTGGTTCGCCGTCAAAAAGATGGGCTGAACGATCGAGGAACGTGGCAACGGCGGGCCTGATCTGAAGATCGTGGTGCTCGAAAGCGACGACGTTGCCAATTCTTTGATCGAGCGTGAAACGTCGATGGAGCTCGTGCTTCGCTTCAAAGTACGCCGCCGCCGCCGCGCGGGACGACCACTGCCCGAAGGCGGCCACGAGCTTCCCGCCCGCGAAGATCCCCGCAGGCAAAGTCCGGTCGCCCTTGACGCCCAAAAAACGTTGCGCCCGTTCCAGCGACGGGTTGCGGGTCAGATCGACCAGCGCCGGTGCCGGCACGCCGCCGGCGACCAGAACCTCGGACACGAACTCGGTGCAAAACAGCTTGCTGTGGTCGGAGAAATCCCACTCCTCATCGAACTTGACCTTGGCTCGCCACAGTTCTTCGATGCGCGCCGCCATCTTCGCGCGATCAGCGCCCGCGGGTGGCTCGTGGATCTCGACGTGCAGGTAGTTCCCAAGGTAGTCGAGGAACGGCGCTCGGCGGATTCCGCCGTGCAGCGCCGCCGCCGGACTCGACGAGAACGCGGGCTTGTAGTCAGCGGCTAGGTCATACACCCACGCCGCGCCGGTGTCCCCGTCGACCACGACCAGGCCCGAATGCGTGAACGGGAAAAACTCGGCGGTGCCCAGGCTGAACACCACGCTGTGAGCGCCCGGTGCCTCCGATAGAACGATCTGCCCGGTCTGCAGCGGAACGCCGAAGGTCGCGGCGGGCGCTGCGCTCGCACCAACCGCCGCAGGTAAGACGTAGAGCAGTTGAGTGTGTGAGACCGACTCGCTGGTCGCGCACGCGATGCCGGTCAGCGCCCAAAAGCAGGCGAGCGCCAGGCCAGAAAATCGACGCATCACTCCCTGAAAGATCCTGCATCCGCCGCACCGCCACGTGCAGCGGCTGGCGTCCGGTTCACGCGCGTCGGATCAAAATGGTTCGCCGTGGAATCCTGCGCCCGAAACTCCTCCCGGATCTCGGCCGGTACGCGAAAACACGCGAAGCAGGCAAAAGTCAGGGCGATCAAAATGGCCGCACCGATCACCGCGAGCGATCCCGTTCGGTCACTGCGGTTCCGTCCCCTCAAGGCTTCTCCGTGATCGCCACGCGGCTTTCAGGCTGCAATACCCACAGCACCGCCGACGAAATCACGAAACCACCGCCAAGGCCAAGCAACCCAAGCCCGCTGTACTTCGACCAGGGTCCTGTGGCGTCGACAGCGTACAAGCCGTAGCCGGCACCTCCGATTGCTCCAAGGAGAAGTCCCGCGGTCAGGGCGCCCCCGGGCCACAGTTGCCACGCGTCCCGCACCAGGTGCGCACGCACCTCGGCATCCTTGGCCGGTGCCTTGAACCACGGGGTTGCCTGGGCGCGGGCACCACCGATTCGATAGAGTTGCGGATCGAGCGCGGGCACGACCGCCTTGCATGGCAACGCGCAGACCATGTGGTATGCGACCAGGCTGTCGCCGTAATCGACGCCGATGCGGCGTTGCAAGATCGCGTGGCGGTTCGACGACAGGTCGAGTTGCACGCGCGGTCCCGGGATCCCCGCCAGCTCATGCTCGAGTTCGGTCCTCGGACGCAACGGCTCGGAGGGCACCCTGGGCACTTCAGGTGAATCAACCTGCGCGGACAACTCGGGGCCAACCTTCATCGCTTGCCCGGCCCGCGACGCAGCGCGGACGTCGCCGGCCGGGACACGCCGCAATTCCCCCGACGGAAGGCGGATGGTCAGGTGGCTACCGGGAGTCCACTCGACGATGACGCCGCGAAGAAAGCTTCCGTCCTTCATGTCGACCGCGTCCGGAAAATCGGCTGCGTTCCCGGCACCCACGGCAGGCGCGTCCGGCGCCGCAAACGCGCGCGGAGAAAGCAATCCCGCCAGGAACAAGGCGAACGCGACGCGAGGCGAAAGATTCATCTTGAGAAACCGCGCGGACAAAAAAATAGCCGCAGCGTCTTGTTAGACCATACCGCGGCTACTTTGTGGGTTCGGGAATTTATTCGCCCGAGACGGACACGCAGTACTTCGAGTACACACCAAGGACGTTGGTGTGAGTCGCGTCCACGGACCCAATCTTGGTGATGCTGGCCTTCTTCGCCGCGGCACCTGCAGAGGCGTCGCCCGTCGCGATCCAGCCGAGGATGTTGGTCGCGCAACCTTCACCCGTCTTCGCGCCCACGGCGTTGTCGCCCGTGCGCTCGTTGAACTGCACCTCAGAATAGACGCTGCCTGCACCCATCGGCTTGCCCTTGATGGGCGTCGCACCGCAGGCGACCAAAACAAACCCGACTCCAATCTCCTTACAGGTTGGGTGGTTACAGACCGAAAGACGCATTCAGCGCGGGGTCACAGTAGAGACATCACGCGCTGCTGTCAAGACTGCTGTTGAACGAAGTTGAACCGGGTGCTTGACGCTCCTCCCGGATGTCGTAAGATGCCTCACAAACCGGGGAGGAGGATAGAATGCGCGCCTCTGTGCTGATGAAGAATGGACGGCGTTTCCCCGTTCTCGTGATGGGCCTTGGGTGTGTCGCCGCAGTGGCCTGTAGTGCTAGCAGCGGTCAGCGTCACATGACAGGTGGTGGGGATACCCTGGTTTCGGACAATACGAGTTCCCCGGACAGTGCCCTACCGCTTCAAGGCGGCACGGGCGGCGGGGCGGGCGACAGCGCGGGCGACGCATCTCCCGGCGTCCAGTCGGACGCAACAGCCGAAGCGCCCGGCGACCGCCCACCGCCCGAACCGGGATCGGCAAAGCTGCTCGCCTTGATTGACGGCGAGACCGGCATGATCCAGAAAGAGCCCAGCCCGCACGACGGCGCGTCGCTCAAAGGATGCAATGTGCCAGGCTCGTTTTCCTCTTCGACAGCGTATCCGCGACACTCTGGGGCCTACGCGCTTCGCAATGAGATCGACCGCAACAACCTGGGTGCCACTTGCAACATGGGACAGCCGTCCTTCGAGGCTTTCATCAAGCACAACAAGGCTCCCTGGGTTCTGTCGAGTGATACGAAAGCGCACGAGTACTGGTTTGGCGCTGCAGTTT
>CAYSKR010000005.1:0-5173 GCA_964431675.1 uncultured Myxococcales bacterium
GCCGCGCATCCGCCGCTGGGCGCCCAGGGCCAGGGCCTGCGTCGCGGGTGCGTTCACGGGTTTACGGCTCGGCGTCTTCATCAAGCAGACGTCCGACCGCTGGAGCCAGAAGCGCCTGGTCGCGGACTACTACCGGCTGCGGCGCTCGCCCGACGAGCGCCTCATCGCGTGGCAAATGTACTGGCGCGGCGAAACGTTCTACACGTCGAACGAGATCTACGAGGGACCGACCGAAAAGCGCACCGTCTTCCTGGGCGACAAGAACGCCGAGATGCTGAAGGACTACATCGCGCGCAACCGCGGCAAGCGCATGTATTTCGTCGTCGAGAAGCAGCGTTTTGGGACGCTCAAGAGCCTCCTGCCGACCGAATCGCAGGCCTCGCTGCGCGTCCTCAACGACACCAACAACAAGTTCGAACTTGCCGTCGCCGAGTTGTAGCGCTACGGGTTGAACTTTTTCTGGCGATCCGTCCCGCCCCGCCCGACGCGCTCGCGGGCAGCCGCAGCCTCTTCAATCGAGCGAAACTTGAACACGCCACGGGGATACGTCTTCGGCGCAATGGCCCAGTAACGGGCGCAGTGGCGGGCGAAACGCTCGAAGGCGTCGCCCGGCCGCATGAGGGTATGCGCCGCGTTCATCTCTTCGATCGTTCGGAACTTTTCCACCCACCTCTTCATTCGTCGTCCTCCAGGCCAAACTGGTCGCGCAGAGCAATGGCGTCAGCGCGATCCAACGGCCGCAACGTTCCTCGCTTGAGCCGGAACAGCGCACGCGGCGTGGCGACCTTGACCACCACTCCCGCGATCTGCATGTCCTGGCGCTCGACCGTGTCGTAATTTGCCGCCTCTCCGAGGCGCGTGAGGATGTCAAAGTACAGATCTCCGCTGGGCGGGTAGTAGCGCACGGCGGGATAGTCGCCGAGAAGATCCTCGTTTGTGATCTCCTCAATGTGAGGATCCTGGTCGTAGACCGAACGCAGGGCTCGCCGCAACCGCTCGATATTTTCTGGTTCAGCGCGGATGCACAGATCCAGATCCTCCGTTGCCCGCACGAGACCGTGAAAACCCATCGCCGACGCGCCGATGAGCACGTACTCGAGACCCGCGGATTCAAACGCCCGAAGCACGCGCAACATCTCGTCGCGATCCACGCGATAAGCGTAGCGGGTCCACGTGAATTCTCAAGATTCACGGCCTAGCGCACGGACGCGGGCGGTGCTGACAGGGTTCCCCGTGCCGCACCCGTATCACAAACTGGTGTTCTGGCAAGCGCGAAGGTTGCGTAACTGCTTGAGAACAGTAGGAAGTGAAATAAAAACAACGATGGGCCGCTATGACGCCAGGGTAGACGCCAGGCACACCGTCATTTGAGGGGCATGGCGGCCGCTTCACTGCAGGTGTTGGGCCGTGTTGGGCCACATAGCGGGCCGTTGAAAACTTGTAACCGTTCACGCCCATGACCGAATCCCGTCGGAGACAGTCGCCTGCTCACCTACGCCACGGTCGCCGCCACCACTTTGCCGCCCTTGATCTCCTTGTCGAGCGTGCCGCGATCGACGCCGAGCGCGGCGCCGAGCGTCTTGCCCATGGCCGCGAGCGTCTGGTCGAACGGAATGTCGCCGCCGCCGGGCGCCGAGGCGCCGCTGCCCGAATCGATCGGCGTGGCGTAGTAGTCCCCGGCCTTGGGCTCGAGGCCGCCCACCACGCCGCCCTTGATTGCCTTGCCGATCATGACGGTGACATGGTGGCCGGCCCAGTGGTCGCGGCCCTTGGTGCCGAGTTTTTTCAAGGTGCGACCGAAGACGTTGTACATGGCAAAGGTCACACGGTCCTCTAGTCCGTATGCCTTGAGCGTGGTCATGAGCGCCGCCACGGTCTGCACCCCGTTCTTGCTCTGCGGCACTTCTAAGGTCATCAGATCGTTGTCGACGTGGTTGTCGCTGCCGAACGGGATCTTGATGGCGATGACGGGCGAGACGTTCATCTTGCACAAGATCGCTGCCGCGAGGATCTGGCCGTCCGCGCGGTTCGAATTGATGGCACTGAGCATCTTCAGCAGATCGTCCGCGATCTTGCGCGCCTGGGTGCGCGACAGGGCCACGCGGTCGAGAAACGCTCTCTGGGAAATCGTGCCTTGCTGCTTGAGAAGCTGGTGCATCTTGTCGATGTGCCGGTCGCGCAGCGTGCGAAGCTGGGCCAGCATCCCTTGCGGCTCTGTCTGGGTGAGGACGTCGCGCAGGCCGGTTGGGGCGAGGTTCGGCAGCCCGCGCCCCTCGAAGGTCAGGATCTCACCTGCGCCGACGGACACCGGCTCGGTCTGCACCGTGGTCATGCAGGGGGCAAGATGTTTGGCGAGGATCGAGGGCAGCATCTCCTGTTTGGAAGTCGCGCCCATCAGCCGCAGCACCTTGGGCAGGTTCGGGTGGTTGTTGGTGTAGGTTCCGTGGTGGAAAAAGCTTGTGCGGTCGAGGACGTTCTGGGGCAGCGCGCTCCAGAGTCTTGCGCCCATGACCATCTTGCCCCCAAGACTCAGCATGACGGGCTCCATGCTTGGATCTGCCGCATGCACGATGTCCTGGTGGTCGTAGGTGCCGGGCGTGTTGGCGTTTAGCGGATCCCCCAGGTCCGACGTGCTCAGGATGAGGTACTGGGCCTTGGTCTTGTCGGAGCATGTGTATTGCTCCTGGGCCCAAGCGCGGACGGGGCGGGTGAATGCCCAGATCGGGAGCCCCGTGGCCATGGCTTTGAGACCGACGGCCCCCGCCCCGAACAGAACGCGACCGAGAACATCACGACGGGTGGTGTGCATGGCAAGACTCCTTCCTTCTTTCATAGTCCTATTGAAGTGGCGAGCGCCGAAGAGCAGGCCACCGTAAAAGTAGAGCGCAAGATATCTGAGCGTGAGCTGGCGCTTGCCGGCGTGTCCCTGGTCGCTTCCTGGTGGTGTTCCTTGAGCACACCAAGCAGAGCGGCGTGCCGGCTGTCCGAGGGTGGGACGCCCATCAGCGTGGTCACGAAGTCGGCCATCGCGGGATCCTGTTGCATGCTCGAATATCTGGACTGCGGTGTGTCCACCAGCATCAGCGACAGCCTCGCGCAGAAGTTCTCGGTCGCGCTGGTGAAGAACAGGTTCGGGTCGTGCGGCAAGAGCGGCGCATCGTCCCCGCGCGCGTAGCCCGCGCCCGGAATCGAGCCCGCCAGATTGCGTAGGAGGTTGCGCAAGCCCAGCTCGAGCTGATTTTCGCCGCGCTCGCTGCATACGTCCGTGATCTTGTAACGGCTCTCGATCGCAGCGCAGAAGGTTTCTCGCCGCGTAATGCTCATGACGACTCCGTTAGCCTTGGCCGACTGTGTCTCCTTGGCGAACGTCACGAGCGGCGAAGAGAACAGCTCGGCGACCAGGCTCTTGAACTGGAAGCCGCTCTTGCGGAATACATCGGCAACCCGCACAAATTCGGGATCGGTCTCCTCGCACGAGGATGAGTTGGCGAACTGGCACAACTTCTGGGTCCAGGCCGTGGCGTAAAGCGGGTTTGTCGCCATCGCCTTGGCAAAGTCCCGGATGCCGTTGCCCTGGACTGCGGGCGCGTCGCCCACGTTGAATGTAGCGGTCGGCGGCTGATTGGGGGTCAACTGCTCGGAGTAGGTGATCGAATAACTCTGTTTGAAAAAGTCGCGCATCGGATCGAGCGTGTTGTGGCAGCCACGGCAGGGCGCGTGCAAGTGCAAGTTGTCGTTGCTTTGGTCGTTGAGCTGCACCGTGGTGCCGCGGTCGTCGAAGCTTTTCCCAAGTCCGACGATGACCGCCTGGTTGGCGGTCACGCGGTAGTTGTTCGACGGGTTCGTGGGCCAGTTGGCAAGAAACGCCGGCGTGGTCATGAAGCCCACGCGCGGTGTATTGAGAACCAACTCGGTCGTGGCGGGGCTGCGCAACTTGGCGATATCAAAGAACACCGTCCGCTCCTCGCCCGGCTTGGGCTTGCGGATGGTGACCATCCTCCAGGCGTTAGGGCCATAGTCGTCGGCGGTCCAGTGGCGCCCCGTTGCCCCGCAGGCCGGCCGACCCCCGAAGATATTCGTCTGGATGTACTCCATGGCACCGTACTTGCCCCCCGCATTGGTAACGGGCACCGGGCACCGCTGGTTAATAGTCGGCTTCTCGACGTAAAAGCGCAAGAAGTCCGGGTTCTCCATTCCGTCCGGCAAAGTCGGGCTAAGAGACACTTCCCACGGAATCGGCGGCGTCGGTATGGTCACCAGTTCGAAGCGAAAGCGCGCGCCATACTTGGCTACGAGCCAGCGGCCGGCGAGTACGGGCTTGCCATCATCGTTATGTGGCGCGGCGTCCATAAAAGCCAAAAAACTCATCAGCGGCGGGTTGAGCATGAAACGTTCGGTGGTCGCGGTGGCGTGAAACGGCTTGCCCTCATCCATGAGTTGCAAAACCGTGCGGGCAAAGCTCTCTTCGGCCGAGCGGAGGAACGACGTCTTATCGTCGGGGTTCCAGGGATTGGTCGAATGCCCGAGTTGGTCCTCGTAGTCGCGAATGTCGGTTTGCGTCTGCTGAAACGCCTGTTTGAAGAACTGGAGCATCTTGGCGCGGAAGGCAGGCGTTTCGATCCACCCGTCCACCAGACCGCGCAGCGCGGCGGGGTCAGCAGTCACGGCTTTGAGCTCGTCGTCCATAACTGGCAGCCCTGTCAGAAGGTTCTTGACCTTGGTGACGTACGCCGCCGACGGCAGCGGCTGGAACGGCAGCGGCGGGGGCCCGGGCCGGTTGGGATCGGGCATCACGGCATCCGGCGGCGGCAGTGACGCAGGCTCACGCGAAGGTCCGATCTGGCTGAAGCAACCGGCAAGCGCAAGCGCCAGTGCCAGTGCCAGTGTCGTGCCACCTACTGCGCCACATGCCGTGAAATGACTAGAATTGCTCATAATATACGGCCTCCTGGTTGTCGATCCTGCGATGACCCACGACATGAAGCAGCTATAGCTACCGCAACATTCATGCCAGTGGATCTTCAATTGTCGTAACCGTTCACATGGGGGGACCGCCCGGCGCCATGCCCTTCTAGCTCCGTCCCGTCGCTGTCTGGCGCCTCTGCGTCCCCCCAAACCCCCGCTCGGTGCCCCGGCGAAGCCGCGCCACCGAGCCACTTTCTCCGACGGGATT
>CAYSKR010000006.1:0-28350 GCA_964431675.1 uncultured Myxococcales bacterium
CCTCCTCGACGGACGACGTGACGTCGTCGATCTCGACGAAGTCGATCTGTCGCCCGGCGATCCCACCTGTCGCGTTGATCTCCTCGATCGCGAGCTGCACGCCGTTGCGCATCTCCTGCGCGTCCGCCGCGGTGAAGCTGCCGGTCAGGGGAAACACGCCGACCACCTTGAGGCGGCCACCGACCTGCGCCGTCGGCCCCGAGATCGCGCGCGGTGCCTGCGTCCCCCTGCCCACGTAACCCGCGACGGCACCCACCGCGAGTCCTCCCACGCCGCACGTGGCGGCCGCTCGCACCACGTCGCGACGGCTGATCGAGTTGTCTGCCATGACGCCCCTCCTGTTTTCTCTCGTGAACGCTGGAGGCCCCCCTGGGGATCCAACTTGGCCTTTATAGCATATTTGAAAGTAATTGTGGATAAAAAGTTGCTGTTAAGCTGTATTTAGTTCCTATAAAAAATAATATGGAGTGCCGGGCCGACGCGGTATCCTGGTCGGCCTGAAACCAGGCGTTCCAAGAAAGGAACACATGAACCATCCATCCCGACCCGGTGCGAATCCTCTCTCGCAGCGCCCTCCCGAATCCGCCTTTCGCCGTCGCTTCGTTGCAGGCACAGGATGGGCGGTGGCCTCCGGTGCCGTGGCAGCGAGTGTCGCTTCCGTGAGACGGGCGCACGCGGCGCCAGCACCGGCCCCCCTGCGCATCGGCCTCGTCGGTTGCGGCGGGCGCGGCACGGGCGCAGCCGCGCAGGCGTTGCAAGCCGACCCGGGCGCGGTCCTGGTCGCGATGGGCGACACCTTCGCCGATCAGATCGATGCGGCGCACGAGCGGCTCTCCCAGAACCCGGCCATCGCCGCACGGCTAGACGTTCCGAAGCTGCGGCGCTACGTCGGTTTCGACGCCTATAAGGGCGTGCTCGACGCGGACGTGGACGTGGTGCTGCTGGCGACGCCGCCGCACTTCCGGCCGCGCCACCTGCGCGCCGCCATCGACGCCGGCAAGCACGTGTTCGCCGAAAAACCCGTGGCGGTCGACGTGCCCGGCGCCCTGTCAGTCCTGGCGGCTTGTGAAGAGGCCCGCCGCAAGAGGCTGGCCGTGGGGTCGGGGCTGTGCTTTCGCTACGATCACAGCTACCGCGAGTGCGTCCGCCGCATCCACGAAGGAGCCGTGGGCGATCTGCGCGTTCTCCAGGTGACCGACTTCCGCGGGCCCATCTGGGTCAAGCACCGGCAGCCCGGCTGGAGCGACATGGAGTGGCAGGTGCGCAACTGGAACCACTTTTCGTGGCTGTCGGGCGACTTTAACGTCGAGCAGCACGTGCATTACCTCGACATCGCGAGCTGGGTGATGAAGGGCGAGTACCCGGTGCGGGCGTACGGGACGGGCGGGCGGGCGTGGCGCATGGGCCCCGAGCACGGCAACGTGTACGATCACCACACCGTGACCTTCGAGTACGCAAGCGGCGTGAAGCTGTTCGCCTCATGTCGGCAGTACAGCGACTGCCACAAGGACATCAGCCTGAACGCCATCGGCCAGAGCGGCAGCGCGGTCATCTCGGACACGGCGGTCAAGATCGCGGGCAAGCGGAAGTGGGAAGCGTCCGGGCCACGCAACGACAAGTTCCAGACCGAGCACGACGAGCTGTTCGCCAGCCTCCGCAAGGGCCAGCCGCTCAACAACGGCGAGTACATGGCCAAGAGCACCATCATGGGCATCATGGGCCGCATGGCGACCTACACGGGTCGGCTTGTGACCTGGGACGAGGTCATGCGCTCGAGCGAGATCCTCGGCCCGCCGAAGTACGAGTGGGGCCCACTTGCCATGGCACCGGTGGCGGTGCCGGGCGCGGCACGGACGTAGGGGACTCGCAGGGGACCGGGCAACCGCCCCGTTCTTACAGGATCTTCTTGAGGAACTGACCCATGGAGCTCGCGGCGACCTTGGCCACGTCCTCGGGCGTCCCCTGCGCGACGACATTCCCGCCGCCCGGCCCACCTTCGGGGCCAAGGTCGATGACCCAGTCGGCGGTTTTCACGACGTCGAGGTTGTGCTCGATGACGATGACGGTGTTCCCGGCGTCGACCAACTGGCCGAGCACCGACAGAAGTTGCGCGATGTCGGCGAAGTGCAGCCCGGTGGTTGGCTCGTCGAGGATGTAGACGGTATTTCCGGTGGCCTTGCGGCTAAGTTCCTTCGCCAGCTTGATGCGCTGGGCTTCGCCACCCGACAGCGTGGTCGCTGCTTGTCCAAGCTTGAGGTAGCCGAGTCCGACCGCTCGCAGCGTGTCGAGTTTTTGTTTCAGCTTGGGGATGTTTTCGTGAAACTCGCACGCTTGCGTGACCGTCATGTCCAGCACGTCGGCGATGCTGGCGTTGCGGTACTTCACTTCCAGCGTCTCACGGTTGTAACGGCGACCAGCGCAGGACTCGCACTCGACGTACACGTCGGGCAAGAAGTGCATCTCGATGCGAATCACGCCGTCGCCTTGGCACGCCTCGCACCGCCCGCCCTTGATGTTGAACGAGTAACGGCCCGCCTTGTAGCCGCGCGCTTTCGACTCGGGCAGCGACGAAAACAGATCGCGAATGTGGGTGAAGATGCCCGTGTACGTGGACGGATTTGATCGGGGCGTGCGACCGATGGCGGTCTGATCGATGTCGATCACCTTGTCCACGTGAGACAGCCCATCGAGGCCGTCGAAGGCCGCCGCCGGTGCCTTGCCGCCTTGCAGCTTGTGTTTGAGCGCCGGCAACAACGTGTCGACGACCAGCGTCGACTTGCCCGAACCGGACACGCCCGTGACGCAGGTGAACACGCCAACGGGGAAGCTGACCGTGAGCTTGCGCAGGTTGTGTTCGCGCGCACCGCGCACCACCAACGACCGGTGCGCGGGCTGCCGCCGGTGTTTGGGCCGCTCGATTGACCGCTGACCCGACAGGTACAGCCCCGTCAGCGAGTGCGGGTTCGATTCGATGTCCGCCGGCGTGCCCGCAGCGACGACGCGGCCGCCATGAACGCCCGCCTTCGGCCCCATGTCGATGACCCAATCCGCCGCGCGAATCGTGTCGGCGTCGTGTTCGACCACCAGCACCGAGTTGCCGAGATCGCGCAGGTGCAGGAGAGTTTTCAGCAGGCGCGCGTGATCGCGCGGGTGCAAGCCGATCGACGGCTCGTCGAGGATGTAAAGCACCCCGACGAGGCCACTGCCGATCTGCGTGGCCAGGCGGATGCGCTGCGACTCGCCGCCGGACAGCGTCGCGGCTGAGCGGTCCAGCGACAGGTAGTCAACGCCCACGTTGAGCAGAAAGCCGAGGCGTTCGCCCACTTCGCGCAGGATGCGCTCGGCCACCAGGTGCTCCCGGCGCGGCAGTTTCAGCCCCTTGAAGAAGTCGTGCGCACCACGAATCGTCAGCGCGCTGACCTCGGAGATGGTCTTGCCGCCCACCTTGACGTGGCGCGCCTCCTTGCGCAGCCGCGTGCCGTCGCAATCGCTGCACGGCGTCTGCGCCATGTAGCGGTGAAACTCTTCGTAAATGGCCTCGAAATCCTGGTCGGTGGTGCGTCCCTGCTCGCGCCGCCGACGCTCATATTCGTCGAAGCGGCGTTGCAGGTTCGCCAGCACGCCCTCGAACTCTTTCTTGAAAGAATGCTTGCGGCCCTGCTTCTCGAACACGAACTCGATCTCGTCCTTCTCGCCACCCCCATGCAGGATGAGCTTGCGGTGTTTGTCGGACAGCTTGCTCCATGGTGTGTACAGATCGATGCCGAAGTGCGTGCCCGCCGCTTCAAGAATTTGCTGAAAGAAGGGCGCATTGCGCCGCTCCCACGGTTCGATTGCGCCCTCGCGCAGCGACAGATCGCCGTCGGTCACCACCAGGTCAGGGTCGAAGAACATCTTGGCACCGATGCCGTCGCACGCCTGGCACGCACCCGCCGGGTTGTTGAACGAAAACAGCCGCGGCACCAGATCTGGGTACGTCGTCCCGCAGGTCGGGCAGGCGAACTTCTCTGAAAACAAGAGGTCGTCGCCTTCAAGTGGCGAGATCTTCACCAGGCCGCCTGCCAGCTTGGCCGCGAGCTCCAGCGATTCGGTCAAGCGCTGCGCGATGCCCTCCTTGGCAACCAGGCGGTCCACGAACACCTCGATGGTGTGTTGCTTACTTTTGTCGAGCCTGGGCGGTGCGGACAGCTCGCACAGCTCGCCGTCGATGTTGGCGCGCACGAACCCTTCCTTGCGCAGCCGACCCAGTTCTGCGGCAAAGTCCCCCGCCAGGTCGCGCACCACCGGGGCCAGCACCGAAAAGCGCGTGCCCTCGGCAAACGCCAGCACCTGGTCGGCCATCTGCTGGATCGTCTGCGACACGATGCGCTCGCCGCACTTCCAGCAGTACACCTCGCCGATGCGCGCCCACAAAAGGCGCATGTAGTCGTACACCTCGGTGATGGTTCCGACGCTCGATCGCGGGTTGCGGGATCCCGACTTTTGCTCGATGGCAATCGCCGGCGACAGACCCTCGATCGAGTCCACGTCCGGCTTGCCCATCTGGTCGAGGAACTGCCGCGCGTACGCCGACAGCGATTCGACGTAGCGGCGCTGCCCCTCGGCGTAGATGGTGTCGAACGCCAGCGACGACTTGCCCGAACCCGACAGGCCGGTGATCACCACCAGCTTGTCGCGCGGGATCTCGACGTCGATGTTCTTGAGGTTGTGCGCCCGGGCACCCTTGACGACGATCTTCTTCATGCACCCGGCACCCCGGGCGAGCCATGAAGGCAATTCGCTCGCGGCACCGAACTTGACAGGGTATCACGTCACCGCGACACGACGTAGTCATGCGGCTTACCAAACTCCTGCGAAATTCCTGCTGCTGGGCCACCGTCGTTGACAGTGCTGCAACCGCGAATCATGATCACGATATGCCCATGATTCGCCCCATCTCGGACTTGCGGAACAAATCGGCCGATATCGAGCAGGTGTGCCATCGGACCGGAGAGCCGATCTTCATCACGAAGAATGGTGCGGGCGATCTCGTGGTCATGAGCCTGGCAGCCTACGAGCGCGATCAGGCGCGCCTGGAAGTCTATCGCCTCCTCGGCCTTGCCGAGGAGGACGTGAAGGCGGGTGATCGCGGCGTCAGCGTCAAGACCGCTCGACGGCGGCTGCTCGGGTGACTCGGGCAGTCCGCATTCTCCGGCGCGCCATGTGCGATCTGACGGTGGTCACCGGTTTCGATCGAACGGCCGTTCGATCCACGGCGGTTGGAACTGGCGCTCGCCGACGTAGAGCATCCTGGTGCCGCGAAACGCGCGCCGCACCTGCACCATGAAGAGGACAGCGGGCACGACGCCGCCCGCGAGAAACATCGTCCAGCGCATCACGAGATCGAGTTCGGGGGCGGTGTGCAAAAGCCACATCCAACCTGCGGTGCCGAGGAACGCGACCAGCGCCACCGGCACCAGGAACTTCCAGCACAGGCTCATGAGCTGGTCGATGCGCAGCCGCGGCAGCGTCCACCTTATCCAGATGATGATGAAGACCAGGGCGGCGATCTTGGCGAGCATCAGCGCTACCGACAGCAGCGATAGTGCGGGACTTGCGGCCACTTCGGCGGGCCTCGCGAACGGCACGTTCCAGCCGCCCAGAAACATCGTGGTCGCCACGGCACCGATAACGACCATGTTGGTCCACTCGGCCAGAAAAAAGATGCCGAAGCGGAAGCCCGAATACTCGACGTTGTAGCCGGCGACGAGTTCGGACTCGGCCTCGGGCAGATCGAACGGCGTGCGGTTGCCCTCGGCCAGCGCCGCGATGAAGAAGATGAAGAAGCACGCAAACGCGAACGGATTGGCGAACACGAACCACTGGTGCGGCAACCCGCCCTGCGCGCGCACGATTTCTTGCGGTGACAGCGTGCCCGCCAGCAGCGCGATCTGCAGCAGGGCCAGCGCCGTCGGCACCTCGTAGCTGACGATCTGCGCCGCCGAGCGCATGCCGCCGAGCAGCGACCACTTGGAGTTCGACGCCCAGCCGCCGATCAAGATGGCGACCACGGTCAGGGACGTCACGGAAATCAGGTACAGAACGCCGACGTTCAGGTCGGCCACGATCGCGGTCTGCGACAATGGCAAGACCACGAGGCTGGCGAACACGCCGCTCCACATCAGGTAGGGTGCCAGGCGAAACAGGTGCCGGTCCGCGTCGGTCGGCGTGAGATCCTCTTTCGTGATCAGTTTGAAGGCGTCGGCCAGCCACTGCAGCCAGCCCGACGGGCCCGCCCGGTTCGGACCGAAGCGGGACTGCATGCGGCCCGCAATCTTGCGCTCCCACACCGTGATGATGCCGGTGATCGGTGCCACCGACAGGTGAATGACCAGCGCGATGGCCAACACCATCAACGCGCTTATCAGACCGACCGGCAGGCCGTGCAGCGGTCCCGTGCCGTCGGCGAGTGCCTGCTCGCCCCGCGTGGCCATGCTGTGCGCGGTGACAGGAAACAGATTCAACGTCAACCAGTCGTCATGGCGCCACCGCCAGGTTTGTGTGCCCGGTGGCCGTTGCCGGACCTCCATGTCGCCAAGGCGCAGTCGCCGTGGCGCGCCTCCGATGGCGTCGATCACGCGCGCGGCGTCGACCAGCACGCGGCCACCGGATGCAGCGCGACCGATCAGATGCACCACCAGGGGTATGGGCTCGTCCGGAAGTTCGGACAGGCCCCGGATGGTCACGTCCAACGCGCCCGTCTTCGGCAAACCCTCGCATTCGATGATCAGCGTGTCGCCCAGCTCCAGCGTCGTCGGCCGCACGTCGCGAATGAGCCCCGGTGCGTCCGCGTGGGCGCGCGCGGGTGCAGCTGCGGTCATCGCCGCGGCAAGCACGACCAGCTGTCCCCTCATTCGTGTCATCGATCGATCTCGGGCGCGACGATGTCCAGGCTGGCGATCAAGGCCACGAGATCCGCCACCATCAGCCCGCGCGACTTGTCCTTGACCATGGCGATCGCGTTGAACGATCCGGTGCGAAAACGAGCGCGGTAGGCGTGCTGCCCTCCGTCGCCGACGATGTAGCAATGCATGTCCCCACGCGCTGCCTCGACGCGCGCGCAGGCGTCGCCCCGCGGCTTGAAGTTCTTGGGTGGAATCAGAACTTCTCCCCGCGGCGTCGATTCGATCTGCACGAGTGCCTCGCGAATGATTTTCACCGACCAGCGCCATTCCTCGACGCGCACGAAAAAGCGATCCCAGGCGTCGCCGACAGTTCCGACCAGGCCGCGTCCCACCGGCGTTTTCCAGCCGATCTTGGGCAGGATCTGGTCATAGAGCGCGTAGGGCAGATCGGCGCGCAGGTCGAAGGCCACGCCCGACGCGCGCAGGTTCGGCCCGACGAGCCCATACGAGATCGCTTCTTCGCCCGAGACCACACCCAGGTTCGCCAGGCGTCGCACGAAGATCGCGTTGCCGGTGATGAGGCGGTTCCATTCCTCGATCACCGCTTCGAAGTGATCGCAAAAGCGCAGCACCTTGTCGCGCCAGGCGTCCGTCAGATCCCAGCCCACGCCGCCGATGCGGTGGTAGTTGTACGTCAGCCGCGCGCCGCACAGCTCTTCAATCAAGTCGTTGACGTACTCGCGCTCGCGCAGCGCGACCGGAAATGGCGTCACCGCGCCCACGTCCATCGCCATCGCACCCAGCGCGATGCAGTGCGAGGAAATTCGCGACAGCTCGTCGCTAATGACGCGCAGGTAGTGCGCGCGCGGCGGCACCGACAGTCCGCCAAGGCGCTCGACCGCCTCGGCCCACACGTGATTCGCCGTCATCGCGGCGACGTAGTCCACCCGATCCGTGTAGGGCATGAAGCCCTCGTACGTACACTTCTCGGCGATGTGCTCGATGGCGCGGTGCAGGTAGCCGACGTCGGGCACGGCCTCCCTCATGATTTCGCCGTCGGTCTTGATGATGAAGCGGATGACCCCGTGGGTGGACGGGTGCTGCGGCCCCATGCTCAGCGTCATCTCGTCGCCACGCTCGTCGGCGAGGATGATGTCGCTCACCTTGGCGTCCCCGCGGGCTTTTTCTTGTCGTGCGCCAGCAGCAGGTCAATCGGCGACGGGCGCGTGGTGGGCATGCCGCGGTACTCGGACGCCTCGCCGTAGTCCTTGCGCATGGGGTGGCCGACCCAGTCGTCCGGCAACAACAGGCGCCGCAGATCGGGATGGCCCTCGAACACCACGCCGAACAGATCGAACTGTTCGCGCTCCAGCCAGTTGGCGCAGCGCCACAACGCGGTCACCGATGGCACGCGCGGATCTTCGCGCGGCAGATCGACCTTCACGCAGATGGCATGGCGGTGCTGGTACGAGAACAGGTGATACACGCACGTGATTCGCTTTTGTTTGATCCAGTCGACGGCGGTCAGGTTCTGCAAGAAGTCGAAGCGCAAGGCCGCGTCGTCGCGCAACAAACGCATCACGTCTGGCAGGGCGTCGGCCCGCACGGCGAAGCAAGCGTCGCGCGGGCCGTCTTTGGGCACCGCGCCGACGAAGTCGCGCGCAGCTTCACCGAAACGTGCGGTTACGGCTGCGAAGATTGATTCGGCGTCCACGCCGCCACGTCTTCCTGATTGCCCGCCGGGCGCGGCTTGACCCATTCGAGATCGCCCCGGCGCCACACGTACATGAGTCCCAAAAACAACATCGCCACGAACGCGGCGATTTCGCCGAACGCCACTGCGCCGTCCCCCACGCTCAGCCAGTGTCCATAGGCGGTGGCAACCGGATACGTGAAGGCGACCTCGACATCGAACACCAGAAACACCAGGCCACTAATGTAGAAGCGGGGGTTGAAGTTGAACCAGCCGGTTCCCAGTGCCGTTTCGCCGCATTCGTAGACGGCACCCTTGGCTGGGTTTGGGGTGTGAGGACGCAGAACCTTGCCGACGAACAGGGTCACCCCCAGGAAAACGCACGCAACGACCACGAACGCCAGCGCTGCCCCGAAGTGGAACTGCATGATCCGACGCGGATTTTAGTCCATCACCTCTTTTTTACAAACAGGGCACCGGCACGCCGATGACCTCCGGTAGCCGCTCTTCAACCGCGCGCTCGAGCTCGAGCGCGGCCGATACGGCGATTCCAATCTCGGCCGACAGGTCAGTCATGAGCTGCGTTGCCGCTTGTTCGTCCAGCGGCGCATCGGTCAGGCTTGCGGCCACCGCGCGTTGCCCGAGCGAGCGCAATCCTTCCGCCATCGACTCGAGGCGCAGCACGAACACTGCGTGTACCTGCTGCAGCCACTGCTGACGAAGCTCGCGTTCCTTGGTCGCCGCGCTCAACGTGCGCAGTTGCTTTTCGACTTCGATGCTGCCAAGGGCACGGAAAGCCCCCAGCCTGGCGGAAAGGCTTGCGCCATCGGGTTGATCGGAAACTTCGATCGCCGCGGCCCGTCCGGCAATGCGCAGCGCCTGACCCGTAAACTCGTCGAGCAATCTCTGCGACGGCTCGTACAGCCGCCCATGGTCACGCCAAACGCGCTCGAACACTTCCAGCAAGCGCGCGTGCTCGATCATCACGGCACCCAGCGCGGCGCGCAACTCGGGGGAGCGGGCATCCTTGAGCAGCGTGGCGGCGGACTGCGCCAGCCCCAGGGGGATCATGCCAAGCGAGCCAGCGAGGGCGTCGGCGTTCAAGGTCACCCGCCGCACAAAACGCGCCCGATCAAGCAAGGTCCAGCCTGCCGTGGCGAGCAGCAGGGCGGTCGCGACCTCGGCATGTCGGCCGAACGCGAGCCACGAGAACCCAAACCCGACGATGGGAATGAACACCTTTCCCGTCGCGACAAGCCAGGCGGCGTAGGACGCCACGCTGGTTTCTTCGGCAGCCAGCGGCGCGACCTCGCAATCAACCCCGGCGCTGGCGAGCCATTCCTGCAGGCGTCTGTTCATCGACGCGGACCCTGACAGCGAAAAACGTGGAGACGATGTCTTCAAGTAGCGCGCCATCCACGCGGCGTCGGCATCGGACGCGCTGGCCAGCATGCGAGCGACTTCTCGGCGATCGTCGCGGTTGCCACTCAACCGGATCGTGATGGTCGCCGCCGGATCTGCTTGCAGGGCCGACAGTTGCCCGCACGCAAGGCAGACCGCCAGGCGCGGCTCCATGTGGGCGCGGCAGGCCGAGCACAAGTGTGGCAGCGTCAGGGACACGGTTCCTCAGAATACCCCGTGGGCATTCACGAGGAAACGCACCCGTGCCTTCGCCCCGGGAATTCTTCGCGGCCTGCTGCCGCATCACTTCGCGTTTTCCCCGCCCGCCGAATCAGGGTAAAACGCCGCGCATGCCGACGGGTTTGCCGGCCCTCATCATTTTTTACGGCCTTGCGGGGTTGGTGCTGGCCTGTGCCGCCGGGGTGGCATGGAGCCGGAACATCCTGCATTCGGCGCTGTGGCTGCTCGGGACGCTGGCCGGGACGGCGGGCCTGTACCTTTACATGGGTGCCGACTTCGTGGGCATGTCGCAACTGCTCATCTACGTGGGCGGCGTCCTGGTGCTGATGCTGTTTGCGGTCTTTCTGACCGGCCGAATTGGTGAGGTCAAGGTGTCGAACCCATCCCTGGGCCTGCGCCAAGCCGTTCCCACGATCGCGGCGCTTGGCGGTGCCCTGATCGTCCTGCTCGTCGGTTCACCCTGGGCCTTGACCGAGCCCGTTGCCGCCCCCACCACCCGCCGGGTGGGGGAGGCGCTGTTGCGTGAATATTTGTTCGCATTCGAGTTCGTCGGAGTGGTACTTCTGGTCGCGCTCGTCGGGGCGATGGTGCTGGCCCGCCGGGCGGCAAGACGGTGAACCGATGAGCGTGGGTCTGCCGCATTATCTCGTCGTTTCGGCGCTGCTGCTCGGGCTCGGCCTGGTCACCGTGGCCACGCGACGAAACGCGGTGGCGATCCTCATGGGGGTCGAGCTGATCCTGAACGCCGCCGCACTCAACTTTGCCGCGTTCTCGCATTTTGTTGTCGGCTCTCTTGGCGGCCAGATCATTTCGATTTTCATCATCGTGATGGCGGCGACCGAGGCAGCCGTGGCGCTGGCCATCGTGCTCGCGGTGTGGAAAACCTTCGGCACCATCGACACCACGCAGACCGCGACCCTGAAGGAATAAAGTGGAACCCGTTTCGCACACCTTGCCAATGCCATTCCCTGGTCCCTGGCTGTGCCTGGTCTTTTTGTTGCCGCTGGTGGGAGCCGCGATCAATGGCCTCGCCGGGCGCCGCATCCAGGCCCGCTGTGGCGCGCGGGGTGTCCACACCGTGGCGCTGCTGGGCGTCGGGCTGTCGGCGGTGGCCGCGGTGGCTTCGGTCGCTTGCCTGGTGGCGTTGCCGCCGGCGTCGCGGTTGCTGGTCGACCGCGTGTTCACGATGCTGGCGGTGGGATCGCTGCGTGTCGACTTCGCGCTCGCGCTTGATCCGCTTGCCGCGGTGATGATCCTTGTCATCACGCTCTGCGGTGCCCTGATCCACGTCTACTCGATCGGCTACATGCACGGTGATCCGGACGAGTGGCGCTTTTTCGCCGCGCTGAACCTGTTTGTCGCTGCGATGGTGCTGCTGGTTCTCGCCGACTCGTTGTTCCTGATGTTCTTTGGCTGGGAGGGGGTCGGCCTGTGTTCGTATTTGCTGATTGGCTTCTGGCACGCGGATCCCGACAACGTCCGCGCGGGCAGCAAGGCCTTCGTGGTCAATCGCGTCGGTGACGCCGGTTTGTTGCTGGTGATCGCGCTCGTCGCGTGGGCCACCGGCGAGATGGCCAGCGGCCATTCGACGGTGACGTTTTTCGACCTGCGCGCCTTGCTGTCGCCGGATGCGCCAAGCGCCATCGAGTTGGTGCGCCAAAGTTTGTGGGGCGTCCCGGTCGTGACCCTCGTCGGTGTCGGCGTGCTGTTTGCGCTGGCGGGAAAGTCGGCGCAGGTGCCGTTGCACATCTGGCTGCCCGACGCGATGGCGGGACCGACTCCCGTATCCGCGCTGATCCATGCGGCGACGATGGTCACCGCGGGGGTTTACCTGGTCGCACGGCTGTCTTTCCTACTCGCCTGGACGCCCGAGGCGCTGACTGCGATCACGGCCGTCGGTGCGCTCACGGCGCTGCTGGGTGCGTTGTTTGCCACCTTCGAGAACGACCTCAAGAAGGTGCTGGCCTATTCCACCGTCAGTCAGCTTGGATTCATGTTCATCGCGGTTGGCGTGGGCGCGACCTGGGTCGGCATCTTCCACCTGATCACGCACGCCTGCTTCAAGGCGTGTCTGTTCCTGGCCCAGGGCTCGGTGCTGCACGCCACGCACGAGCAAGACCTGCGCCGCCTGGGTGGGCTGCGCGAGGTGCTGCCGCGGACCCGGCTTGCGTACCTGTTGGGCAGCGTGTCCCTCGGCGGACTGCCCATCGCGGCGGGCTTTTATTCAAAAGATCTGATCTTGTGGAAGGCGTTCACCCAGGACAACGTGTACTTGCCCGGCCGCGTGCTGCTGGCGATTGGCCTAGGCACTGCGGGCCTGACGTCGTTCTATATTTTTCGCAGCTACTACCTGACGTTCTGGGGCCGCGCGCGTCCCCTGTCTGCCACGGAAGCGCACGAGTCGCCGCGCTCGATGACCGCGGTGCTGGCGGTGCTGGGTGCAGCGGCCGTGGTGAGTGGGCCCATTCTGGGTTGGCCCGAGGCCTGGCGCGGGGATCCGTTCCTCGAGCGTTTTTTGGCACCGGTCTTTGCGCTCGCGCAGCCCCTCGTGCGCTTCAAGTTCGTGCCGCACAAGATCGAGTTCGCGCTGCAGGCCGCAGGTGTGGCGGTCGCCCTCGCGGGATTTTTCATCGCGCGCGCCCTGTTCCGGGACGTGGCGAAGTCAGCCGACCTCCGGTCCCGCTTGCGCCGCACCTGCGCGGGCGTGTACACTATGCTTTCGCGCAAGCTCTATTTCGACGAGGCCCTGCGCGAAGCGTTCGTTTACCCGATCGCAGACGCCAGCCGTGGCCTCGGATGGGCTGATCGCCACCTCGTTGACCGAATTTTCGGCGAATTGGCACGCTTGAGTCGAGGCATCGCCAGGACCGGCGCGTGGTTTGATCGCGCGGTGGTCGATGGGATCGTCAACGGCACCACCGAGCTTGTGCTGGCCGGGGGGCGGCGCGTGCAGCGCGTGCAATCGGGCCGAATCGGTGGCTACACGTTCGGCATCACCCTTGGCGTCGTGGGCCTGGTGGTCCTGGCCTGGGTGCTGCCATGACCAAGACGACCCTGGCGAGTCCGGTCATCTTGCTGACGGCGTTGTGTTTTGCGGTCGCGGCCACCGCAGCCGCGTCGTTCTCCGCAGGGGTGCCGCTCCCGTGGCTGTCGATGATCGTCTTCTTTCCGTTGTGCTGCATCCCGTTGCTGTTTTTAGTGCCGCACGGCCGAGAATCCGCCACGCGCTTCATCGCGCTCGTGGCCACGGCGGTGCCTTTCGTCCTGACGGTTTGCTTGGTGGCGAAGTTCGACCGCGCTTTCGGAGTTGGCAGCGGAAACTTCGGCATGCAGTTCACCGAACACACGCCCTGGATTCGCGGATTTGCAGTCGAGTACTACCTGGGCGTCGATGGCCTGTCGGTCGGCATGCTGCTGCTCACGACGCTGGTGACGCTGATCGCGGTCGGCGCGTCCTGGTCGATCCCGCTCTTGCAACACATTCGCGGCTACTTCGCGCTTCTGTTGCTGCTTGAAGTGGGCATGACGGGCGTGTTCGTCGCGCTCGACCTGTTGCTTTTTTTCGTCTTCTGGGAAGTGATGCTGTTGCCGATGTACTTCCTCATCGGCATCTGGGGTGGGGCGCGCAAGCAATACGCCGCGATCAAGTTCTTCCTCTTCACGCTTGCAGGCTCGGTCCTGATGCTGCTTGGCATCATTGCGCTGCACTACGCGTCGGGCCCGGGCACGCTCGTCGATGGCACGCCGGTCGCGCACACGTTTGACATGATGAAGCTCGCCCACGGCGGCGGGCTGCAGCTGTCCGGAACACTGCTTGGCTTTCCGCTGGCCAAGGTCGTGTGGCTGGCGTTCTTCATCGGCTTCGCCATCAAGGTGCCGATGGTGCCGCTGCACACGTGGCTGCCGGACGCGCACGTCGAGGCACCGACCGCCATCTCGGTCGTTCTCGCGGGCGTGCTGCTCAAGATGGGGATCTACGGGATGATGCGGGTCAACTGGGCCATCCTGCCCGAGGCGACGCACTGGGCGGCGATGGGCGTGGCGGTCTGCGGCGTGGTCAGCATTCTGTACGGCTCGCTGGTCGCGATGGCACAGACGGATGTGAAGCGCCTGGTGGCGTATTCGTCGATCGCGCACATGGGCTTTTGCCTGCTTGGCCTTTCGGCGCTGACCCCCGCAGGCACGAGCGGCGCGCTATTTCAGATGTTCAGCCACGGCATCATCACGTCGATGCTGTTCTTGCTCGTCGGTGTGCTGCACGACCGCACCCACACGCGCGAGCTGGACGCATTCGGCGGCGTGGCGACCGTGATGCCGCGCTACGCGCTGGTGTTCGGGCTGGCGTTCATGGCGTCCCTGGGACTGCCGGGCCTGTCGGGTTTCATCGGCGAGGCGCTGGTTTTGCTGGGCGCGTTCCCGCCCTGGACCGCGCTGACCGTGATCGCCGCGCTGTCGCTGGTGATCACGGCGGCCTATCACCTGACCGCGATCAGTAAGATCCTGCTCGGTCCGTTCAAACCGACCTGGCGTTCGGCACTGGAAGGCCATGACCTGGATGTACGCGAAATGGCGACGCTGTTGCCCCTGGCGGTGCTGGTCGTCCTTCTGGGCGTCGTTCCGATGCCGCTATTGTCCCTACTCGCGACGAGCGTCGGCGACTTGCTGACGCTCCTGGAGCTGCGCAGGTGAACAACGGCGATAGCCTCGGCTACCTCCTGCCCGAGTTGCTGCTCGCCGTCGGAATACTCATCCTTATTGCGCTGGGCGCGTCTGGATTTCGCCGGCGCCGCAGCCTGGCCATTGCCATCCTGGTCGTGACCTGCGAGGCGTCGATGCTGGCGGCGCTGGCCACCGGTGACGGCGCACCCGTGTTTCTATGCTTCGGACTGCTGGCGCGCGATCCATTTTCGGATTTTTTCAAGTTGCTCGGCCCGGTCGCCGCCGCTGCGGTGGCCTTGCTGGCGTTCGATGCCAAGGATGCGCTCGACGGCACGGTCGACGCGGACGGCCGCGGTGGCGATCAGGAGGCGCCGGAATTCTGCGCGTTGCTTCTCGGAGCGGTGCTCGGGACGAACCTCATGGCCGCGGCGACCGATCTGCTCACCGCGTACCTTGGCCTCGAACTCGTCTCGATCATGTCGTACCTCCTGGCCGGTTTTTCGCGCGACTCGCAACGCTCGGCAGAGGCGGCGCTCAAGTACGTCATTTACGGCGGCGTGGCATCGGGCGTCATGCTTTACGGCCTGTCGCTGTTTTACGGCATGGCAGGTTCCACCGACCTGACTGCCGTTTCTGCGTCGGCGGCGGCCGCCCCAATTCCGCTGGTGGTGGTGGCGGCCGTGCTGGTGTTCGCGGGCGTGGCGTACAAGATCGCCGTGGTTCCTTTCCACGCCTGGTGCCCGGACGTATACGAGGGTGGGCCCACCCCGGTGGCCGCGTTCCTTTCGGTGGCGACCAAGGCGGGCGGGGTGGCGTTGCTGCTTCGTCTGTTCGCCGCGGCCACGCCGCATGCACCCGTCACGTTGTTTGTTCTGGTCGTCGGGGTTGCGACCATGACCGTCGGCAACCTGGGTGCGCTTGGCCAAACCAACCTCAAGCGCCTGCTGGCCTATTCGTCGATCGCCCACGCGGGGACCATGCTGCTTGGTCTGGGTGCTGGCGGCGCGGCCGGCAACGCCAGCGTCTTGTTCTATCTTGGCGTGTCGCTGCTGGCGAATCTGACCGCGTTCGTTGCCGTGACCGCCGTGGCCCGGGCGACCGGCGGCGAAACCCTGGCCGACTACACGGGCCTTGGCTACCGCATGCCGCTTTGCGCCCTTGCCCTGGCGATCGCGATGGTGGCGCTGATCGGCTTGCCGCCCACCGCAGGATTTCTCGCCAAGTATTATGTCTTCGCGGCGCTGATTGAACGCGGGAGCGCTGGCGGCACTGTTTTCTACGTGGTGGCCGCGATCGGTCTTGCGCAGACCCTGTTGTCGGTCGGGTACTACGCCCGCGTGCTCAAGGCGATGTATCTGGAGGGGAGCGATGGGGATCGTCTCGCGACGGCACCTGCCCCGGCCATGACGCCCATCCACACGGCGTTGCTCGCGGCCATGGCGTTGCCCACGGTTGCGCTCGGCGTGTGCTGGTGGCCGCTGCGTGAGTGGGTCGTCGCGTCGCTGGCGATGGCGCGCTGAGCGAAGGTGCCCGTGCGGACCGCGGCAAGGTGCAGCGGCGACCGGTTCTATATCGCGGCGCAGAGCTGACCAAGAGGGACATGGCGCGGGCCGACCGCTTGCCGATTACAGAGCGGGTTGCACGTCGGCCGCGAAACGACCGCGGGGAAAACGGCGCATGTACTCGCGCAGATCACCCTGGGCACCCGGCTCGTCGCCGAGCAAACGGCGGCAGGCAGCGCGGCCGTAGAGTGCCCGCTCATGCCAGAGCGACGGCCCCGGGCGGGCCAGCAAGGCGTCGAAGTCGGCGATCGCGCCGCGGCAGTCGGAAGGGGCCGTAAGCTCTGCGCGAAGCAGTCGCAGTTCCTGGGCACGACCAAGATCTTCGAGGCGCAGCGACCGCAGCAGCCCGGCCGCGTCACCGCGGCGGCCGAGCATCAAGAGCGCGTCGACGCGTGCCGCGGCGGCCTCCTGCCGCAGCGTCCCCCGCGGGAAGCGCGCCTCATACCCATCGAGGGTCGCAAGCGCGGCCACCGGATCGTGCGCGGTGCGCAGGTGGGCTAGCGCGGCGGAAAGCGCGCCGGCCTCGGCGGCCAACGGGCTTGGCGCTGTTGACGCTGCCGACCCGGGGGCGGCCCTTGGCCTTGACGCAATCCGGCCTGCGAGCAGAGGCGTCAAGGCCGGAAGCTCCAGGGATTTTACTTGCGCAACCGGCAGCGGGGCCTCGGGGCTTGGTGGCACCGGCCGTGCCGCCATGCGCCTGGGGCGCGCCGGGCGGTGTGGGCCGACCGGTGCCGCGGGCGTAGCCGTTGGCCGGTCGGCCCACCGCATGATCCCCCATGTGGCAAAGGCCCCGCCTGCGCTTCCCGCGAGGACCAGGGCGACCGCCATCGCCCAGCGCAGGCGCCACAGGGAGCTCCTGGGCGGCCGCGCGATGAGGCGCCTGGCCACGAGGGCCAACCGTTCGGGCGAGAGCGGCAGCGGCCGCGGAACCTGGCGCAAGAGCGCGCCCACGCGGTCTTCCGTCTCGATAGTTCCCGGGGCGTGGTCCACCCAGCGCGAGATCTTCACAGGCGGTTCCTCTTTTCCCAGCGCCCGAAGGCCGCGCGCAATCGGTCGCGGGCCCGATGCAGGCGCACCCAGACGTTGGCCACCGATGTGCCGATGATGGGCGCGATCTCCTCGCCGCTCAGTTTCTCGAACTCGAACAGGATGAGAACCGTTCGGTCCTTTTCGGCTAGACCGTCGAGCAAGCGGTACACAACCCGGGCCGCGTCCCGCTGCTCAGTCGCTTCGAGAGGCGTGAGGCCGGAATCGACTGCCTCTGTCGAAGCGCCGCCAAACGGCGCGAGCCGTTGCCAAAAGCGGTCCTTCCGCCGCCGGTTCCAGACCACGCGCACCGCGATGGCGTACAGCCAGGTCGTGACCTCGGCCTCGCCGCGGAACCCGGGCAGCCGACGCTGGGCGGTCAGGAAAACATCGTGGAGTAAATCGTCAACATCGACATGCGCGCCACCAAGCCGCCGGATCCAGATCGACACCGTCGGCGCATGGGCGCGGTACAGGGCAGCCAGGTCAGGTTTCGCCCCCGTGGCCGGCAACAACGCGCTCCGTTGCCCCATAAGTTGGATCATACCTCGATCAAGGCCGTAGGAATGCGTCCGACTGGGTGACCGCGATGACCAGCTCCCGGAGATCGCCATCCGAGGCCGCAAACGCGCCGGCGATCTTGTTCATGGCTTCGCTTTGGTCCGGCGGGCTGAGGGGTGCCCATTGATCCCTGGGCTGAGGGGTAGCCCGCACCCACAGCGCCCACTGAAGCCATTTGACCGCATGGCACTGGGGCACCGCGCAGGAATTGGCCAATACCTCCATCAACGCGCCAGGGCCATCGCCTTCGGCTGTGCGGCCATCGATGTCATGTAGAACCCACCGTGCATCGATAGGGTGGCCGTTTTCCTGTGTTCGGTACATGCCGTTCTTGTCAAAGTGTTCAAAAGCAAAACCGACACGGGTGATGTGATCATGGCAGGAAGCACAGCCCGGAGTGTTGAGCACGTTCTCTTCGAACCAGCGCCTCGTGGTCGTACGCGGCATTAACTGGGGGGGATGAGGTGGCCCCCGCCTATCACGCGGCGGGGAGATCTCTTCGCACAGCAACTGCGATCGGATCGCCTGGCCTCGCTGCGGGGCGAACGTCGCGGACCTCGGCGGGCCCGACGTCCTTGTCAAATATCGCTGGAACCCGCCAGAACCTGACAAGAATTCCTTCACGTATGCATCGAATGCATCGAACTCCCTTCCCCAGTCTTCCACGAATATGTGAGGCGTTACATACAGCCCTATGAGGTATGTAGTCACGGTGCCGTAGTAACCCCGGACCGCCGCGGCCACATCGGTGGTGGTGCGCCAATTTCCGGGCGAGAATCTGACATGCGGACCTATGAACCTATTCAGGCGCTCGGCCACGACCTGCGGCGAGATGACGAGGTTGCGGACCGGCATGGGCGCGACCTCGAAGCCGCAATTTCGCCAGGGCTTTTGCTGCGCGGCGTCCGGCCCACTCTGCACGGCGTCCGGCCCACTCTGCGCGGCGTCCGGCCCGCTCTGCACGGGCAGCATCGCGTCCATGCCGGGCTGCGCCGGAGATCTGCCGTCCGGCGATTCGCTCCCTATGGAGAATCGCCTCCCGCAACCCAGGGCGCTTGCGACGCACAACAGCAGAACCGATCGGTGAATCCAGGCAGTCGGTGTGGTCGGTGTGGTCATGGATGGTTGGTGTCGAAAGGCCGCCAGACCTTTCACCTAAAATGTCGCCATTCAAACCCTATCCCCAACGTAGCAGCGATCTGCCATCGAGGCAGCGTGGCCTCCGCACCGCCGGATTCCACATATGCCGTCTCTGCCCCTGGCCAGTACAGCAGGTCGAGCGCCAGCAAGGGGGTGAGGCCCCTGCGCCGCAGCTTGATCCCGAGCCCGGTCCCCATACCGAACGCCATGCTTGCATGGGCCTGGTCCACGGCATATCCGCGCCCCAGAAGGCGCAGCAGCCCCACGGCGGCCTGAACGTGGCCGTCGATGCTGACCAAGCGATCGAGCAGGCGCACCTGTGGGCCAAGGAGCAACGGCCACCGGCTCCAGTGCAGGCGGCCAGCGCCGAGCGCAGCCTCATGTTCGCCGGTCAACATGGCCGCCGCGCGGAGTCCCATGCCAGAGACATCGTGATGCAGCGAGCCTAGTAAGATCCCCGCCGGCACCGGAGCCGCATCCCCGACCACCACCGCGCCGCCGGCTCCCACGGCCCACGACACCGCCAGCGTCCGAGCAGCGGGCGGGGCACCAATCGGCACGGCGGGCGGGCGACTCGGCTGCGGCAGCGTCGCGACGAACTCGGCGTGGATGGCGCTCTTGAAGCTCGCGATCACCACGGCGGCCGCGGCGGCGAGGTCAGCGCACGTTCCCGTGGCCTCCAGCCGCCGCTCTCCCTGGACCGTGCCGTCCGGGGAAGACAACGAAATGCGCAGGACGGGCCCGACCCGTTCAAGGACAGCCAGATCGGGCGACTGCGTCTCCCCGGGGAGTAGCGGCCCAAGCCGCGCCGCCACCTCGGCAGGCGTCGGGCAGGTGACGTCCCCGACCACCGTTACAGGTGGCGCGGCGAGAAGAATCAGGACGGCGAGCATCGGCAGGGTCACCGCTGCCTCATGACATTGAGCATACCCCGATCATGTCGTACATCCTGGCCGGTTTTTCGCGCGACTCGCAACGCTCGGCGGAGGCGGCGCTCAAGTACGTCATTTACGGCGGCGTGGCATCGGGCGTCATGCTTTACGGCACCTGCCCCGGCCATGACGCCCATCCCCATGGCGCTGCCCACGGTTGCGCTCGGCGTGTGCTGGTGGCCGCTGCGCGAGTGGGTCGTCGCGTCGCTGGCGATGGCGCGCTGAGCGAAGGTGCCCGTGCGCATGCTTGCACGTCCGCCCTGGCCGCAGTATTCAACGGATCCCTGGGCTCGTAGCTCATCTGGATAGAGCACCGGCCTCCGAAGCCGGGGGTAGCGCGTTCGAATCGCGCCGAGCCCACTCAACCTTTGGCTGGAAGGACAGAAGGTCAACCTCTTTACGTAAGTACTCCGGCGAAAGGTGACCGTAGACCTCGGTGGTGATCCGTGGATCCTTGTGCCGAAGGAACCGTTGAACCGCCACAGGGTGCGCCCGCACGCGTTCGACCGCCGACTGGACCAGGCCGTCACCGGCGAACACCGGCTGCAACGCCACCTGCCAGTCCAGGCCAGCCAGGCGAATGGCCGCCGCGGCTTTCATCTCCATCTCGACGGCGGTCCCCAGCCCGTGCCAGGGCCGCTCACCGGCGTACATCATCGTTTCAACGTTGTCGGGCATGCCAAGTTAATACCGGCTTGGCGTCATAAACGCGGTCGACAGTGGCCACGGCGTCTACCGGCGCGAGCGCACGGAGAGAGGCAGCCGAAACGGAACGATCAGTGTTCGCGCTCGCGTGGAGGGTCACCGAATTGGTGACGTCTCGCCCGCGCTGCTGGGTTCCTCCGGCGGTGGGTACAAACATCCTCGGTCCGTCGCATGGTTCCCCAAGCGGGTCGCCTTCGCTTCTACCTGAGTGTTCGATAGGCCCCGGAAATCGATAAAGGCATGGGCCGGATCTGCAACAGGATGCGGGGGAGACGTCAGCGGATCGGGATACACATTAGCTCGTCGGTATCCGAGAGCGGTTCGACGGGCGCGTCCACAGTTGTTGGCTACGCCACCTGGAGGTGTTCCGTGACGAATCTGCCCAGCTTGATCTCGCCGCCGGGTTGGTCCAGGGGAAAGCGCTCTTCGTCAATCCTGTCAGAATCAAGCCGCACAGCCAGAACCTCGGCCAGCTTCGCGTCCAGATCGATGTTCGCAATGACCTCCCATTGCGAGCCCGGCCATTCGGCACGCGCTTGGCCCTCAGGAGTTGGATAAAGGTATGGAACGAGGATCGAACGACGGACTCGACTCGTCAAACCACCCGGCCTGTAATGCGCGCAACGCCTCGACTTGCTGTTCGATTGGGGTCGGACAACCAGGTCGTGAAACTCGTTCAGCACCTTCTTCCGCAAGGCTGACGTCGGTCGCAGTAATCCGGCTGATGTTGGCGTCTGCATCCAGAATTCCAGTGCCCCGCACGCGGACTGGAGCCGAGTCCCCGAGGGACCGAAGCGCCAGATGAAAAAACAGCGGGGGCGCCCGGACAGGGATCTTCTTGCCCTCGGTCGTCCTGAGGGTGAAGCCATCTGCGTCTTTGTCTGCCGCCCTGACCTCCCCGAGCATGTCCACCTCGTCCTCGTAGGTCGCCTGCGCTTGCAGGACCAGTCGCCAGCGGACTTCGCGGTTGTACACCGACCCTTCCCTTGTTCCGGGTCCCGCAACAAGGAAGAACGCCTCAGCGTCACCTTCCGCACCGTGCGATAGGCGCTCTATGCGGCTTGGCGGTCTCAGCCGTGCGACGTCGAGGTCGTGAGGATGAAGTTCGGCCGCTCGGCTTCTTCGATGGCGGCCATCGACTCAAGGATCTCGGCGACCACCTCATCGTTGGGCGACACGAGTTGCTCGCCCTCAGCGATTGGGATCTCGATGCCATCGAGCACGATCTTGGTGAGCCGCACTTCCGTCATCGTCACATCCTCATCAGCGACTTCAGCAAGACCGCCGGGGGTCTCGACAAGGATGTCGACCGCCCGACCGGCCACGCTGTCGAGCACCTCGGACAGCGGGATGATGTCCTCGCGGTGCATGTACGCCGGAATCCGGCGCTCGGCGACGTTGACGTTGGTGGCGTAGATCACCAGTGGCCGGCCGCGGATGTTCTGGATCGCGCGTATCAGCGCAACCCGCCGGTCACGCAGTTCCTGCGGCGTGAGCTGAGGCTGCCGCGTGACCAGGTTGTAAAAAGCGCCCTTCTCGATCGCCTTGCCCTTGCCTGCCGGCGGCGGTGGACCTCCGCCACCAGAGAAGGTCACACCACGTCCTAGGCGTCGGGCTCCGCGTAGATCGTCGGGCTCCGAAATTCGCCCGTCGCTACTTGTCGCGATCAGGCGCGGTGCATACTACTATCAACCCATGGCATCGAAGAAGGCGGCTCCCGAAGGACCGGTGGAGATCCCCGAGTACATCTCGATTCTCCCCTTGCGCAATTCCGTCCTGTTCCCGGGGTCGATCATCCCGATCGACGTCGGACGCAAGAAGTCCGTCAAGCTGATCGAAGAAGCCATCTCGCGCGAGCGGCCGGTCATCGGCATCGTCACCCAGCGCGACGCCAAGATCGAAGATCCGGGTGCCGGCGACCTTTACACGGTCGGGTGCGCGGCCCGCATCCTCAAGGTCATCAAGCTCGCCAAGGACAACTTCTCGGTCATCTTGCAGGGCATCTCGCGCGTGCGCCTGCTGGAAGTGGCGGGGCAGGATCCGTTCATGACCGCCAAGGTGCAGGGCATGCCGGACTCGGTGGGCTCGTCGGTCGAACTCGACGCGCTGGTGGGCAACCTGAAGGACGTCGCCAAGCGGGTCATCAAGCTGATGCCCGAGCTTCCCAAGGAGGCGTCGGCGCTGATCGACAGCGTGACCGATCCCGGCCAACTCGCCGACCTCATCACGTCCAACCTCGATGTTCAGGCCGAGGAAAAGCAGGAAATCCTCGAGATCTTCGACCTGCAGGCGCGCTTGCGCCGCGTGCTGCAGTTCCTGTCGCGCCAGCACGAGGTGCTCAAGGTGCGCGAGAAGATCAACACGCAGGTGCAGGAAGAGATGGGGCGCAACCAGCGCGAGTACGTCCTGCGCCAGCAGCTCAAGGCGATCAAGGAAGAGCTGGGCGAGATCGACGATTCGGGCGGCGATCTCGACGACTTTCGTGAAAAGATCACTGCCGCCAAGATGCCGCCGGAGGCCGAGAAGGTCACCCTCAAGCAGCTCGATCGCTTGAAGTCGATGCAGCCGTCGTCGGCGGAGTACACCGTCACGCGCACCTACCTTGAATGGCTGATCGAGCTGCCATGGTCCGTGGCGACCGAGGACAAGATCGACATCCCGGCCGCGCGCGGAATCTTGAATTCGGACCACTACGACCTCGAGAAGGTCAAGAAGCGCATCCTTGAATACCTCGCGGTGCGCAAGCTCAAGAGCGACAAGAAGGGCCCGATCCTGTGCCTGGTCGGTCCGCCCGGCGTCGGCAAGACGTCGCTCGGACGTTCGATCGCACGCGCGCTTGGTCGCAAGTTTATCCGCATCTCGCTCGGCGGCGTGCGCGACGAGGCCGAGATCCGCGGGCACCGCCGCACCTACGTCGGCTCGCTGCCTGGACGCATCATCCAGGGCATGAAAAAGGCCGGATCGAACAACCCGGTATTCATGCTCGACGAGCTCGACAAGCTGGGCCACGACTTTCGCGGCGATCCGGCGGCGGCGCTGCTCGAAGTGCTCGACCCCGAGCAGAACCACTCGTTCTCGGACCACTACCTGGAAGTGCCCTTCGATCTGTCGAAGGTCATGTTCATCGCCACGGCCAACGTGCTGGATCCGATTCCGCCCGCGCTGCGCGATCGCCTCGAGGTGCTGGAGATCCCGGGCTACACCCGCGAAGAGAAGCTCAACATATCGAAGCAATTCCTCATCAAGAAGCAGCTCGAAGAGCACGGCCTGTCGGGCGAACGTGTCGTGTTCGACGACGCGGCGGTGGCCGAGGTCATCGACGCCTACACCCGCGAAGCGGGGGTGCGTAACCTTGAGCGCGAACTCGCGAGCGTGATTCGCGCCGTCGCCGTGCTGGTGGCCGAGGACAAGGCCAAGCCCCAAGAGATTCTTGGCCTTGATCGAATCTCGGATTTCCTGGGGCCGCAGAAGTTCTTGCCCGAGATCGCCGAGCGGACGGCGGAAGCCGGCGTGGCCACCGGCCTGGCCTGGACTCCAGTCGGTGGCGAGATCCTGTTCATCGAGGCAACCAAGATGAACGGCAAGGGCAACCTGGTGCTGACCGGGCAGCTCGGCGACGTCATGAAAGAGTCGGCCCAAGCGGCGCTGTCGTTCATTCGCGCGCGCGCGCGCTGGCTGGGCCTCGACGAGCACTTCCTGGAGAAGAGCGACATACACGTGCACATCCCGGCGGGCGCGATCCCCAAGGACGGCCCGTCGGCGGGCATCACGATGTTTGTCGCGATGGCCTCGCTCTTGACCAACAAGCCGATTCGCAACGACGTCGCGATGACCGGTGAGATCACGCTGCGCGGGCTGGTCCTTCCCGTCGGCGGCATCAAAGAAAAATTCCTCGCTGCGCACCGGGCAGGCATCAAGCGCGTCATCCTTCCCGAACGCAACCGCAAGGACGTCATCGACATCCCCGAGCAGCCGCGCAACGAGATCGAGATCATCCACATCAAGCGGATGGACGAGATCTTGCCACTGGTGCTCACCGAGATGCCCAAACTGACGGGCACCATGAGCGGCGCCGTCAGCTCGCCGCCCGCCCCACCGTCGGCGTAGCGTCGGCCCCCCCCACTGGTCTCGAGCCGATACTTCATGCGCGTAAGTCCACTTGCCCAAAGAGGTACACTGCCGCGCGTGAACGACAGCGTGACGAGCGATGCCACCGAGTTTGAAGCCATGCCGGGCAAGCAGACCGGTGCCGCCGTGCAGAACCTGGTCGGCCTCATGCAGCGGCTCCTGGCTCCGGACGGCTGCCCCTGGGATCGCGAGCAGACGCTGGAAACGTTGATTCCCTACCTGGTCGAGGAAACCTACGAGGTCATCGATGCGCTCAACCAGGGAACGGTCGAAGACCACCGCGAGGAGCTGGGCGATCTGCTGTTGCAGGTGATCTTTCAATCCGAGCTGCGCCACGCCGAAGGCAAGTTCGGCATCGACGACGTCGCGCGCAGCATCGTCGCCAAGCTGGTGCGGCGACATCCGCACGTCTTCGGCGAGGTCAAGGCACGCAACGCCGACGAGGCGCTGGCGAGCTGGGCCAAGCTCAAGGCGATCGAGAAGGAGGCCAAGGGGAAAAAAGGTGCGCTAGATGGGATCCCGCGCAGCGCCCCTGCTCTGCTGCGTGCGTTTCGCAGCGGCGAAAAAGCTGCGGCGGTCGGATTCGACTGGCCCGACGCGACGGGCTCACGCGCCAAGGTGACCGAGGAACTGGCTGAGCTCGACGCCGCATGCGCGAGCGGCAATCGCGCGGCAATGACCCACGAACTTGGTGATTTGCTACTGGCCACCGCCAACCTGGCGCGCAAGCTTGGCCTCGACGCCGAGAATTCCCTGCGCGAAGCCACCGACCGCTTCGCGCGCCGCTTCGGCCACATGGAGGACTCGGCGAAAACGGCGGGCAAGAGCCTGCGGGATCTGGACCTCGACGCGCAAAACCGATTGTGGGACGCGGCGAAGACGGCGCTGGGATAACCCGCACCGAGGTGGGCCTAGATGACCTCGACCGGCGGCGCGGCCTTGCAGCGCGCGGCAACTTGTCCAAGCTTTTTATCGAACGTCGCGAATTTTTCGACGTCCCCGCCCGAGGTGACGTGCAAGGCATCGGCCAGGTCCATCTCCCGTCCGTACCAATCAATCGCGATCCGCACGCGATCAGGATCTTCGACGGTGACGGTCGCAGCGTCCAGAAGTTTGGCAAACGCACCCTGGATCGCTGGCCGTCCCATGCCGTAGCTAAATCGCAGCACCCATTCTGTTTCCAGCAACACGGTCTTGGCGATGAAAACGTCCTCCGATGCGAACAGTGCAGCCGCACGAGGACTCTGATCCGGATCATCGTTGGTCAACAGGCGCACCAGGACGTTGGTGTCGATCGCCATCATACGCGTCTCCGCACGCCGGCAGCGATGGCCTGCTCCATGTCCTTGATCGTGCGGCACGGGCCGCGATAGCCGATGCATCCGAGCAAATCAGCGGCGATCCGGGTGCGCGTCTCGCAAAGCGGCCGCAAGGTAAGCCCATCGGACGTGGCCTCGACCACGAGCCGGATGCCCGACGTCCATCCTCGCTCGTCTCGAATGCTCTTGGGGATCACGACCTGTCCCTTTTCGGACAACGTCGTGGTGGCGGTAAGACGATAAGCATTCATCTTACCTATTATCTTACCAAATGTCGGTCGGTGCGCCAGGCGATTGCCATCTCCCGAGAACGCACCTATGGCAGACTGCCGCACGTGGAACAGATGGATCTCATCAGTGACAGCGCGGCCCCCGTGTCCGGCACGCAGCTCGGATTCACCATGGCGGGAGCCCGCCTTCGTGAGCTCGACAAGGAGCGCGATCTCCTGCTGCGCAAGGTGGCGGCGGCGCGGGCGACGCACGAACAACTGCTCGGCGACGTTCGTTTCTGCGCGACGGGGCTGGCGGACCAGTTGCAGCCGATCCTGGACCAGTGTCGCCGCCTCGACCAGGAGATCCACGCCCTCTTCCGCGGGATCCTCGACGATCCGCGCCGGGGCAAGAGGACGAGACGGGAAGTACAGGAGGTATACGAGTCCCTGCAAGGCCAGGGGATCATCACCGACGCCGCCGAGGCAGAAGAGCAGCGGAGCGGACCGCCCGATCCCGACGGCAGCGGAGCGCGTTCCGGCCAGGCATCGCCCTTCACCCCGGCGTCCGCCCCTGAAAGCGCCACTCGTCCGACAGACAAGGGCGCGCTGCGTGCCCTGTTTCGACGTCTTGCCGAGGCGTTGCACCCGGACAAGACCCAGGACGAACAAGATCGCCACGCGCGTACGGAGACGATGAAACAGGTGACCGTTGCGTATCACGACGGCGATTACGCTCGTCTCCTCGAGATTCAGAAGGCCGCGGCGGACGGCCTGCTGCGCGGGGGTGCAGATGCGGATGATCTCGAACAGCAATGCGAGGCTGCCCTGCAATGCAACCAGGAGCTACGCGCCCAGCTCAAGACGACCAAGCGCGAATCGCGCGACCTGCGCCGCTCGCCGGACTACCGCCTCGCCAAGGAACTGAAGCGGCCGGGCGGCAAGCAGGCGGTGCTGGCCCAGTCGCAGGGGGAGCTCGAAAACCTGCGTACCCTGCGGGACTTTGTCCACTCGTTCCGGGACGGCAAGCTGTCTATCGAGGACTTCTTGGCGGGTTCGGATCCCCAAGATCCGGAGGACGTCGTCGACCTCGTCGAGTCCGCCCTGGCGGACATCGCATCGATCCTCGGCGGCGGTCCGCCCATCGCGGCACGACGGCCGCGCGACGGGCGAAGAGCGCGCTGATTCGGGCACCGCAAGGGGCCCATTTTCTCGTGTCCGTGTACATGGGGGACCGCCCGGCACCGCGGCGTCCCCCCAATCCGCGCGCTCGTCGCCGCCGAGGTCGCCCGTCCTGGCCACCGACTTCGATGCGGCGCGGAGCAGAGCGGGGATGACCGGATCCCGCCCGAGGTCACGGCGGCCTCTCCGGTCGCCTCGCCGGTCGCGCCCACCTCAGTGGCGTCAACCGCCGCAGCGACGCTTGCAGGAGCCGTCGCCATTCACGTCGCCCGCGCTCGCGACCGAGAAGCCGAAGTTACCGTTCACGCCATCCGGCCCCGTCAGCGAGGTGGCGGGCGTGGGCGCGAGCCCGGCGGCGCTGCCGAGATACACGTACGCGCGCCCGGTGAACGAGTTGACTGTGTATGCGCCGACGAGGACATCGGCGTAGCCGTCGCCGTTCACGTCGCCCGCGCTCGCGACCGAGCGGCCGAAGTATCCGTTCGCGCCGTTCACGCCATCCGGCCCCGTCAGCGTCGTAGCGGGTGCGGTCGCGAGCCCGGCGGCGCTGCCGAGATACACATACGCGCGTCCGGTGTTCAAGTTAGCTCCGAATGCGCCGACCACGACATCGGCGTAGCCGTCGCCGTTCACGTCGCCCGCGCTCGCGACCGAGCGGCCGAAGAGTCCGTACGTGCCGTCCAGCCCGGTTAGCGTCGTAGCGGGCGCG
>CAYSKR010000007.1:0-3323 GCA_964431675.1 uncultured Myxococcales bacterium
CCTCGTAGACCATCCGGACGGCGATGGGTCGCAACGCGGGGCCGCTGAGTCCGCCGCTGCCGCGCGACAGGCGCGGACGCCCCGTGACCGGATCGATGGCCATGGCAGGCATGGTGTTGGCGATCGACAGCGCGTCGGCACCCGCGCCTTCCACCGCGCTAGCAATCGCACCAACCGGGGCCGCCGGGGACAGCTTGACGGTAACGAATTTCGCCGTCTGCGCTCGAACAGCAGCAACGGCCTGGGCGCACGCCTCCGCGCTACGGCCGAACTCCAGGCCACCCGCGTCCACGTTGGGGCACGATAGATTCACTTCAACGCCATCGACACCATCGACGCTGTCCAGCCGATGTGCCAGCTGGGCGTAGTCGGCGACACTGGTGCCGAACAGATTGGCGATCACGCGCCCGCCGTGCCGCGCCCGCCACTGCGACAAGAACGGCATCTTGTCGGCGATAAAGGCGTCGAGCCCGACATTCTCGAGCCCGATGGCGTTGAGCATGCCGCTTGGCGTCTCCCAAATCCTCGGCGGCGCGTTGCCGGGTCTCGGCTGAAGCGAAAGGCCCTTGGTGAAGATCGCGCCCACCGCGCTCCAGTCGATCAGCCCTTCTAGCTCGCTGCCATAGCCGCAACACCCGGACGCCAGCGCGATGGGTGTTGGCCACTGCAGACCACCGACTGCGGTCCTTAGGCGGCCGATCGAAATTACCTGATCAACTTCGGTGGGGACGCAGCTCATAGTTCCATTCCCCGTGAAAGGGGTGTTTGTGGAGAGCGAGATTCTTCATCTGCGCGTCGGTGACCGTGACTCCGGTCGGATAGCTGCCGGTGTCGAGCTTCGCCTTCACACGCAGGCCAGTGGATGTTCGCGTGTGCCCGATGAGTTCGACGACGGTCTCGAACGTTCGGAGCGGCTTGCCGCGCCAGTTCTGTGTGATGTGACAGAAGAGTCGGTGCTCGATCTTGTTCCACTTGCTGGTGCCCGGCGGGAAGTGCGAGACACGGATGCGAATCAGGAACTCGTCGGCAAGATCCTGAAGCTCGGTCTTCCACGCACGCGTTCGATAGCCGTTGCTGCCCCCGCCGTCCGCCGTGATGAAGAGCTCGTTGGCGTCGGGGTAGGCTCGTCGCCCCATCGTCATCCACCAGCGTCGGATCGATGCGACCGCGAACGCAGGCGTGTCGTGGTCACGGCCAACGCTGACGTAGGCCTCGTTGCGCGCCATGTCGTAGACGCCGTAGGGGATCGCCTTGCCGACGGCGTCGTTGGGAAAGTCGTGGACGAGGACCTTCTCGGGCGTGCCTGCCGGCTGCCATTCCTTCCCGGCGTTCTTGAAGTTTCCGACGAGTTCTTTCTTCTTCGTGTCGACGGAGACCACCGGGCACCCGCGAGCCAGAAAGTCGGCGGCGGTCGCGTTGATGTGCTCGAACTGGGCGTTCCGATCGGGATGCCCCTTGCCCTCGGTGCTCTTCCGAACCGACTTGAGGCTGTAGCCGAGATCATTCAGCAGACGCCCCACCGTCGTGGCGCTCAGCTTCCATCCCGTCTTCACCATCGCAGCAGCGAGCTTCGCCTTGCTCTTGCAGGTCCAGCGCAGCGGGGACATCGGATCTCCCCGGGTCACCGGGTCCACCAGTTTCTCCAACGCCGCCCTGATGCCGGGTTGCGTCTGCTGGAGCGATGGGCGCCCGGCACCGCGGCTTCGCACTCGTCCCCTGGGTTCAACCCCGGCATCAAGCTCCCGCCGCCCGCTGGAGATCGTCGCGCGCGCCAGGCCGGTCGCGGACGACACCAGCGAATCGCCGCCGTATCCGATGGCCCGCGATTCCGTCGCCGCCCAGAGCCGCCGTGCGCGCTCGTTGAGGACGCCTCCGATCGCCGCGTACTTCGCCACGATGGTCTCCTCTAGGTCGGTGTCGCGGTGCACATCCACCGTAGATCACACAACGAACAAGTTGACAAGCTAATTCTGACCGGCCGCCTTAGTTCCATCAAGCGAAGATGTCCTGGGCGCGGTACACCGGCCCGTCGACGCAGATGCAACGCCAGCCGCCGCCTGCGTCGCGATGGCTGCAGCCCCTGCAAATGCCGATGCCGCATGCCATGCGCGCCTCCAGACTCACCCACGTTGCGACCCTGTGCTTGCGCGTGATCTCGCAGACGGCCGCCATCATCGCTGTGGGCCCGCACGTATAGACCGCTGTGGGTTGCGTGTCCGCAAGCTCGCGATCGAGCAGCTCCACAACCGAGCCGTGAAAGCCGCTCGAACCATCGTCCGTGGCCAGCTCCGCCGCGATGCCTAGCTTCTGCGCGACCGCGGCCTCGGCCATCGAACGGGCGCCGAAGAAGCCGCGCTGGGGCAAGGGCACGAAGGGCGCCAGGCCGATGCCGCCGGCCACCCACCAGGCGCCATCGATCAAGGGAAAGGCATTGCCCAGCGGCCCGAATACCGCAACGGTGGCGCCGGGCAGAGCGCCGGCGAGCGCAGCCGTCCCCACGCCAACCGCCTTGATGAGAAAACTCGCGTGGTCTGGCCCAGCGCTGCCGCAATACGAATAAGGCCGCGGCAAGATGCAGTGTGGCCGCAGCGACGACACCATGGCGAAGCGCCCAGGCTCGACCGCTTGGCCAATGCCAGTGCCCTCCAGCTCTACGAGCGCCCAGTTGGGGGCCGGCGCCCGAACGCGGAGCACCCGGCTTTGAATCATGGGCATGGAAGGTTGGGCATAGGGCTCGGCCGGAGGGGCAGTCAAGCCTGTCCGGGGTGCGCGTCTTGGGATAGAGGCCGGCGACATGGCGGAGTGTTTCATCGGTCTGGGCAGCAACATCGGGCCGCGCCGCCTGCGCGTCGCTCAGGCTTTGCGGGCGATCTCGCGGGTCTGTGCCGACCTCGAGCTCTCGCCACTGCTCGAGTACCGGGCGGTGGGCCCCGTGCAGCCGCCATTTCTGAACGGCGTTGTGCGCTGCACGACTGCGCTGGCGCCACGCGCTCTGCTCGATACGATGCTCGACATAGAGCTTGCGCTCGGGCGAGCACGCGGTATGCCGTGGGGGCCGCGCACGATCGACCTGGACCTCTTGAGCTACGACCGGCGTGTCGTCAACGTGCCGGGCCTAAAGCTGCCGCATCCGGGCATCGCGCTGCGGCGTTTTGTGCTCGAACCGTGGGCACATTTGACTCCACGGTGGATGCACCCGGAGCTACGCGTCAGCATCGAGGACTTACTTCGTCGGGTCGGCGCCGATGATCTTGACGTCGACGGTAGTTTGCCTCGCTACGGGCGGCAGCAGTAGATACGCGGCAACACCGCCGCCCACCAGT
>CAYSKR010000008.1:0-26831 GCA_964431675.1 uncultured Myxococcales bacterium
GAGGAAATCGCAGCGCATCGGCCGCGGGATCGCGCGCACGAGATCCGCCATGAACATGAAGGCACCGCGCAGGATGCCGACGACGGTGAGCTCGCCGGGGGGCAGGTCGGCGTCGATCTGTAGGCCAAGAGCGGCGATGCGCGCGGCGATCGCCTGGGCGGAAATCGCGCTTTTGGGTGTTGCCGTGATGGCCGTAGTCTCCGACTCCACGCCGCGACTTTGCCAGAAACGCCCCAACCCCGCACGCTTGGCATGAACAACCCCTTCGCGTGGCTGCGCGCTACGGCTTCACGTCCATCCACAAGATGGCAAGATCGAGTTCCAGCGCCTCGAACGGCTCGGCGCGCACTTTGGCATCGTTGCGATGCACACCGACGGTGAGCCATTGATTCGGCCTCTCGGCTGACAGACGCAAGACCTCGAGCGTTTGCTGCAGCGGATTGACGAGCCAGGCGTGCGCGGTTCCGGCGCGCGCATACAGCGCGATCTTGTCTCCACGATCGAAGCGCTCAGTCGACGGCGACAGCACCTCGCATACCCAGTCCGGGCGGATCGTGAAGTACGGCTCGCGGGCGATCGCGTCCATGGTGCTGCGGCGCCAGCCAGCCAGATCCGGCACGACGACATTCGCAGCAAGATGGAGTTCTGGCTCGTAGAGAATAATCCATCCCCCCGGACCGCCTCGGCCACGCTTGAACGGGGGGCCCAGCTCTTCGCCGAGCGCGGTCGCCGCAGCCGAGTGCGGTCCCGCCGGGCGCGGGCTCAGGATCAACTCGCCCGCGACGATCTCGGCAACCTTGTGCGCGGGCGCGCTGAGCACGTCCTCGTACGTGGCTTTTCTAGGTGCCGGGGATCCCATGGCAGCAAGTCAACGTTACCACGCTACATCGACATGCGACTCGGGCACGGTCAGACCGTCGGCCTTGAGCCCCTCAAGGTAGCAGTCGACGGCCTCACGGATATTCGCCAGCGCCTCGTCGTGCGTGTCGCCCTGGGACGCACAGCCGGGCAGGTCGGGGACGTACACGGAGAAGCCGCCGTCCTGCTCGCGTTCGAATACCGCCGTATACCGCCGACTCATCAAGGCAAAGTGTACCACGTGCGGGATGGCGTCGGTCGGGGCTCGGAAGATCGAATTGCCCCGAGGATTGCTCTCGCACCAAAGTGGTGAACGGGAAACCGATGACCTGCCACCGTCTCGCGCGCTTCCGCAGTGTGGAGCTGATCGGGATCGAACCGACTACCTCCTGAATGCCATTCAGGCGCTCTCCCAGGTGAGCTACAGCCCCGTGCGACCGCAGTTGCGACCGACCAAGGGCTAATTACCAGTCGATCCCCTGGTGGTCAACTACGCTGGGCCTCTGTCAGGCTTCGCCAGACGGTCTGGCGGTCTGATAGTCTCGCGCCAAGTGGACGCCGATTCGATTCGCAAGCTTCTTGAACAGGTACACGCGGGCAGTCTGTCGCCCGACCGTGCCCTGGCCGAACTCAAGGATCTGCCGTTTCGTTCGCTGGGTTTTGCCAATGCAGACACGCATCGGCAGCTGCGCACGGGTTATGCCGAGGTGATCTTCGCGCCGGGCAAGACCGCGGCGCAGATCTCCATGTTGCTGGCCGAACTCGGCCGTGGCGGTGCCACGGTGATCGCGTCGCGGGTTTCGCCCGAGCAGGCCGATGAGGTGTTGCAGGAACTTCCGCAGGCGCGCTACCTCGACGTGGCCCGCATGCTGCTGTTCGGTCCGACGCCGGAGCAAGACCAGGGTCGCGGCTCGATCGCCGTGCTGACCGCGGGGACCGCCGACATTCCCGTGGCCGAAGAAGCCGTCGCCACGTGCGAGGCCGATGGCAACCGTGTTTCGCGCATCTTCGACGTCGGTGTGGCGGGCCTGCACCGCCTCCTGGCCCGGCGCGACATCATCGAGGAGGCGGAAGTCATCATCGCGGTGGCCGGCATGGACGGGGTGTTGCCGACCGTGACCGCGGGGCTGTTTGCCCGGCCGGTGATCGCGGTGCCGACGAGCGTGGGTTACGGCACCAGTTTTGGCGGCGTGGCGGCGCTGCTGACCATGTTGAACGCGTGCGCCGCCGGTGTCGCGGTGGTCAATATCGATAATGGATTCGGCGCCGGCAGGATGGCGTCGTTGCTCAACCGAAAGCGCCCAGCTTGAACGCGCCACCGAAGGGACTGCACCTGCATTTCGACCCCGTGTCGGGCATCGCGGGGGACATGACGGTTGCGGCACTGGTCGACGTCGGGGTGCCATCCAAGATCGTCACGGATGCCATCGGTGCCATGAAGGTACCCGGGCTTGTCGCTCGCTTTGAGCGCCGAAAACGTGGCGCGTTCGTGGGTAAAGGCTTCGTGGTCACCTGGCCGGGATCGCGCCCGCGCGCCAAGAAACCTACGGCAGCGCTTCATGCCCACGCGCCTGCGCATCCCGATCACGATCACCACGATCATCACGATCACCGCGACCATGCTGAAATACGTCGTCTGCTGAAACGAGCGAATCTCCCTGTAGATGCCAGACGCCTGGCAGGAGAAATCTTCGAGCGCATTGCCGAAGTCGAGGCCGCGCTGCATGGCGTGCCGGTTGACCAGGTGACGTTTCACGAGGTGGGTGCCTACGATTCGATCGCCGATGTGGTGGGCACTGCCGCGGCGGTGACTTATCTGTCGCCGACGTCCATCACCTCGACCCCGCCGTCCATTGGTAGCGGCATCGTGTACACGGCCCATGGGCCGGTGGCGATTCCGGCCCCGGCCACCGCGGCACTTCTGGCCAACGTTCCGACCAGCAGCGACGGCGACGGCGAGCTGGTCACGCCCACGGGCGCCGCGATCCTTGCCTCGCTGGTTGACGAGTTCGGATCGCCGCCGCCCATGCGCATCTTTGGCCAGGGCTTCGGGGCAGGGACGCGCGAGCTTGCGGATCGCCCGAATGTTCTGCGCGTCTTGCTTGGCGAGACGATGGGGCAACCCCTGGCGGGAGCTCTGTGCGACGTGCTGATCGTCGCCGCCAACATCGATGACATGAATCCACAACTGGTCGAGCCACTGATGGTCGCGCTGTTCGCGGCCGGTGCGCTTGATGCCTGGACGACGCCGATCATCATGAAAAAGGGCAGGCCGGCGCTGGAAGTATCAGCGCTTTGCCAACCGGCGCACCGCCCCGCGGTCGAGCGCGCGTTTTTTGAAAACTCCACCACCCTGGGGGTCCGCGCGTTTGCGGCGCACCGGACGGTGCTCGGACGATCGCTGGCGCGCGTGATGACGTCGTACGGTCCGATCGCCGTGAAGGTCGCCGCGATCGAGGGTCACGTGACCAACGCGGTGCCCGAATTCGCCGATTGTCAGAAACTGGCGGCGCGTGCCAGGGTGCCGGTGCGCCGCGTCTGGGCGGAAGCCACAGCGGCGGCGGAGCAGGTTGTCGCCGCCGCTGTGGGCTCAGCACGAAAATCGCGCGACTGATGCCGGCCAAGCGACGCAAGAACGCGCCCGTGCGCTCCCGACGGCCTCCCCCGAAGCCGAAGCCGGGGTCGCGGCGCACTCCTTCCGTCGCCTACCCGTTGCTGTCCGCAGGGCAGGTTTTGCGGCGGATCATCGCTTTTTCGCGTGCAGTGACCGCGGACCTCGGCGATGCGGATCTGATGCAGGTCCTCCACAGCACGCTGTGCGAGCTGCTGCCGCATCGGATGGTGTCGGTGCGAACCATCGAGGCGCGCACCGGGGCCACGCTCAAAGTCCTGTCCGTCGGCGGAGAGCTCCGCAGCGCGCCCGATTCTGATTTGGTGTTTGAAGGTGCCGCCGCAGGTTTTTCGGTCCCGCTGCACGTGGGGGGCGAATTGACCGGCCTGGTGTACGTCAACTATCGGGCACCCGCGCGCGGGAAGGCGAGCTACCCGCTGCGGCCAGACAAGAGCCTGGTGATTCCGGTCGCCAATCACCTGGCCGTGGTGGCTCACACGCGCCGCCTTTTGCAGCACACGGCGTACCTACAGGACTACCTGGAGCAGCTTATCGATCAGGCGAACGTCCTGGTCATTGCGACCGATCGAACCGGTCGCGTGACGATCTGGAACCGGGCGATGGCGCGTCTGACTGGTTACCCGAAGGAGCAAATCCTCGGTCGCGATCTGCGGCCGTGGCTGCGCGAGATTGGGCAACCCGAAGTGGGGCAGGTCATCCAGGAACTGGTGGCCGGTGCCGTCGATCCGCTGCGCCGCGAGGTCAGGCTACCTTCCGCCCAGGGCATGGTGCTGCGCGCCGAGTTCAACGTGGTGCGGGTCAAGGGGCACGACGGTGAGATTGCGGCAGTCCTGGCGATCGGGCAGGACGTGACCGCTCTGCGGCAAGCGCAGACGCAGGTCATTCACGCCGAAAAGCTGGCGACGGTGGGACAGATCGCCGCCGGGGTGGCCCACGAAATCAACAATCCGCTGACCTCGGTTCAGGTGTGCGCCGAGGCGGTGCTGCGCAAAGCAACCGCTGCCATGGAAGGGCGGGGGCCGAATGCGTTCGATGCGTCGGACGTGGACCGCCTGCGCAAGATTCAAGAAGGTTCGGAACGCATCAAGCGCTTTGCCCGGGAACTTGTCACCTACGCGCGTCCAGCCCGCGTCGAACCCTTGCGCCTGTCGATCAACGACGTGGTCGAGCAAGGGTTGTCGTTCTGCGAGCACGTGCTTGTGGAGGTGAAAGCGCGGGTGGAGCGTGACTTTGTCTCCGACCTGCCCGCGATCAACGTCGTCCGCGATCAGTTGGTGTCCGTGGTCATCAACCTGGTGACCAATGCGGCCCATGCCATCAGGGACCAGGGTGGCACCATCAGCGTCCGAACTTTTCGCAACGACCGGAAAGACGTCGTCGGGCTTGCGGTTTCGGACGATGGGGCGGGGATCCGCGAAGCGGATCGCCCGCACATTTTCGACGCATTTTTCACCACCAAGCCGCCGGGGGAGGGGACCGGGCTGGGGCTGTCGGTCGTGCGCAACATCGTCTACGCGCACGGGGGGACAATTAATTTTCAGAGTCGGCCGGGTGGGGGTACAACGTTCATGGTGACTCTTCCCGTGAGCCACGCCCTCCACGCAGGTACCCAAGGAGCCAAGTCCGCATGAGCCCCGACCACATGATCGACGTTCTGGAAGCAGCAGCCGCGCAACTGGCGGTTCGTGTTCGATACGAGTCTCTGGGCGGGGGAGGGGGAACCGGGGGCCTTTGCCGACTGCGGGAGCAATGGCAGGTGATCATCGACAAGAAGGCCGGCAAGACAGACCGAACGGCCGTCTTGATCGACGCCTTGTCGATGTTCGACACGGAGTCCATTTCGCTGCCTCCCAAGGTGCGCGAGGCCGTTGACGCCAGAAGGGCCGCGCGCGAAGCCAGGGTCGCCGCGCCGCCGCTGGAACTTGCGGCTGCGGTTGTTGCGTAGCTGCTTAGCGCGCGCCGAGGCTGCGCACTTTTTCCAGCAGCATCGGATCGGATTCCAGGGCGTCGCGCAGTGCTGCATCGACGCGCTGGCGCACCGCCGCAGGCGCGTCCGCGCCGATCTGCCGGTCGAGAATGCGATGGATGACCTGGTTGATGGCTGCGTCTGGTGTGATGCGGCCGGCACCGAGGTTGGCTCCAATGTCGGCGGCGAAGTGTTCCGCCTGTCCGGCCGTCGCCCTGGCTGCCGGAGCGACTGCCCCGGCGGGGCTCGCGGCTATTGCCGCGTCGATCTTGTCGCCAAAAGGCGCGTCGGCCGTCGCCTTTGCGGCAGCGAGCTTTTCGGTTTGCACCGGCGAAACGGGGGTTCCGTCCGCCGGTGATCCCGAACTTGGGCCCTGGATCTTCATCTTAGTCCGAAGTTAGCACAGGCTAACTCCGGATGTTGCCGATCGAGGATTTGGCGGTGTCGTGCTTGGCGCGCAGCACGTTGGAGACGGTGTTGAACTGCCGACTGTCCTTCTGAATGTCTTCCTGCAGATTGATGAGCTGCAGGTTGAACGCCTGATTCTCCCGCTGCATGGCAGCAATCCCCGCCATCTCGGAAGTGGCCGACCCGGGCACACCCGCATTACCCCCAAACGTTCCCGTCGCCGGGCTGCCCCCCGGCGCGATCTGCGTGGCAGCACCGACCCCTGCTGCATGCACGGCGGCGGCCAGCACCGGCCCCCCCATGACGCTGGCACCCACCTCGGCACCAGTCATCAGCACCTTGACGCCGCCCGCCAGGACGTCACGGAACGGCGTGGCGGGTGCTTCGGTTTGACGGGTGCGAGCGGGCTGCACACTGACGGCTGAATTGGACCCTGAATCGATGCGGCTTGTAGACATTGAAACCTCCTGGTCTTGTATCGGCCACGCCGCCGGATGGTTGCGTCCGGACTCGAACTTTGCGTCGATTGCCAATAGGGCAGGCCGCACTTTCCCCTACATCTTGGAACTACATCTCGGGCCGACCCTGGGGTATTGTCTGCCACCCATGAAGAAAGCTCACCTCGAAACCGCCAAAGGAACGATGGTCGTAGAACTCTTTGAAGACGACGCGCCGGGCGCGGTCGCAAACTTTATTGGACTCGCAAGCGGGACCAAGGAATTCACCGATGCCAAGACGGGCAAGAAGGCCAAGCGGGCTTTTTACGACGGCCTGACGTTTCATCGCGTGATTCCCAACTTCATGGTTCAGGGCGGCTGTCCCCAGAGCACCGGTACCGGCGGGCCGGGCTACCACATCAAGTGCGAGACCAGTGGCAAGCGGCAGGTACACCAGCGCGGCTCACTGTCGATGGCGCACGCCGGGAAAGACACGGGCGGTTCGCAGTTTTTTATCTGCCACGCGCCGCAACCCCACCTTGACCGGAAACACACCGTGTTCGGCGAGATCGTGTCGGGTATCGAGGTCGTCGACAAGATCGCGAAGGGCGATGTGATGACCCGCGTTTGGATCGAGGAGTCGTGAAAGGAGCCGCAGGTATGCCGTGTTCGTTGTGGAAAAAAGGTCGCATCGCGAGGGTGGCCGTCCTGGCCGCCATGGTTTTGGGCTCCATCCCGGCGTTGTCACCGTCCAGGGTGCAGGCGCAGGACGTCCCCGCGGCGGTGGTGGCCAAGGTCAAGGATCTCAACAAGAAGGCCATCGAGGCCTACGAGAACCTCGACCTCGACGAAGCACGAAAATTTCTGCTGCAGGCGCTCGAGGTTTGCGCCACCGAGGGGCTGTCACGGCATCCGCTCAAGGCCGTGACCCACGCGAATCTGGGGGCGGTTCTCATCGGCGGACTCAAGCAACGCGATCTGGGCGTCCGGCAGTTCAAACGCGCCATCGAAGTCGATCCCGGCGTGCGCGTTTCCAGGCGCCTGTCCAATCCCGAAATTCAGGCGGCCTTTGACGACGTCGTCAAGGGTGGCGTGGAAGCGGTCAAGCCAGAACCTGCGCCCGCCCCGGCGAACGTAGATAGCAAGCCCGAGCCGGCGGTTGCCGACGATGGCGCGCCGCCGAAGGCGATCACTGGGATCTTTCACGAGTCGGTGAGCGAGGGAAAGCCAAACACCCCGATAACGATCAAGGCCGCGGTCGAGGTCGGCCTGGCCTTCGACCGGGTCATTCTTGCCTACCGTCCCGACGGTGCCGATGACTTTCTTGCGCGCGACATGGAGAAGGACAGTCAAGGCTGGTTCGTGGCGAGGATTCCGGAACCGGCGACCGGGGGCAGCGTCGTGGCGTACTACATCGAGGCGCGCAGTAGAAAAGGCGTTGCGATCGCGGCGAACGGCTCGTCGGGCGAGCCCCACCTCGTGACCCTGGCGGCGCCGGAGGCCCCGGTGGCCGGGGCGACTGAGCCGGTGCCAGCGCGGCCTGCCCGCCGTCATCCGGAAGATGAACCGACCGTCACTAAAGGGCCGGAGGATGCCGATCCTGACGTCAGCACCACGAAGGCCGGGGGGATCATGATCGGCCTGGGCCTCGGTGCGGGCTACGGCTACGCCTCTGGCACCCCCGAACTCAACCCGATCGGGGCAGCTCCTGACCGGTCGCCAATTGCGTTCAGTGGGATGGCGGCGGCCGGGTTGCTGCATTTCAGTCCCGAGGTCGGCTACTACTATTCGCAGCGACTGCTGCTGTCGATTCAGGGACGCATTCAGATCGTCACCGGTGCCACCAGCGCAAAGAGCGGTTGTTCGCCTGCGCCGGTGTGCGAGCCAGCCAAGGGTGCGCTTGCCGCGATGGCCAAGGCGACGTGGTTTTTCAGCACGGCGGCGTTCCGTCCCTACGTGGCCTTTGCCGCAGGCGGTGGCGACATCCGCCACCTGGTGGATATTAGCGCCAGGCGCAAGGATTGCGGCGACGACATGAAGACGGGGTGTGTCGACACCGTGCTGGGAGGCATTATTCTGGTTGGACCGGCTGCGGGCTTCTTCTATGACGTTAGCGACAAGCTGACGTTGACGCTGGGGGTGAACGGGCTTGGCGGCTTCCCCAAGACGACGTTCAACGTGGACGTGAACGTCGGGATCGCCGTCGGGTTTTGACCTATGTCTTTTCGGGTTCCCACAGGGGCTCGGCCTGAGCGTAAATGCGGCAGGCGTGGCGGCTCATGACGAACAGATGGTCGGACAGGCGGTTGAGGTAGGGGATAACCTCGGCGTCGATGGTTTCGGTCGCCGCCAGGCGCACGACCAGGCGCTCGGCCCGGCGGCAGACCGTGCGGGCGAGGTGCAGCGACGCTGCGACCGGGCCGCCACCCGGCAGGACGAAGCTGCGCAGCGACGGCAACTCGGCATTCCATGCGTCGATCTCACGTTCCAGGGCCGTGGTGTGCCTTGCTTCGATCACCGGCTGCTTGGGATGCCGGTCGCCGGGCAGCGTCGCGAGCTGCGATCCCAGGTTGAACAGTTCGTTCTGCACCCGTTTGACGATGGCCAGCAGCTCGCTCGAACCGGCGACTCCGGCAGGGGTTTCAAGCTCGGTGCGCACGAGTCCAAGGCACGCGCCGAGTTCGTCGACCGTGCCGTAGCAGTCAATTCGCAGCGCGTCCTTGCGGATCTTGCGGCCACCAACGAGGCGCGTGTCGCCCTTGTCGCCCTGCTTGGTGTAGATGCGGGTCAGGCGGATCATTCTGCCTCCCGGTTGCGCCGGGCGGGTGGCGCGTAGCTGCACGCCACGACTTCCTTGATCGGGCCGCGCCGTGCCGCGTTCGAATTGATGGTGCGCCGGGCCGACACTTTAACGAGGTGAAGCCCTCTAGCTTTGTACAGTTTTCGGACAAAAGGCGTGTTGCTGTTCGACAGCATCACGAAGCACCCCTTGGCCGCCAAAAGAGCCGCAACGTCGGCCAGGTCCGTCTGTTCTTGCCTGCCAAAAGCGTCCTTGGAATACGACGTGAAGTACGACGTCTTGGAGATCGGATCGTAGGGCGGATCGAAATAGACGAAGTCGCGTGGTCGGGCGTGCTTCGCCGTTTCGCGAAAGTCGCGGACCTCAATGGTCACGCCTCGCAGCGAGGCGCTTGCCGCGCGCAAGCCTACTTCGTCGTAGATTCCAGGGTTGACCGGCCGCCCGAAAGGCACGTTGAACAGGCCGCGGCTGTTGACGCGGTAAAGTCCGTTGAAGCACGTCTTGTTCAGATAGATGAGCCGCGCGGCGCGTTCCAGCTCGTCGTCGGGGACGTGTGCGCGCACGTCGTAAAAGGTGGCCTCGGGATCCCGCGCGTGCGTCTGCTTGTGTCGGTCGAGGTGAGCAATGAGCCTGTCCACGTCCTGCTGCACGGCGCGGAAGACGTTGATGATCTCCGCGTTGCTGTCGGAAAGGATGCACGCCTTCGGTGCGAGCCGCGCCCGGACGGTAAAAAACACCGCGCCGCTACCCAGGAAGGGCTCGAAGTAGCGGGCAATCGGACCTTCTGGGTAAAGCGCCTCAAACTGCTGTAGAAGCTGAGTCTTGCCGCCAGCCCACTTGAGAAAGGGGCGAATCGGTGTTGCCGGTGGCGACGGCGATGGCGACCGACCGATGTTCACCATGCGTGTACGCGCGAGCAAGGTGCCAGAAATATCACGAATTCAGATTCACGGGAGGTTGCCATGGCGACAATCGAAGAACTGCAACAACAACACGAGGCTCGCCTCGACAGCCTCGTGGCCGAAACGGCGGGCCGGGGAACGGATTCGGACTGGGCGCTCTGCCGGGCGCTGATGCACAAGGCGGTGCATCTGCTGGCCGAGCGCAAGGCGGGCGAGTTTTGCACCGTGGCGACGTACATGGCGGAGCTGATTGGCCACGCCCATCAGTTGCTGCACGGTGAAGACAAGCGAGCTGCGTCGCACCACGACGTGCTGCACTAGATCCGGCACCGGGCCCGGGCGCGCGATTTTTGTGGTCGCGGGGAGCGTCTGGACTAAACTACGCGCCCCTTAAACGTCCCCACCATCCAAGGAAGTTCTCATGGCCTCCATCGACAAGGTTCGCTCCGTAGACAAGGTTCGGAACATCGGCATCTCGGCGCACATCGACTCGGGCAAGACGACCCTGTCGGAGCGCATCCTTTTCTACAGTGGCAAGATCCACAAGATCGAAGAGGTCAAGGGGAAGAGCGGCGTCGGCGCGACCATGGACTTCATGGATCTCGAACGTGAGAAGGGCATCACGATCCAGTCGGCCGCGACGGTGTGCGAGTGGGATGGCCACCACATCAACCTCATCGACACGCCCGGGCACGTGGACTTCACCATCGAGGTCGAGCGTGCGTTGCGCGTGCTCGACGGTGCCGTCCTGGTGCTTTGCGGGGTGGCCGGGGTGCAGTCGCAGTCGTACACCGTTGACCGGCAGATGCGCCGGTACAACGTGCCGCGCCTGGCCTTCATCAACAAGCTCGACCGCGCGGGCGCGAGCGGCAAGCGGGTGGCCGAACAACTAAAGGCGAAGCTTGGCCACCACATCATCATCACGCAGATTCAGATCGGGCAGGAAGACCGTTTCGAGGGCGTCGTCGATCTGATCCGGATGAAGGCGTTCTATTTCGACGGCGACAACGGCGAGGACATCCGCGAGGAGGCCATCCCGGACAACCAGGTCGAGGAGGCCAGGGGCGCGCGCAAAGAAATGATCACCGCCATCGCCGAGGTCGATTCGGCCATGGAGGAAAAGTTCCTCATGGAACAGGAGCCGACGGTGGAAGAGCTGCGGGCGGCGATCCGGCGCTCGGCGATCGCGCTCAAGGCGACGCCGGTGTTCATGGGTTCGGCCTACAAGAACAAGGGCGTGCAGCTCTTGCTCGATGGCGTGAACCTGTTCTTGCCCAACCCGGCCGAGGTGCAGAACTTCGCGCTCAACCAGGACAAGGCCGAAGAGAAGGTGATATTGGAGAGCGACGCCAGCAAGCCGTTCGTGGGCCTGGCGTTCAAGCTGGAAGACGGCCGTTACGGTCAGTTGACGTACGTGCGCGTCTACCAGGGCAGTGTCTCCAAGGGCGACTTCATCTTCAACTGCTCGATGGGGCAGAAGAAGGTGAAGGTGCCGCGGCTCGTGCGCATGCACGCGGACGAGATGGTGGATATCGACAGCGCCAGCGCCGGGGACATCGTGGCGTTGTTCGGCGTCGAGTGTTCGTCGGGTGACACGTTCACCGAGGACAGAATCAACTACACGATGACGTCGATGCACGTGCCCGACGCGGTTATTTCGCTCGCCGTTGCGCCGAAGGACAAGGCCGGCGCGACCCAGTTCAGCAAGGCGCTCAACCGCTTCACCAAGGAAGATCCAACGTTCCGGGTTCACCGCGACGAGGAATCCGCCCAGACCATCATCAGCGGCATGGGTGAGCTGCACCTCGAAATCTACATCGAGCGCATGAAGCGCGAGTACGCCTGCGAGACCATCACGGGCAAACCCCAGGTCAAGTACCGCGAGACCATCACTGCGCGCGGCGAATTCAACTACACCCACAAGAAGCAGACCGGCGGTTCCGGTCAGTACGCCAAAATTGCCGGCTTCGTCGAGCCCCTGCCTTCGGACCACCCGACGGGTTATGAGTTCGTCGACGACATCAGCGGTGGCTCGATTCCGCGTGAGTTCATTCCGGCTTGCGACAAGGGATTTCAGGAGGCGATCAAGAAGGGACCACTCATCGGATTCCCGATCGTTGGTGTGCGGGCAACGATCAACGACGGTGCCGCGCACGCGGTCGACTCGTCGGAAATGGCGTTCAAGACGGCCGGCCTGATGGGCTTCCGTGAGGGCTACGCCAAGGCCAAACCGACGATCCTCGAACCAATCATGTTGGTTGAAGTTCAGTTCCCGGAAGAATTTCAGGGTGCGGTGCTCGGCCAGTTGAACCAGCGCCGTGGCACGATCATGACGACCGAAAAGCAGGACGGCGGCTTCGTCGTCGCGCAGGCCGAGATGCCGCTGTCGGACATGTTCGGCTACTCGACCGATCTCCGCTCGGCCACCCAGGGCAAGGGCGAGTTCTCGATGGAGTTCAAGCGCTACGCCGAGGTGCCGCGGCAGGTGCGTGAAGCACTTATCGAGACGAACAAGGATCGCGAGAAGCGATAACCGCCTTAGCGGCGGGCCGCGGCGAGACGTTCGAGGAATTCGGGCACGCCGACGAGGGTGTCGACGCGCGCCGCGAGTTTGCCGTCCACCGACAGCATGCGCACCGCGGGCAGGGTGTCGACGCTGTATTTTCGCGTGAGTGCTGCCTTGGCGTCGTCTTCCTCGGTCAGATCGATTTTGAGGCGCGTGAAGGTGGCCAACTGCCGCGCGACCTCGGGGTGGGCGAAGACCTGCACCTCGAGCTCCTTGCAGGGCAGGCACCAGGCAGCCGAGAAGTCGACGATCATGGGCTGCTGCCTGGCGTGGGACTCGGTGAGCGCGGTGGCCTCGTCGTGCAGCCAGGTGATCTCGATCTTGGGGGTAAGCAGGTAATTGCTGGCGCCGAACAGCCCAAGAACGCAGAGCGCGATGCCCAGGGCCTTGCGCAAGCGTCTGACCCACCCATCGTGGAACGTGAGGTGGACCGCGCCGATGGTCAGGCCACCGGCCACGAACGCCATGGCGGCAAGCAAAAAAAGTTGATCCTTGTCGGTGAAGTCGGCCAGGGCCGGAACAACTGCCTTCAAGTAGTACAGCGCCGCGACCAACAGGGCGATGCCGAAGACGCCCTTGACGGCCTCCATCCAGCGGCCAGATTTTGGCAGTTGCATCGAGAAACCCGCGATGATCCAGAATGGCACGCCGATGCCCGCGGCATAGGTGGCGAGCAGGAAGAAGCCCTTGACGGCGTCGCGCGTGGTGGCCACGTAGGCGAGGATCCCGGCCAGGGGAGGACCGGTGCAGGGCGCGGCGATCAGCCCGCCCACGAGGCCCATCAGGAAGGCACCGCTCGCGCCACGTCCGCCGACCTGAGCGAGTCGTTGTTGCAAGCCGGACGGCAGATTGAGTTCGAACGCGCCGAACATCGAGGCCGCCATGGCGACGAAGAACATCGCCAGCGGGACGATCACCCAGGGATTCGCGAGAAACGTGCCGAACGCCTTGCCGAGCAGCGCGAACCCGGTGCCGAGCGCGCCAAACATCGTGGCGATGCCGGCGACGTACAGCGTGGCCAGCAAGATGGCGCGGCCGCGGGTGACGCCGCGTCCGCCAAAGACGCTGATCGTGATGGGAATCATCGGATAGACGCACGGGGTGAGCGCGGTCAGCAACCCGGCGGTGAGCGCGAAGGCAAACGCGCTTGCGGTGCCGCGCGCGGCTGCTTCTGAAAATCCTCCGCCCATGGTGTCAGTGCGCGCTGGCCAGTTCCGTGAGACGGGCTTCGATGGTTGCGGCGTCGGCGCGATCGAATCCCACCTGGACGTGGCGAAGGATGCCGGTGCGGTCGATGATGTACGAGGTTGGCATCTGGGCGAGTTGAAGCAGGTTGGGCACCTTGCCACCTGGATCGTGTGCCAACGAAAGGCTCCATCGTGGGCGCGCGCGCAGAAAAGTTTGGGCGCTTTGCTTGTCCTCGTCGATGGAGATGGCGACGATCTGCACCCCGCGTGCCGCAAGCCGGGCTGCCATATCATCGAGCATCGGCAGCTCTTCCTTGCACGGGCCGCACCAGGAGGCCCAGATATCGACCAGAACGACCTTGCCGCGCAGATCGCCGATGCGAACGTCGCGGTCACCCGAGAGTGCCTTCACCGCGATGTCGGGGAAGGGCTGCCCTATCCCAGGCGGCTCGGCGGCAGGGGAGCCGACCGAGCCCATGGTGGCGCATGCGCCGACCAGCGTCGCCGCCATGAGCCCAACGCCGAGGGGGCGTTGGGGAGCAGGTGATCGTGGAGAGTCCAACATCGCGACCCCAAACATAGCAAAACCGCAATTTCTCATAAAGTGACGGCAGACATGGCGAAATGGTGCCTCTCTTGATCGCGTCTCCGTCGCTGCGCACTTTGGCGAGCCCATCGATCAAGCACTCGCGCCGCCACTTTATGAGAAGTGGTTCCCAAACGAGGCGCGATCAGCGTGGTTGCACATAGGTCTGTTCGTTAGTAGAATACTAACACGAGGCGATTGACGCGCCATGGACCGCACTCTCTCGAAGAACGAAGCCAAGGTTGTGCTCGACCTTGAGTGGCGGGGTCAAAAGACGGTCACGCTAGAGGATCTGCACGCCACCCTCGGTGCTTCCGCGGGGTATGCCAGGTATCTCGCCCACCAACTCGTGCGGAAGGGCTGGCTCGAGCGACTGCGACCCGGCCTGTTCCAGTTCATCCCGGCCGACCGTGGCCGCGAGGCGATCGCCGACACGAACCCGCTCCTCGCCGGCGCTGTGCTCGTGCGCCCGTACTTCTTCTCGTTCGGCACCGCGTGCACGCACCACGGCCTGACCGAACAGGTGTTCGCCGAGGTCTACCTCGCGTGCCGGCAGCGTCGCCGGCCGGAGACGATCCGCGGCACGCGCTACGTGTTCGCCCACGTGAGCGAGGAGCGGTTCTTCGGGTTCGAGGAGGCCTCGGTGCTGGGCACGAAAGTCCAGCTGGCAATTCCCGAGCGGGCCCTGCTCGACGCGCTGGACCGCCCGCACTACGCTGGCGCTCTCGGAGAAGTCTCGAGGATGGTGCGGCGCTCGATGCCCAAGCTCAGGTCGGAGCGGCTCGTGGAGATGCTCGAATGCTGGGGCGAGTCGGCGCTGGCACAGCGACTTGGGTACTTCGCCGATCTGCATGGCGTCGAGCTGCCGCCCGACGTGCGCAGAGCGGTCGATCGGCTCGTGCGCCCGGGTAGCAAGGTCCTGCTCGGTCCGCGACGAAAGTGGGGCACGAGCGGCACACTCGCTCGAAGCTGGAACATCGTCGAGAACGTGCCCCGCGACGTGCTGTTGGAGAAGGGCGAGCAGCCGCGCCGCCGCGTGAAGTTTGACCTGGAGGCGCGTCGTGATCGCTGACAAGTTCGTCGACCTCTACGCGCGCAACAGCGGCCTGCGCGACAAGCTCGTTGCCGAGCGCGACGTCGTCCTCACCTACGCCCTGCGCGCGCTTCACGATTCTGGTGTCTCCACGCACCTCGCCTTCAAAGGCGGCACCTGCCTGCGCAAGACCGTGTTCGGATCGGCGGGCCGGTTCTCGGAGGACCTCGACTTCACCCTCGACTCGGGCGAGCCCGAGGATGACGTGCTCGTGCGCCTCGTCCAGGTCTTCAACCGCGAGCACCATGGCATCGCCTTCACCTTCGACGAGTACTACAAGACGGACGGCGACACCTCATTCGGCGGCGAGGTCCTCTACCAGCACGCGTGGAACAGTGCAGGCCGTTTCAGGCTCCAGGTGAGCTTGCGGGAGCGGCCGACGTTGCCGATTGCGCTGCGCCCCATGAAGCCGCAGGCGTACTTCCCGCACCTCGAGTTCGAGCCGTTCGACGTGCGCTCCCTCGATGTCATCGAGATGGTGGCCGAGAAGGTGCGCGCTGCGTTCCAGCGGGCAAAGGTCAGAGACCTGTACGACCTTCACCGCTTCGCGACGACGCCATTCGACGGCGAGCTGCTCCGTCGGTTCGCGATCCTCAAGCTCTGGCAGGTGCGCGATTCGTTCGACCCCGCTGCCTTCTTCGAGCGCATTCGCGGCACCGATTACGACTGGGACGACCTGCGGCGGCTGATCCGCTCGAGCGATCGCGTCGACGCGGCCGAGGTGCTGGCGAGCATCGAGTCGAGATTCGGCTCACTGCGCAACTTGTCGGAGCTCGAGCGCCAGGTAGTCGCCGACGCCCGAAGCGGCAGGAACGAGCCGCTCGCGGAGCGGCTTCGGGCAGAGATCCGCTCGCTCCTTGGTGCATCCTCTGCATCATCGCGGTGACCATGCCGGCCTCCGAGAGCAGACGCTGCGTTCATTGCCTCGGCGGGTATAGACGGCCAGGAGAATCCGAGGAAATTTGACCGTCGGTTTTGACCGTGGGTGTGGTGGCAGCGACTAGTTTTTCGTCTCCCGCGCACCCGGCGGCCTGGGCGCCGTCGACGGGGCTGCGTTCCTGATATACGCTGCGCAGCCGATCCATGCAGGCGGCCGCGTTTTATGACCTCGACGGCACGTTGGTGCGAACCAACCTGGTGCATGCGTTTGCGTTCAACGCGCGCAACCAGGCGGGCGTCGTGCGCAGCATCGTGCGCACCGCGCAGACGATGGCGTCGGTGCCGCTGTTCTGGGCCGCCGACATGTACAGTCGGCGCTGGTTCAACGACATTTTCTTCCGCCGGTACAAGGGCGAGTCCGAAGATCGCCTGCGCTACCTGTCCGAAGAACTGTTCGAGGCGGTGATCCGGCCGTCGATCTTTCCCGGGGCGTACGAGCTGGTGGAAAAATCAAAGCGCCTTGGCTTGCGGCAGGTGCTGGTCACGGGTGCGCTGGACTTGACCGTCGTTCCCCTGGCGCGGCACCTTGGGTTTGATCACTGGGTCACCAACCGCCTGGAATTCGCGGATGGACTGGCGACGGGGCGCCTGTTGCCACCGGTCATGGCGGCGGCGACCAAGGCGAGCTGGATCCGGATCTTTGCAGAAAAGGAAAAGCTGTCGCTGTCGGAATGTTATAGCTACTCGGACAGCATGAGCGATCTCCCGATGCTGTCGGTGGTGGGGCATCCGACGGCGGTCAATCCTGATTTTCGTCTGCGCAACACCGCCCTGGCGCACGACTGGCCCATCCTGGATCTGCGATGAAGGATCGTGAGGCCAAGGCCGTGCGTGGGCCCGTGCCGCGCCACAAGGAGGACGACGAGGTCGTCTACATCGACAGTGACTCGGCGCCGCGGATCATTTTCTCCGGCGAGGATCTGTTGCTTGAGGATCTGCCGGTGGGGACGCGGGTCGTGTATGCCAAGCCGCCGATCGAGGGTCTGGTGAATCCGGGCGCGGCGATCCGTTACGCGCTGAACCACCCGCTTGGGTGCGATCCGTTGTACGCGCAGCTTGCACCTGGCATGCGCGTGACCATCGCGGTGGACGACATCAGCTTGCCCTTGCCGCCGATGGCGACGCCCGACATCCGGCAGACGATCATCGAGATTCTGCTTGAACTGCTGGACGCGAACGGCGTCGACGACGTTCACATCATCGTCGCCAATTCACTGCACCGTCGCATGACCGGTGCCGAGATGAAGCGGATGGTGGGCTCCAAGATCCACGCGGCGTTTTACCCCGATCGTTTCTACAACCACGACGCCGAGGATCCCGACGGCATCGTTCACCTCGGCCGCACCGAGCAGAACGAGCCCGTCAACATCAACCGGCGCGCGGTCGAGAGCGATCTGCTGATCTACGTGAACATCAACTTGGTGCCGATGGACGGTGGCCACAAGTCGGTGACGGTGGGTCTGTGCGACTACGAAAGCCTGCGCCCGCACCACGAGCCGAAGACGATTCGCGGATCCGACAGCTACATGGATCCCAAGGCGTCGCTGCTGAACACCAAGGTCGAGCGCATGGGTGCCATCGTGGATCAGCACATGAACGTGTTTCACATCGAAACCGCGCTGAACAACCGCATGTACGCGGGGCCGACGGCGTTCCTGGCCAAGAACGAGGACGAATTCACCGAGATCGACCGGCTCAAGTTCGAGGCGATGCGCTGGGGTCTGTCGAAGATGCCGCGCGCCGCCAAGCGCAAGCTGCTGCATTCGATTCCGGCGCAGTACCAGATGATCGCCTGCCACGCGGGCAAGACCGAGCCGGTGCACCAGCACATTCTGGAGAAGAACCACGAGCAGTACTTTGTCCGGCTGCGTGGGCAAAGCGACATCGTGATCTACGGCATTCCGTTCATCTCGCCGTACAACGTCAATTCGATCCTCAATCCATTGCTGGTGCAGGTGATGGGACTTGGCTACTTCCACAACTTCCACAAGGGACAACCAATTCTGCGCAAGGGCGGGGCGCTGATTCTGTGCCACCCGTGCTACGACGAGTTCGATCACGCGCACCATCCGAGCTACATCGAGTTTTTTAACCGCCTGCTGCCCGAGACGCGCGACGCCATGGTCTTGCGGCACAAGTACGAGGAAGAGTTTGCAAAAAACCCGAGCTACATCGAAATGTACCGGCGCGGCAATGCGTACCACGGGGCCCACCCGTTCTTCATGTGGTACTGGGGCGAGAATGGCCGACAGCACGTCGGCAAGGTGATCGTCGCCGGTGCCGAGAACGCGCATGTTCCAGCGCGCATGGGCTGGGAGGGCGCGGAGTCGCTGACCGAGGCGATCGCGGTGGCGAAGAGTTTCGTGGGGCCGAACCCCTCGATCACGCTGCTGCACCATCCACCCATCGTGATGGCGGAAGTGGAATAGACCGCCGCCGACGTCGTGGCGGGTACGCGCTATTCCCTGGACGGGTGGCCGGGCTCGGCGATGAAGCGGTAGCCGGAACCGCGCACCGTCTCGATGTATTCACCCGCTTCGGCGAGCTTTTCGCGCAATCGCCTGACGTGGGTGTCGATGGTGCGGGTTTCGACATCACCCGAGATGCCCCAGATGTCGCCGAGCAAGATGGAACGCGGTTGAACCCTGCCGCGGCGGTCGAAGAGCGTACACAACAGTTTGAACTCGGTCGGGGTCAGCGTGATCTCGCGATCATAGACCCACACGCGGTGGGCTGCCCGGTCGAAGCGCAGGCGACTAAAGGTCACGGTGCGGGCCTCGTCCGAGACCACCGCAGGAAGGTCTCTCTTCGAGCGGCGCAGGACGGCCGCGATGCGCAGAACGACCTCGCGGACGCTAAACGGTTTGACGACGTAGTCTTCGGCCCCCAGCTCAAATCCAACCACGCGGTCGATTTCACTGCTCTTGGCGGTCAGCATCACGATCGGGATGTGCTGCGTGGCAGGGTCGCTCTTGATGGCGCGGCAGACGTCAATTCCGGACATGCCGGGCAGCATGATGTCGAGAATGACGAGTTCGGGCAGGGCGGTCCGGGCGAGATCCAGGCCCGCCGGTCCGGTCAGCGCAGTCAGAATGCAATGCCCGGCCTGCCCCAGGTTGTAGGCCAGGATTTCCTGAATGTCCTGTTCGTCCTCGACCAGGAGGATGGTTGCCATGGCGGAAGAATATAGTCGTTCGACTCGGAATCTGCTCGCGTTCGCTGTAAATTCCCCCGCCCATGCCAGCGCCCAGGACCGACGAGATGCTTTCGGTTCGCGACATCTACCGCGGTCGGGAGGTTCTTATTCTTGGGGCGACCGGATTCCTGGGCAAGGTCGTGCTGGCGATGATCTTGCACCAGTTTCCCGAGTGCAAACGGGTACACGTGATGGTGCGCCGGGGCTCGGGCACGGGCAGCGATGCGCGGTTCTGGAACAGCGTGGTGCCATCGCCGCCGTTCGATCCGCTGCGCCGGCAGCACGGCGGAGACGAGGGGCTTGCCGCGTTCCTCAAGGAGAAGGTCCGGGTGGTGGACGGGGACATCACCGAGCCCAATCTCGGCATGTCCGATGCGGTGGCGGCCGATGTCGCCGGCCGGATCGACGTGGTGATCAACTCGTCGGGCAAGGTGACGTTCAATCCTCCGCTTGAATCGGCGTTGCGCACCAACGTGGAAGGCACTCGAAACGTCATCGCGTTCGTCAAACGGATGCGGCGTCCGGCGCTGGTGCATACCAGCACCTGCTTCGTGGCGGGAAACCGGACGGGCGAGGTCTGGGAGAACGAACCGCTGGATGGATACTTCCCGCGCTGGCGGGAGATGCCGGGCACCCGGTTTTCGGTCGAGCAGGAGCTCGCCGACAGCGAGCGAATTTCAAAGGAAGTCAGGGCGCAGGCCGAGGACGCTCAGGTACACGCGAACCTTCGCCAACTGGCGCGCGATCGCATGCGCGAGCAGGGGCGCGATCCCGACGATGAGGGGACGCTGCGCCTCGCCGTGGCGCGCGAGCGCAAGGACTGGATACGCAACGAGCTAACCTCGCGGGGCATAGCTCGCGCGGCGACGTGGGGCTGGCCGAACATTTACACGTACACCAAGTCCATGGGCGATCAGATTGTCGCCCGCGAGACGGGCATCGTGCGTTCGATTGTTCGTCCGGCAGTGGTCGAGAGTGCGGTGTCGTTCCCATTTCCGGGCTGGAACGAGGGTTTCACCACCTCGGCACCGCTCATTTATCTGGCCCTCAAAGGCCAGAACGTCCTGCCGGTGAATCACAAACTGATCCTGGACATCGTGCCAGTCGATCACGTGGCGGGCGGAATGCTGATGGTGGCAGCGCAGGCGTGCGTCGAGGAGCCCAAGCTCGTCTACCAGTTGTCGAGTGGGGATCTGAACGGCATATCGATCGCGCGCGTCGTGACCCTCACGGGGATTTACAAACGGAAGCGCTTCAAGGCCAAGGAAACCGGCAACCGCTTCATCAATGCGCTGGCGGCGAAGATGGAGATTCGCCCGGTCGAATGGGCGGCCTACGAACGCTGGTCGCTGCCGCTGGTGCGCCGAACGGCCGATCGCGTGCAAGACGGCCTGAAAAGAATACGGCCGGATTGGGGGGCCGGTCGCTTCGCGGAGATCGTGGATCGGCTGCGGGCCAAGGTGGGCGACGCGCAGCGCGTTCTTGAAGAGGCCGACAGCAACATCCAACTGTTCAAGCCATTCATTTTCGACAACGCCTTTGTCTTCCGGGCCGATCATATTCGCGGCCTTCGCGATCGGGTGCGTGCCGATGAGCGGGCGCTCTTGCCGTGGTCGCCCGAGACGCTGGATCTGTACGACTACTGGATGAACATTCACTTTCCTGGTCTGGAACGCTGGGTTCTGCCGGGCCTCGACGAGACCTACGCGCCAAAACCGCGCGCCATTTACAGCTACCGCGATCTGCTGGAATTGTTCGACACCACGACGAAGTTGCATGGAACGCGCCCGGCCATGCGCATCCGTCGTGGGGGCCGCGAAGAGACCCACAGCTACGATAACCTGCAGGAACTGGCGACACGGGTGGCTACTTTCCTGGTTGGTGAAGGCACCGCGGTGGGTGCGCGGGTCATCTTGCTGGCCAAGAACGCGCCCGAATGGTCGATGGCCTATTTTGGCGTCCTCAAGGCGGGGGCGACCGTCGTGCCGATTGCGCACGAGTCGACGGTGGCGGAGATCGTGAACATTGCCCGCGCTTGCAGCGCGGCCGGCCTGCTCGTGGGCAACGACATCCTGGACAAGCGCCCGGATCTGGAGCGCGAACTTCGCGCTGCGGGTCTGCAGACTCGTATCTGGCCGTTCGAAACCGCGTTCGCCCTGCAGCCGGAGGCCGTCGAGGCGGAGCGCCGCAAGAGCCTGCCCGTGCGCAACAGTTCCGAGGCCGTCGCGTCGTTGATTTTCACTTCGGGCACGACGGGCAAGCCCAAGGGCGTGATGCTGACCCACCGCAACTTCACCTTCATGGTGTCGGAGTTGTCGCGGGTGTTCGACTTCGGTGCGAACGACGGCATGTTGAGCGTCCTGCCACTGCATCACACGTTCGAGTTTTCGGCCGGCCTGCTCGTGCCGCTGGCCCGCGGTGCCCAGATCACCTACCTGTCGGAACTGTCGGGCGAAGCGATTTCTGCCGCCCTGCAGCGCGGGCAGGTGACGGCCATCGTGGGGGTCCCGGCGCTGTGGGAACTGTTGCGTCGGCGTGTGATGCAAAGATTCGGTGATCGCTCGGCCTTGCTCGCATCGGCGGTCAAAGGGCTGGTTGCGGCAAATTTCGAGCTGCGATCACGCACCGGCCTCGATCTCGGCATCTTCTTGTTCCGACCGATTCACGAGGGTTTCGGCGGCCGGATTCGTTACTTCATCAGCGGCGGGTCGGCCTTGCCCGCCGAGGTGATGAAGACCTTCACCGGCATGGGCTTTCACTTCTTCGAGGGCTACGGCTTGACGGAAACATCCCCGGTCTTGACCGTGACGTCGCCCAAGCGCCGCCTGGTCACCGGCTCGGTCGGGCAGCCACTCAGTGGGGTCGAGGTCAAAATTGCCGAGCCCGACAACGCTGGCGTCGGCGATGTCATCGCGCGCGGTCGCAATGTGATGGCCGGGTACTGGGAGGATCCTGAAAGCACGGCAAGCGCGCTGCGGGACGGCTGGTTTCACACCGGCGACCTTGGCCGGTTCGACGCCGATGGTAACCTTTACCTGGTTGGCCGCTCGAAGGACGTGATCATCGACGCCAACGGCAAGAACGTCTATCCCGACGAGATCGAGGATCTCTACGCGGGATCCCCGCACGTCAAGGAACTTTCGGTGGTCGGTTTGCCTGACGGAGCTTCGGAGCACGTCGCGTGCGTTGTGGTGCCGAACGTCGAGCACGAACCCGGGCTTTCTCGCGCGGGCCGCGAGGCGAAGATCAAGGAGCACCTGCGGAGCGTTTCGGCCGGCCTGGTGTTTTGGAAGCGCGTCAAACACATCGAATTTTGGGAAGGTGAGCTGCCGCGCACGTCGACCCGCAAAGTCAAGCGGCGCGACGTGGTGGCGGAGTTGCAGCGCCGTCAACGCAAGGAGGGTAGCCCGACGTCCGAGGCGGCCAGGTCAGCGGATGAGGCGAGCGGGCTTGGCTGGTTCCTGGATCTGGTGGCCCAGGTTTCCGGGCGCCCGCGCGCCGAGGTTTCCGCCCATTCGCGGGTGGACGCACTGGGTTTCGATAGCCTGATGTTCACGGAACTTGGCGCAGCGGTCGAAGCCGCCGGGGTGAGCCTCCCGGACGCGACTGATTTCACGGCTGCGTCGGACGTTGTCGGGCTGTATCGGCTGGTGACCGGTGGCCGAGGAGCGGCGCGATCTTCGGAACAGTTGCGCAAGCGTGATCTTGGCGATGTCCTCGGAGCGGGCGACGTCCACGTGCCGGAGCCGTTGGCGCGGGCGGGCAAGCGCGGGCTGGGGGCGGCACAGCGCGCGTTCTACACGAAGGTGCTGCGGACAGACGTTGCCGGCACGTCAAACATCCCGCAGCACACGAATTTTCTCGTCGCGGCAAACCATACGTCGCACCTCGACATGGGCGTGGTCAAGATCGCCCTGGGCGAGGCAGGCCGCGATCTGACGTCGTTGGCTGCGGCCGATTACTTTTTTGCCAACAAGCTGCGGCGTGCGTACTTTGCCAATTTCACCAACCTGGTGCCGATGGAGCGGGCTGGATCGATCCGCAAGTCCATGGACACTGCTGAAAAAGTGCTGCGCCGCGGGCGGAGCATGGTGGTGTTCCCTGAAGGCACCCGCTCGACGACCGGAGCAATGACTGACTTCCTTCCGAGCCTCGGCTATTTGGCCCTGCGGGCCAGGGTGGGCATTTTACCGGCCTACATCGGCGGGGCCTTTGAGTCGTTGCCCAAAGGACGGGCCATCCCGAAATCGCGTTCACTCCGGGTGGCGTTCGGGCCATTCCTGTCAGCGCAGATGTTGGAGGAATTGACCCGGGGCCTGCCGCAGCAGGAATCCTGGCGCCTTTGCGCGGCCGCAACCCAGCGCATGGTCGAATCGTTGCGCGACGGAGCGGCCGTGGTAGCCGACATCGAAGCCCTGCGCGCGGCCTGGGACGGCGCTCGACTTGGTCCCGTGCTGCCAGCGTCGGCGATGATCCGGGCCCGGCGTGGCCGCGGGGTGCCACCGCCTGCCGGAAAGGCCAGATCGTGAAGACGCTGATCACCGGTGCGACGGGTTTTATGGGGATGCACCTGGTTGATGAAATGTTGCGCCGCGGATCGGCCAAGGCGCTGCGTGCGTTTTGCCGGGGCGCCTCGGCCCCCCTGGCCGCCAGGGGTGTCGAGGTGGTCTCGGGAAGCATCACGTCGGCCGCGGACGTGGCGCGTGCAATCGACGACGTCACCCACGTGTTTCACCTGGCCGGGCACGTGTCGCGAAACCCGGACGATGCCGCGTCGATGTACCAGGTGCATGTCGAGGGCACACGCTTGCTCTGCGAAGCGGCCCGGGTGGCCAAGGTCAAGCGCATCGTGCTGGCGTCTTCAAGCGGGACCGTGGCGGTGTCGCGGCGCGCCGACGAAATGCCGGACGAAACGTCTGCGGCACCGATCGACATCGTCGCGCGCTGGCCGTACTACGCCAGCAAGGTGTATCAGGAAGAGACGGCGCGCCGGGCGTGTGGGGACGCGGTGCCGCTCGTGATTTGCAACCCCAGCCTGCTTCTCGGCCCGGGCGATGAACGTCTGTCGTCGACGCGCGACGTGCTGTTGTTCCTGGCGCGCGACGTTCCCATCGTGCCCGGTGGGGGCCTCAATTTCGTGGATGTGCGCGACGTGGCCGTCGCTTTGGTCAGCGCCATGGAGCGTGGGCAGCCCGGTGAGCGCTATCTGCTCGGCGGCCAAAACTGGACCTTCGCCGAGTTTTTTGGCCGCCTTGAACGCATGACCAAGGTGCCGGGACCCAAACTGCATTTGGCCGGCCACTGGCCGCACCGCGCCGCACGCGCCCAGGCCGCCGTGTACCGCGCGCTTGGCCGTACGCCACCCGTGGAACCGGCCAGCGTCGAGATGGCGCAGTACTTCTGGTACTTCAACTCCGATAAAGCGAAGGCGGCACTTGGCTTCGAAGCACGCGATGCGACCGATACCTTGCGCGACACCGTGGCCTACTTGCGCGCCAACGTGCTCGGCCGTCGGCCCCTGGTCGCCGCAGGCTAGCTCCCTACAAGCGTTCACGTTGAGCGAGTCGCCTCGTCAGGACAACAGGTCCGCAATCTGCCGGAGGCGCGCAAGCAGCGCAATGAGTCTTTCCTGACCCGCGGCATTGCCAGGAAGATGACCGGGGAGCGCGTCGACAAAGTTCCTCGTCGAGAGCAGCGATCGCGTTTCGGCGGCGAGATAGGAAAGAAGATCCGCTGCGCAGCTTTGGACCTCGGAAACAAGCTGGGCACGTCCATCCACGACGGCGAGAAAGTCCTCGAGGTCGTGGCTGGCAGCGTAGTCACCGCCACCGCGATCACGAAACGCTTCGATCTTGGTCGCTGAGAAATAGGGTGCCGTGATCAGCCGAATTTTGAGCGTGTCATCCAAGTTATGGGTGGTCGCTGCCCGGATGGCCGCGGGGTACCAGCGGTTCGAGAAGCCCAGGATGGAGCCCTCCGACGGCATCACGTCCACCTTGATGCCACCAATTAGCCATCGACAAAGTGGTGCTCCTTCGGACGTGTCTTCCTGAAAACCAAGTGCTCGAAGGGACGGAGCGAGGACTGACGCATAGGCGGTCGTCGAGGCCACCTCGACGACGACATCGACATCTTTCGTTGGGCGAATACTCGTCGTGGCCGGATCGGTGATGAGAACGCCAGTCGTCGCACCACCGAGAAACATGACGCGGTCGCGCATTTCGCCGAACGCGCGTGCCACGGTCTGAAGCATCTGCAGATTGGGATCGCGGATATTCATGACGCGAGAGCCTCTTTGATGAGCTTCTCGGCCAGCTTGCGCTCCCGCGCGCGGCCACCGCGAATGGCATCGACAAGAGAGAGACACTCGTAGAGCTTGCTGTCGAGTTTTGCCGCTCGGGGCACGTTGCGGTAAAGGGGCGCGAAGGCTTCCCCTCTGGCCGTTCCCTCCGCATCCGGCCACACCGGCGGCGGATCGGCAGATGACGCGATATGACTTGCGAGGGGCGGTGCCGCGTAGCCCGTGGGCATCCCGCGCGTGAGCGGCCCCCGCTCAGCGAAGAAGACATATCGGAGACCATGGACAATGAACTCCTCCAGCGCGGCGCGATTCACTTTCCGCGTGAGCGGATTTAGAAGACCGGCTTGAATCGCTCGCTTGATGGCGGCATGTACCTGCGACGGGCTCATGCCAAGGTTTTGCGAAAGCTCGGCAAAGGACCATTCACGAGATTCATCGACGGCGAGCTTCAGCAGAACGACCACGTCTTGAGGCTTTAACATAACGACTATTCTATATTCTATATTCTAGAATACCAATCATTGGGTTGGTGCGGGTGCGGGCGGCAACCTTCGCAGCCCCGGACCGACGTTGGCAGCCCCGGACCGGCAGCCCCGGACCGAACGCAGCCCCGCAGCCCCGGACCCCGCAGCCCCGGACCGACGTTGATAATGGCAGCCCCGGACCGACGTTGGCGCAGCCCCGGACCGGCGCAGCCCCGGACCGACGTTGGAAGACCCGGACCGACGTTGTGACTACCCGCAGCCCCGGACCGACGTTGATGATGGAAAGCGGCGCTGACGTGGGCGGCGGAGGTGGCCGCCAGGGCACGGGCCCCGGAAAGGCAGCGACTGACGCCCGGTGCGGGGGGAGGTTTTGCGGCGGAAATCGCCCACAAGACAAGCGCCCCCCCTGAGTGGCGCTGACAGTGGAGCCTCCGTTGTCTACGATCAGGCCGGCGCAGGTAGCGGCTCGCACGGC
>CAYSKR010000009.1:0-7124 GCA_964431675.1 uncultured Myxococcales bacterium
CTTCGGCGATGCTCAGCAGTCCGCGCCCCCTGCCTCGCCGCCCCGACTTTGTCCGGAACCCTGGGCTGACGGTGCATCAGAGCCGGGTCACCGTGCGTGTTTCGATGGCGGAAGATCGCGCGCAGGAGATCGTCGCCGCCCGAGGCCGGCTGCTCGACCTGGTGGAGCTGGGCAGCGGCCTGCGCTGAGCTCTGCCGAGCCGGTCGTGCGGCATGGGCGAAACCTGTCCGGCGCCACGTCCGCGTTTTGGCCCGGGCCCCGCGCCGGCGCCCCCCGGCTTAGAGCGGAGTTATGGACGGCCAGGGCTATTTGTCAGCCATCTTGAGGTAATATTCGATGGGCCTCTTGGTGCCTACGGCTGGTGCAGCCGCGCCCTTGGGATCCGCTCCGCCATACTTTGAATGCTCGGCTGTTGCTGCTCTGAGCTTTTCCATGTCAACAGGCGTTCCAGCCGCGCCCTTGGTGCCTGCGGCTGGCGCAGCCGCGCCCTTGGCGGGATTCTTTACCGATGGCTTAATTTTCTTGCCTTCGAGGCTAACGCCTGGAAGCGTTCCGGGGGCCTCTTTCGTTTTGCCCATGTTGACTCCGGCAAGTTTCAGGTAGTCCTCTTCGCTCATCTTGTCGGGCGCGCCTGGCGCAGCCGCGCCCTTGGCGGGCTTCGTTACCGATGGCTTAATTTTCTTGCCACCGAATGACACTGCGGGGACCGGCCGGTTCTCGTGCGGCGTGAGCGGATTCCTTTTGCCGGACGCCGGCCCCGTCCCGATGGCGTCGTCATGAATCGGAGTGATGACGCGCGCACCGGACGGCGTGCGCGGCGACACCATGATCTGCGGGCTTGGCGCGGTGATGATCATGTTCTCGCGATTGCCCGCCTCCCGGTAGATCTCCGGCATCTTGCTTTGCAAATCGTACTGCATGAAGTCGGGGTTGCGCGCCAGGGCCGCGCCGATCTTATCGATCTTCGCCGCGGCCGCTTCACCCTCACGCTCGGCCAGTTCACGCCGCATGCGCGTGGTTTCGATCTCGGCCAGCACGCGCTCGCGCTCGGCGATGGACTTGTCGCGCATGACAGACTGCACTGCGCGCTCCACGTTGGCCGCGTCCATTGCCTCGGGAAAATCCAGGTTGGAAAGATTCACGTCGTAGACGGAGATCCATTTTTCGCGCGTCGTCAGCCCTTCCTTGACGCGCTTCTGGATCGCCGCCACGAGCTCCTCGCGCCGATCATTCAGCTCGTTGGCCCGGTAAGGCGAGACCACCTGTCGAACGGCCTCGCCGATCTCGGGTTTGACGAACAACGAGTAAAACTTCTTGACCGAAATGACCTGCGCCTCGTCCGGCGTCACCGTCGTCATGACGGCGCGGACCGACTGGTCGGAGCACTCCACGGCGAAGCGCACATAGATGTCGAGGCCGAACTGAACGCCATCTTTGGTCAAGGCCGTCAGCGGCTCGCGCACCGTGACCATCGAGCAGTCGACCATGATGATGTCGGTGTAGCCCCCGGCGTAGTAACTGCCCGGGCTGAGCACGTCGCCGCTCAAACCACGGCCGCCGATGTACAGTTTGAACAGGCCGGTGCGTTCAAACTTCATCCCCCGGTGCGCCTGGGGAATGTCGGTGGACGCGCACGCACACAACGCAGCGCCGAGCAGGAGAAATGACCACACGCGCGCAGCGTTTACCATTTGACGAACGTTAGCAGAGCGCCGATCTTCATCAAGATCGGCCGAATCTTGCACAAGAAGTTCGTCCCCTACGCCACCGGAGAACTGCGCCTAAAACAGTGCTACGCTGTTGGCGTGGCGGCACGGAGGACACTCGGGTCGATGCGAACGGGTGCCGCCGTGCGTGTCGGCAGTGCTCTCGTCCTCCTCTTGAGCCTGTCCGCCAGTGCTGCGGCCGACGGTTTTTATTGCGGCACGCACCTCGTTTCATCCGGAAACAGCGCGTCCGACGTCACCTACAAGTGCGGCAAGCCTGATTCCGTCACTCCACTGGTGGAGTACATCTGCCAGCCGGACTTTGGGCCTTGCCACCGCACCGTCATCGGCGAGCGATGGGAATACGACCTCGGTCCGGCGCGGTTCGTGCGCGTGCTGATATTTCGCGGCGGTTGCCTCACTGATGTGCTAACGGGTGCCTACGGACACAAGCAGTCGCGCGCCCCAACGGCTGATGGTGCATCTCGATAACTCGGCCGGTCGCGTTTCCCTCATGCCACCGGCAGCGTGACGATAAACGTTGCGCCGGGCGCGCCAGGCGCGGATTCGCCGAGTTCCAGCGCACCGCCATAGGTCTCGGTGATCGATCGGCTGATCGACAGGCCAAGGCCGGTGCCTCGTCCCGGATCTTTGGTGGTGAAAAACGGGTCAAAGATCTTGCGCTGCAGGTCGGCGGGCACGCCCGGGCCGTGATCGGCAAACCGCACCGCAACGCGGCCGTTGTCTGGAGCGCTGCACGTGGCGCGCAATTCGCCCGCGCCGTGCATCGCATCGGCCGCATTGAGCATCAGGTTCACGAAGACCTGGGTCAGTCGCCCCGGCGAAACCAGCACCTGCGGCCACGATTCGCCGTCGGGATCCACGTGCAGTTTCACGTCGCGAAAACGCGCCTGCGGTGCCAGGAGAGCCGACGCCGTTCGCAAGACCTTCAGCGGATCGGTGGGCTGCGCTTCCTCGCGCGTTGGGCGCGAATACTCCAGCAAGTCGGAAATGATCCGGTGCATGCGCTGGGTTTCGGCCTGCACACGATCAAGCGTGTCCTTGCTCTCGCCAGGATCCATCGGCGCACCGCTGGCGATCCCGACGCGCAAGATATCGACCAACCCCAACACGGCGGCCAGCGGGTTGCCGATCTCGTGCGCGACGCCCGCTGCCAGTTGACCGACCGACGCGAGTTTTTCGGAACGAATGAGTTGTTCGCGCTGCCGCGCCAGCGACGATGTCATCTCGTTGAACGCAGCGCCAAGGGCGGCCACCTCGCGCGGACCAGAGGGAACGATGCGCTGATCCCAGTCGCCAGTGCTCACGGCCGTGGTGGCGCGCTGCATTTCCTGCATCGGCTGCACGACGAGGCGGGTCAGGACGAAAAAGCCGAGCGCCAGGATGAGGGCCGCGTCGGCGACCGCGAGTGCGACGAGCCAGCCTGAACCGGCCAGAACCGCCTTCATCGGAGCAGGAGCTGGCACGCACACCCGCACCGCTCCGTTCCTGGGGCCGCGGCCCGCCACGGGCGCGTAGGCGCACAACTCCATCTCGCCGTCTCCCGGACGTGACCGGTACTGGTACACGGGCGCGACGCCAGACATGACGGCCAGCAACAACGGCGGATCACGATCCGTGGGTGGTCGCGGCGGCCGCGCGATCAACACCCGACGATCCGACGCATACACCGACACTTGGCGCTCTAGGCCGGGTTCGGCGATGCTGCTGACGGCGGCACGCAGACGCGCCCGGTTGCCTTCGGCTTCGAGCGGTGTGGCCGGATCCACGACTGCGCTGCATGCGCCGGCCGCAACCGCCGCGAGGGCAATCGCAGTCGACTCACGCTGTTCGCGCAACGTGCCGCTCGCCGCCCACAGCGCGATGTACGACGTGGTCGTCACCGCCAGCAAGGTGACCACGGCCAGGCCCAGCAGGATCTGCGCGCGAAGGCCGAGGATCCTGCGTGCCTTCATGGTGTTGGTGATGTCGGCGCGGGCCACGACCGCAGCTTTGGCTATTTCTTCCTCGCGCGATCGGCGGGGCACGCACCGTGGGGCACGCCCTGCGCCTTTTCACACAGGCCGTAAAGTTCGTGCCGGTGCTGGATCACATTGAATCCCAGGCGGTGCGCAATCTTGACCTGCATCGTTTCCATCTCGTCGTTTTCAAACTCGACGATGAAGTTGCAATGCTGACAGATGAGGTGATCGTGGTGGTGTCGCGCCCCCGCCACCTCGTACAGCGTCTGCCCCGAACCGAACTGCCGCGCGTGCGCGAGGCCCGCCTCTTCCAGCAGTTTCACCGTGCGGTACACGGTGGCAAGGCCCACGCCGGGATTGCGGCGCCGCGCCGACGACAACAGATCCTCCAGCGCCACGTGGCCACTTGACCGCAAGAAGGCATCGACGATCGCCTCGCGCTGCTGCGTGGTTTTCAGGCGCTTGCGCTGCAGGTACGCGCGCCAGGGCTCCTTCAATTCCCCCAGCGACGCCTTCCCCTCGGTCACGGCAGATCCCGTCAGGTTTTCCACTTGATCGAGCACCCAAGCGAGGGGTGTTGCGGCCGATCCGGCGCGCGGCCGACCAGGAGCGCATCCAGCGCGCTCGCGAGATCGCGCCGCGTGACCTTCGTCGGATCCTTCCACGAATCGTCGATGCGGCCGCGGTACGCCAGGCACCGCGCGCGATCGTAGACGAAGATGTCGGGGGTACACACGGCGCCGAATAATCGCGCGACCGACTGCGCCTCGTCGTGCAGGTACGGAAATCCGTATTGCTTCTCGCGCCAGCGCTTGGCCAGGCTGTCAAAGCCGTCGTCGGGATAGGACGCGGAGTCGTTGCTGCACACGCCGACGAACTGCACGCCTTTGGGGCCGTACGCGCGCGCAAGCGCGATCATGCGATCCTCGATCGCCTGGACGTACGGGCAATGGTTGCAGATGAACAGCACCACCAGCGCGGGCGCGGCGGCAAAATCGTCGCGGCCGTAGATCTTGCCATCGACCGCGGGCAGACGGAAATCTGGACACGCCCGGCCCGACTCGGTGACGCGACTTTCGATGGCCATGAGGCGCGGAAATTAGCATGGCGCTTGCTTGCCCGGCGCGACAATCGTAAGAAAGTGGGCAACCCATGGGCGCAAAAAACGGTGATGGCAAGGACGCGGGGACGGCGACTGCCGGCGAGCCGCGCTTCGACGAGTTGCTGACCCGCCTGCGCGGCCTGGTCGAAAAACTGGAAGGCGGCAACCTTCCGCTCGAAGACAGTTTGCAATACTTCGAAGAAGGCATGGATCTGTGCCGACGTGGCTCCAGCGTCCTCGACCAGGCCGAGAAGAAAGTAGAGATGCTGCTGTCCGGTCCCGACAAACCCACGCGCACCGCGCCGTTCGACGCTGGCGACGGCGGCTCTGAACTTTAGGGCGTTTCCCCCGGCGACGACGGATCCCGGTGAGTGAGCCTTTCAACCTCGACGGCTGGCTGACGGCGCAGCGCGCGCGTGTCGATGCGATGCTGACGTCACGATTGGCCGCACCGGCGGGCGCCGATGATCCGGGGCGTTTGGTCGAAGCGATGCGCTACTCGTTGCTGGCGCCGGGCAAGCGCTTGCGCCCGTTGCTGGCCCTCGCTGCCGCCGAGGCGCTGGGCGCGCAGAGCAGCGATCTGAATGACGACCCCCTCGTCACCACCGCAGCCGCCGTCGAACTGGTGCATTGCTATTCGCTGATCCATGACGACTTGCCGGCCATGGACGACGACGACTTCCGTCGCGGGCGGCCATCGAGCCACAAGACCTTCGGCGAGGCGACGGCAATCCTGGCAGGTGACGCGTTGCTGACGCTGGCCTTTGAGTGGGTGGCCGTCGCAGGCGCGACGGCAATGGCCGAGGCTTCCGGGACCACGCGTTGGCTAAAAGCGATCGCAGCCCTGGCCCGCGCTGCCGGGTGGCAGGGCATGGTGCGCGGGCAGGCGCGCGATCTCGGCGAAGCGCCGCCGCCGACCGTGTCCGATCTGGAGCGCCTGCACGCCGAAAAAACCGGCGCATTGTTTTCGGCCGCAACCGAAATCGGTGGCCTGTACGCGGGGGCGGACGAAACGCAGCGCGCGAGCTTGGCGCGTTTTGGCGTCTGTTACGGCATCGCGTTCCAGCACGCCGACGACGGCGACGACGCCGAACACGTCCGCCTGGCCCCACGCACGCAGGGCCGCAAGCAGGCCCTGGTTGAACAGGCCATGGAAGCCGTCGCGATTTTCGACTCGCGGGCGGGGGCGCTGCGGGCACTCGCACGCGCGCTCGTTCAGTCGTAGAATGAGGCTGGGGGGTGTCGTGAGCTGGGACGAAATCACCAACGTCAAGATGCCGCTTTTGGCCGTGCAAAAGCCCGGCGAGGTGGAGCGCGGCCTTGCGTGCGTCACCGTGCTTGTCGGCAGCGCGAGGGGCGAGATGTTCAAGATCAACGGCGCGCGCGCCGTGATCGGGCGCGGCCAGACCGCCGATTTTCGCATCCTTGATGACGGGATCTCGCGCGAGCATTGCGAGTTGCTTGTCGAGGGCGACCAGATCATCCTGCACGACCTCGGGTCAACCAACGGCACGTTCTGTCGCGGGGTTCGCGTCGGCCGGCAGGCGCTGGTGGATGGCGACAAGATCCTGGTCGGCACCGGCACCGTGCTCAAGTTCGCGTACAACGACAAGCTGGACGAAACGTTCCAGCGCCAGATGTTCGAATCGGCGCTGCGCGACGATCTGACCAAGACGTTCAACAAGCGCTACTTCATCGACCGCATCGAAAGCGAATTTGCCTACGCGGTCAGGCACCACATCCCGCTCGCGCTCGCCAGCTTGGACATCGACCATTTCAAGGCGATCAACGACACCCACGGGCATCCAGCCGGCGACCACGTGCTGGCCGAGATGTCCGCCGTGGTGCTGGCCACCGTGCGCGTCGAGGACGTGGTCGCACGGGTCGGCGGGGAAGAATTCGGCATCGTGTGCCGTGACGCCGACATCGTGCAGGGCACCATCGTGGGCGAGCGCGTGCGCTGCGCCATCGCCAACCGTCAGTTCACCTTCGGGGGAAAAATCATTCCCGTCGCCGTCAGCGTCGGGGTGGCAGCAGTGCCGAGTCCGTCCATCAAGAATCCCAAGGACTTCATCGCCGCGACCGACCAAGCCTTATACGAGGCCAAGCGCAACGGGCGGAATCGCGTCTACCCGTTGCGCCAATAGCCCAACAACCGCCGGGGTGGCGAAATGGTAAACGCGGGGGACTTAAAATCCCCTGCCGCGCAAGCGGCGTATGGGTTCGACCCCCATCCCCGGCACCATCGATAATTCTGCTCAAACTCACTGAAGCCACCTGACTGCGCACGAGCGGTTTTTTTTTGCAGACTTGAGATGTAGAATGCGTTTTATG
>CAYSKR010000010.1:0-9507 GCA_964431675.1 uncultured Myxococcales bacterium
CTTGTAATGCAGGGGGTTGACGACGCCGAAACTCTGACCGCCCGCCGCCGACGCCGCCGCCGACACCGACGCCGCCGCAAGCAGTTTCTGGTCAAGCAGCGACGCGAGGGCGAGCGATCCCAGCCCCCCGGTCATTTGGCCGAGAAAGGCGCGCCGCCCGGGGTCGCAACAATCGAATGCGCTCATGGCTGTTCCTGGTTCCTGGTTCCTAGTTCCTGGTGATCGTTTCGTGCAAGTTCAAGATGGCGCGCGCCACGGAGGTCCATGACGCCAGCTCCACCGGGTCACCCTTGGCCACGGCGGATTCGCCGACCGCGACAAGCTGCGCGGCTTGCTTGGGACTCGCCCGGTATTGTTCTACGTGCTTTCGGCGCAGGTCAATCAAGATCCGTTTTTCCTCCGCCGTCGGTTTGCGGGCGGTCGCACGCCGGAACGCCCAGGCGATGCGATCATCGTCGGATTTTCCGCCCTCGCGCACGATGCGGGCGGCAAAAACCCGGGCCGCCTCGGCGTAGGTGGGGTCGTTCAGCAGCGCCAGCGCCTGTTGCGGTGTGTTCGAGCGCGGCCGGTCGGCGGCGCATTCTTCGCGGCTCGCGGCATCGAAGGCCACGAATGACGGGTACAGGAACGTCTTCTGCCAGTGCGTGTAAAGGCCCCGCCGGTGACTCGCGTCCCCGTGGTCTGCAATCCACACCCGGGCCGGAAATTCAAGCTCGTTCCAGTAGCCTTCGGGCTGATACGGCTTGACGATCTGTCCGCCGATGCTGGTCACCAGCAGACCACTGACCGCGAGCGCGTTGTCGCGCACGAACTCGGCGTCGAGGCGAAATGGCGATTGGCGCACGTGCAGACGGTTGTACGGATCCCGCGCCAGCGCCTCGGCCGTCGGCACCGAGCTGCGCCTGTAGGCCGCCGAGGTCACCGACGACCGCACCAGCCGCTTCACGTTCCACCCGCTCGCCTGGAACTCGGTGGACAGCCAGTCGAGCAGCTCGAGGTGCATGGGCCACTCGCCCTGAATGCCGAAATCGTCGAGCACGCGCGACAGGCCGGTGCCGTAGAACATCTTCCACAGGCGGTTCACGAACACGCGCGCGGTCAGGGGATTGTCGGCGCGTACTAGCCAGCGCGCCAGATCGAGCCGGGTCGCCCGGCGATCCCCCACATCAAGCTTGGGCAGAAAATCAGGCATCGCCGGAGCGACCACTTCGCCCGAATCATCCATCCAGTTGCCGCGCGGCAACACGCGCACCGTCCGGGGCTCGGCCATCGGGATCGAATGCAGAGTCGTCGGAATCTTGGCGTACTCGGCCCAGCGCGCGTACGTCGCCTGATCGACCTGCCGCTTCTTTCCCGGGTCGGTGGCAAGCACGAAGGCACGATGGATCGCCGCTTGCCCATCCCTGGTGCGTTCGATCGGGATGCTGCGCTCATTCGTTTCCTGCTTCAGCGCCGCAAGTGCCTCGTCGGACAAGATCCCCTCGACCAGCGGCCGCGCCAGGGTCGTGGTGCGCACCGCCAGCCGCGCAATCAGGTGATGCGGCAGGTCGCGCGTTCCCTGCTTGATGCGGATGATGAGCTGGCTGCCCTTGCCACCCGCGAGCGGCCTGGCAAACGAAACAACGATCCGGCGATCTTGCGGAATCTTGTCGCCGTCCACCGCCCAGCCGGTGTCGGGGTTGCCGTCGATGGCGTGCGCCGCCGGGTGGCCCTTCTGCGCGTAGTCCGCCCACGCGCCGGAAAGCGTGACGCGCACGGGTTCGGCACCCTCGCGGGCAACCTCGTCGACCTCGAGCTCGGTGACGATGAAATTGCCGTTGCTGTTGGATAGGCCACCGTTGGGATTCTGCGGATGGGCGAAGGCATCCACGCGCAGACCCGTTAGCTGTTTCTCCTCGGGTGCCACCGTGATCGTGTACGTGTCGATCGCGGGAACCATCGCCAGCGCCCGCACTTGGCGCGCCGGAACCTCGAAGAATGCTCCCCCGTCGGACCTGACCTCGAGGAGCATTTGTGGATTCCAGGCGATGCCGTGCGCCGCCCTGGCAATCCGCCCCTGGGTCGCCGCCTCCCATTTCTCCTGTGCGATCTTGCCCGCCTCACCGGTCGGCTCGTCGAGCTTCCACACCGCCCGATCGAGCGCAAGGTCCAGGCTTTGCAGCTTGCGCGCCTGCGCGTCATTCATGACCAGCAGCCGATCTCTGGCCGGCCGAGTCGCTATCGCGTGTTCCTTCAAGTCCGCGAAGAACGCCGACATCCGATAGAAGTCCTTCATCGCATACGGGTCGTACTTGTGGTCGTGGCATTGAGCGCACGCCACCGTCGCACCCATCCACACCGCCGAAGCGTTGCGCACCCGATCGGCGGCGTTCTTGGCCTCGTACTCCTTGGCCTGCGCCCCACCTTCCTCGGTCGTCAGCAGCAACATGTTGTAGGTCGAGGCCACGCGGGTTTGCAGCGTGGGGCTTGGCAGCAGATCGCCAGCAAGCTGTTCGATGGTGAACCTGTCGAACGGCATGTTGTCGTTGAACGCCTTGATCACGTAGTCGCGGTACGGCCAGACCGACCGCGGAATATCGCTGTGGTAGCCGATGCTGTCGCCGTACCGGACCAGGTCGAGCCAGTACACGGCCATGCGCTCGCCGAAATGTGGCGAGGCCAGCAGACGATCAACCAGCTTGTCGTAGGCCCGTGGATCCTTGTCCGCGACAAACGCGTCGACTTCCTTCGACGTCGGCGGCAAGCCCAGCAAATCGAACGACAAGCGACGAATCAACGTCGCGCGATCCGCCTCGGGCGCGAGCGCAAGCTGTTCTTGCTTCGCCCTGGTGCCGATGAAGCGATCGATGGGATGCTCGCTGCCCGGCACGGGCGGCGGTGCCACGCGCCCTGGCGCGATGTACGACCAGTGCGGCTGGTACTCGGCACCGGCATCGATCCACCGCTTCAATAGGTCGATCTGCCTGGGCGTGAGCTTCTTGCCCGTCTTGAGCGGCGGCATCAACTCGTCGGAATCATGAGTGACCAGGCGCTGGTAAAGCTCGCTGCCCTCCGCGCGCCCGCGCTTGATCGCCTTGTACCCGCCCAGATCAGCGAACGCGCCTTTTTCGGTGTCGAGGCGGAGACCAGCCTTGCGCTGCGCCGTGTCCGGCCCGTGGCACAAAAAGCAGTTGTCCGACAGGATCGGCCGAATGTCGCGGTTGAACGCGATGGGTGCTGCCGCCGCCGCATGCGCCACCGTCAGCGCGCCAGCGGTCGTCAGCGCCATGAAGCCACTCGCGGTCAGCGCGCAACGCATACCGAATCTATACCCACGTCGCAGCGCACTTCGCAAGTCGTGCCCAGGGACAGAGTCGAACTGTCTACACATGGATTTTCAGTCCATTGCTCTACCAGTTGAGCTACCTGGGCGAAGGATGCGCATGTATGCCGCGCCTTTCGACCGTAGGTCAAGAACTCGATCTTGCCGACCGCTGCGCCATGGGCTAGCGTTCGCGGCAAATGCACAAAGGCACAGCGTTCATTCTGGTCAGTGTTGCCGTTGCTGGCGGCTACGTTATTGGCCGTTATTTTCACAAGACCGACGAAGGTTCGGGCAGCCTCCCCACGGCCAAGGTGGTCGCTCCCGGCACGCCACCCGAGCCCGGAAGCCCCGAGCGCAAGCGTATTCCGTCGCAGGGCACGCCGCCACCGGCCGACACGACGGTGTACAAGGTCGAAGTTGGCGAGTCGCCGGTCAAGGGCGGCAAGCAAGCGAAGGTGACGATCGTCGAGTTCTCGGAGTTCCAGTGTCCGTTCTGCAGCCGCGTCGGACCGACGCTCAAGCAGATCGCCGACACGTACAAGGATGACGTGCGCTTCGTGTTCAAGCACATGCCGCTCGAGTTCCACCCGAACGCGATGCCGGCTGCGATGGCCACCTTCGCGGCACACGAGCAGGGAAAGTTCTGGGAGATGCACGACTTGCTGTTCGCGAATCAGCAGTCGCTGGATCGCGAGACGTTCGACAAGCATGCCGCCGCTTTGCACCTGGACATGGGCAAATTCAAGGCGGCGATTGATGGGGCGCACGGCAAGTCCGCCGTCGAAGCCGACAAGCAGCTTGCCGGAACCGTGGGCGCTTCGGGCACCCCGACGTTCTTCATCAACGGGCGCAAGTTCCGCGGCGCGCAGCCGTTCGATAATTTCAAAACGGTGATCGACGAGGAGATCAAGAAGGCGGACGCCAAGGTCGCCGCCGGTGTCTCACGCGCGAACCTGTACGCCGAGATCATCAAGGACGGCGTCGACCAGGCGGCAGCACCTCCGGCTCCGGCACCCTCGGCCGGCGAGCCACCCGGTCCCGAAGCGGACCAGAAGGTGTGGAGCGTCGACCCGGGTGACTCACCGTCCAAGGGCCCCAAAAACGCCGCGATCACGATGGTGGTGTTCTCGGACTTTCAGTGTCCATATTGTTCGCGGATCGAGCCGACGATCTCGCAAATCGAGAAGGACTACCCGGGCAAGGTGCGCGTGGTGTGGAAGAACTATCCACTCCCGTTCCACAACAACGCCAAGCCGGCGGCGCTGGCCGCGCTGGCGGCCGGTCAGCAGGGGAAGTTCTGGGAGATGCACGACAAGCTGTTTGAGAATCAGCAGAGCCTGGACCAGGCGAGCCTCGAACGGCACGCGCAGTCGCTCGGCCTCAACATGGCGAAATTCAAGACGGCGATGGCTGCCCCGTCGGCCTCCGCGATGATCGACGCGGACATGAAACAGGCGGCAGCGGTTGAGGTGAACGGAACCCCTGCCACCTTCGTCAACGGCCGCAAGATTGGCGGCGCGTACCCCTACGACACCTTCAAAAAGGTCGTCGAACAGGAAATGGCCAAGACGCGAAAGAAGTCCTGATTGGCCCGCGCGGCGCGTGAGCGAACCACCGAGGGCGACCGCTGAAAAGCCGCCAACTCGTCGGGTTTGCCATCGTCGCGGTCGCGCTTGGCATCGTCGCGACCAAGTTCTTGCAGGCGGCCGCGCGGAATGCACAGAACATGCGCGTGCAGTCATGTGCGGCGTTGTCGCCCGATCCTCTGCCGCCCAACCTGAGGGCAGAGGACGCGCCCGATTTTTCGCTGCCCGCGGAGAACGGCAAGACGCTGTCGCTGCGCGATCTGCGTGGCAAGCCGGTGCTGCTCAACTTCTGGTTTTCGACCTGCCCGCCGTGCGTCGAGGAAATGCCGTCGCTCGAGGATCTCGCGGCGCGGGTTGGCGACCGCGCGACGATTCTGGCGGTGAGCGTGGACGAGGAAGGCTGGGGCCCGGTGAAAAAGTTCTTCTCGTCCGGGAAGACCGGCCTGACGGTCGTGCTCGACCAGGACAAGACCGTGCCCAAGAAATACGGCACCGACAAGTACCCTGAAACGTACCTGATCGATGCGGCGGGCAAGCTGAGGCACTACTTCGTCAACAAGCGCAACTGGGCGCAGGCCGAGGCAGCGTTCTGCCTGGAGAGTTTGCGTTAGCACTGCGCAGGCCGTGAGCTCACCGTGGACCGAAAACAACATCTGCACCTGTGGCTGTCCGGCATCTTCGTTGCCGCGCTGATCGTGGCAGACCTCATCGGCGGCAAGTTCTTCCGCTTCGCCGACAACGTCGATCTGTCGGTCGGCATGCTGGCGTTTCCGATCACCTTCGTCCTGACCGACGTGTGCAATGAATTCTTCGGCGCTGGTGCCACGCGCCGCCTGACTTTTCTGGGACTAGGGGCTGCCATGTTCTCGTTCGCGATCATTCAGATCGCCCTGGCGCTGCCCATCAGCCCTGAATCGCCGCTGTCGCAGGCGCAGTTCGGTGGCGTGTTCGGCTGGTCGGGGCGACTGTACGTTGCGTCGCTGACCGCGTACCTGGTCGGGCAGTTCGTCGACATCGGCGTGTTCACGCTGTTCCGACGCCTGACCCGCCACCGCCTGCTATGGCTACGCGCCACCGGTTCAACCATCGTCAGCCAGGGCTTCGACACGCTGGTGGTCAACTTCGTTTTGCTGTCGGGCACCAAGTCGACCGCGTTCATCCTGGGCGTGGCGGGCCACTCGTACGTGACCAAGATCCTGATCGCCGTTGGGCTGACCCCCATCATCTACGGCGTGCATGCCTTTATCCTGCGCGTGCTGCACGTCGGCGAGCCGCCCGAATCGTTGGTGTAATGTTGTTGTCTTTCCAGCACTGCCGCAGGTCGTTCCCGAGCCCGAAATCGAGCCTTCTTGCCCTGCTTGCTCTTGTGCTCCTGGCGTTGACCGCCGGCGCGTGTTCGCACGCAACCCGCGAGGCCGCGCCAGCAGTCCGCGCCCCAACCGCGCCCGTCTCCGATGCGGGCGCGACCGCGTGCGCGAATGGCGCGTTCATTTGCGAGGATTTCGAGACCGGCCGCCTCGATCCCGCCAGGTGGATGACCAAGGAGAAACTCGGCACGGTCCGGGTCGACACCATGCATGCCCACGGCCGCTACGCGATGCACGCCCACCTGGACAACAAGGTGGGCAGCATTCAAAACCGCGCGTACCTGCGGCCCACGCAGAAGATTCCGCTGGGCGAAACGCCGCTGTTCATTCGGGCGTTCGTTTACCTGGAGCCGTCGCTTCCCGATCGCCACTTCGAGCCGTTTCGAATCTGGGACACGCAATCCGAGCTGGCCAACGCGGTGAACCTGGAAACCAGGGTCAAGGATGGCGTGCCGACCAGCATCTTTCGCATGACGTGGGACCACGGAAAGCAGGAGCCCAAGGCGCGCCAGAGCAGCGAGACCGCCGTCCTTGGAAAATGGACGTGCTGGGAGCTTGAATACCGCGGTGCCACCCACGAGATGTTTTTCTCCGTCGACGGCAAGGACGTCCCCGGCATGCACATCGATCCGGCCATGGAATGGAAGCCGCCCGCGATCGCGCTCGTCGATCTGGGCAACTACGCGTACCACACCGACGAGCACCACCCCGACGGCTTCGACCTGTGGATGGACGACATCGCCATCTCGCGCACGAAAGTCGGTTGCGGGCCGTAGGCGGACGGGCCCGGTGCCGCGGAGCTCATCACCTTGGTGCCCCAGAAGCGCGAACCTGCCGAGCACATATCCGACCTTGTCGAGGAAGCGTTCTTCGCCAACCCTGAGATCTCATGACGCAGAATGTCTTTTGTGCGCCTGGTCGGCGTTGCGGCTAGAAAGGACCTGCTGCACCTGCTGCGCCCCGATGGTGGCCCGGATGATGAAGACGCAAACCGATCGCAAGATCGCCGACGAGATGCGCCGCACCTTCGAGATGCAGCGCGAGTCGCAAGTCAAACGCCAGGACCTTGAGCGCGAGACCGCCATCGCCAACATGCAAGCCGAGGTCGTGCGCAGCGAGCAGGAAGTGCGCATTGCCGAGCGGCGCGCGCTTTCGGTCACCGAGGCGCGGCCAGAGGGGAAGCCGCGGCCACGCGCCTGCGTGCCGACGCCGATGCCGACGCGATCCGCGCGGTCGGCACCGCCCGGGCGGACGCCTATCAGCAGGGCGTCGTCGCCCTGGGATCAGGCGGCTACACCACGCTGCAGATCGTCGGCGCGCTGGCCGAGCACAACATCAAGATCGTGCCCGACGTCCTCGTTGGCGGTGCCGGCGGCGGAGCGGGCCTGCTCGACGCGCTGGTGGCACGACACCTGAAGGCCCGCACCCGCGCCAAGGTTGATTTTCCGCAACTTCGGGCGTCTGCACCCGATACCTCGGTATGCGTACACACCTTCCCGGGGGTGTCAGTGAAGCGCGATCTTCGGGACCCTCATGGATTGCCATGCTACCGTTTCCGACGTGGAACCGACTCAGATCGCGGAACGACCGAGACCGCTTCGCCGAGCGGAATACGACCGCATGGTGGAGATGGGGCTCCTGCAAGGCGAGAAAGTCGAATTGCTACGGGGGCTCCTGGTTCGCATGCGCCCGCAGAAAAGCCGCCACGCGTCGGCCGTGCAGAGCCTCACTCAGGTGTTCGTGCTTGGTCTTGCCGCTGCAGGCCGCGCCGCGGTACGGGTTCAGCTTCCCCTTGCGGTCAGCGATGACTCCGAACCGGAACCCGACGTTGCGCTGGTGCCAGCGGGCAAATACCGGGACGCGCATCCTGATCAGGCATTTCTTGTCGTCGAGGTTGCCGAGACTTCGCTGTCATCCGATCGAGAAAAAGCCCAGCTCTACGCGACCGCGGGCATCGGTGAATACTGGATCGTCGACGTCGTACATGGGGTCGTCGAGGTTCACACCGACATCGTCGATGGCCGCTACGCACGCTGCACTCAGTTTCGCTCGGGCGAGACCCTGACCCCCGCCGCATTTCCAGAACTGTCCATTCGCCTGGCGGACATCCTGGGCTGAGGCCATTGCTGCGCGTAGACTGCACCCATGGCGCAACCGGCGACCCTGCACCACTTCGAGATTCAACTGAACCACCTGGATCGCAGCGTCGAGCAGACTCTGGTGTTCAAGGTTGCCCGTCACCCGTCGGAGACGGGGGAACGCCTCTGGCTGCGCGTCCTGGCGTACTGCTGGCGCTGGGAAGAGCGCCTGACGTTTGGGCCCGGGTTGAGCGATCCGGATGCGCCCGATCTGGAAACGCGCGACTACACCGGGCAGATCACGCGCTGGATGCGGGTCGGCAAGCCGGCCGCGGCAAAAATACAGCGCGCGGTGGACCAGAATCCGACCGCGCAGGTCAGCGTTCTGTTCGACGCCCCCGATCGAATGGCGGGGTTTCTGGAAGAGGCGCGAACCGAAAAACTGCCGCGCGTTGCCAGGGCCGAACTGGCAGCGGTGGATGCCGCCTTGTTGGCGGAACTTGCCAAACACGACGATCGCCGCGCCGCCCTCGGCCTGACGTGGGTCGACGATCACCTGTACGTTGAGCGCAACGGCGAGACGTTCGACGGCGATTTGACCGTCGGCCGTTACTGAATTTCGCCTACCCCGAGTGGCGCAAGGTCACGGCGGTCCGTAGATGATGGTCAGGGTCGGGCGCAAGGCGGGATTGGGATCCTCGAGACTCGCAAAGAAGCGGTGACGCCCGGCCAGCTTCGAAGCATCCGAGTTGAGCGCCACTCCGAAATTGGTGTTGGGGTTCGCCAACCATTCCTGCACCATGGTGGTGATGTCCCACGTCTTTTGACCCATCGTCTTGTCGACCAGCCTGGTGTCTTGGGCCGCAGACAGATCCGATTGCGCCAGCGGATACTGAGGGCCGCACGCGGCGGCGGTCCACGGATTTTTGCCGTCGTAGGTGAGCCCCGTGGCGAGCGCGAGATCGGGTTGGTAGTTCAGGATCTTGTGCGCGGTGATGGCGTGCCCGTAAGCGAAACAAAGGCCATTTTCGCCGGGTCGGAAGGGTGCGGGCGGAATGCGTCCCGGTGTAGGCAGGTGGTTTTCGCCCCCCGAAGCCGGTGAACATGGTCGGTGGCGAAGCTGCGTTTGAGCAACTCGCTCCATGAGCGATAGCCGCAGCGGTGGGTGGGTG
>CAYSKR010000011.1:0-5024 GCA_964431675.1 uncultured Myxococcales bacterium
ACCACAGTCTGTGCTTCAACACGGAACTGACCTCGGCGCTGGAATTGGAGTTCATGCTCGAAGTGGCCGAAACGATCGCGCACAGCGCGCTGACCCGCACCGAATCGCGCGGCTCGCACCAGCGCACCGACTTCCCGAAGCGCGACGACTCGACTTTCCTGAAACACTCGCTGGCGTACCGGACGGAAGGCGCGCCGCGCATCGACTACAGCAACGTCAGCATCACCAAGTGGGCACCCGCGGAGCGCGTCTATGGCAAATGAAGAGACTTGCACCATCGAGGTGTTTCGCTTTCACCCCGACACCGACACCAAGCCGCGCTTCCAGACGTACCAGGTGCCGTTCAACAAGGACTGGGTCGTGCTCGACGCGCTCAACTACATCAAGGATCACATCGACGGCACGTTGACCCACCGCTGGTCGTGCCGCATGGGCGTGTGCGGTAGCTGCGGCATGATGGTCAACGGCACGCCGAAGCTGACCTGCAACGCGTTTCTGCGCGACTTTCACCCGGCCGTCATCCGGGTCGAGCCGCTGGCGAACTTCCCGGTCATCCGCGATCTGGTGGTCAACTTCGAGGACTTCCTGCACAAGCTGGACGAGGTCAAGGCGTGGACCATCCCCAAGGAGCCGCGCACCATCGACCAGGGCGAGTATCGGCAGAGCCCCGAACAGCTTGCGTCGTACAAGCAGTTCACCATGTGCATCAACTGCATGCTGTGTTACGCCGCGTGCCCGGTCTATGGGCTGGAACCCAAGTTTCTCGGCCCGGCGGCGATCGCGCTGGCGCAACGCTACAACCTCGACTCGCGCGACGGCGGCCGCGAAGAGCGCGCAAGCGTGGTGTTCAGCAACGAGGGGATCTGGGAATGCACCCTGGTCGGTGAATGCACCGAGGTGTGCCCGAAGCACGTCGACCCGGCGGGCGCGATCCAGCAGGCCAAGCTCTCCGCGACGCAAGACTGGTGGAAGCAGATCCTGATGCCCTGGAGCGGCAAGGCGCAGGGCAAAAGCAGCGACAAGACCAAGGCACCCGACAAGCCGTAGAGGAGGCCACGTGGCAACCGTCACCCCAGCCCACAAGGAAAGACCCAGACCCACGCCGTACGTGAGGCCCATGCCATGGTCGTGGTGGTTGAAGCGTCCCGCGTACACCAAGTTCATGGTGCGCGAGCTGACCAGCGCGTTCATCGCGGCCTACGCGGTCTTTCTGGTGGTGCTCGCGTGCGCGGCGAAAAACGTCGGCGGCGTGCATGCCATGGTCGTGGCGCTGCGCAGCCCCATGAGCGTCGTGCTGCACTTGATTGTTCTCGCGTTTGCGCTGTTCCACACGGTTACGTTTTTCAACCTGACGCCACGAGCACTGGTGTTCCGCATCGGTGAAGAAAAAGTTCCCGAAGAAGTCATCCAGCTTGGCCACTACGCCGCCTGGGTCGCCCTGTCGCTGGTGCTCTTCTTCGCCGCGTGGCTGGTCTGATCATGGCGCGCTCCAGCGAACCATTGTGGTGGCTGCCGTTCTCGGCTGGAATGATGATCGACGCGATGTTGATCCCCGCGCTGGTGATCATCACCGGCGTGCTGCTCCCCCTCGGCGTGCTGTCCGAGGAAACGCTCGACATGGCGCTCGGGAACATCATCGGACGTGGGGCCGTCTTCGCCGTCGCGGCGCTGTCGTTCTTTCACGCCGCGCACCGGCTGCGCTTCACGCTCATCGATCTGGGCCTCAAGCCAATCAAGATGGTCGTGGCGCTGGCCATGTACGGCGGTGCCATCGCGGGCACGCTGGCCGCCGCCGCCGCGCTGTTCGGCTCGAGCGATGTCTGCGCGTCGTTTCTGTCCCTCTGCAGCGGCCGGTAAGGCGAGCCTGTCGTCTACAGCTTCTTTTCCAGCTTCACCAGGACATCGGTCTCGTAGTGGGCGTTGTCGAGGAGGTTCGCCTCAAGGATGCCGGTCGGGCTGGTGACGTTGATCTCGGTCAGGAAACCGCCGATCACGTCGAGGCCGACGAAGAAGAATCCCTGGCTGCGCAGGTGCGGGGCGAGCGCGTCGATGATGGCGCGGTCGCGGTCGTCGAGTTTCGCGGCGTGCGGCTTGGCACCGACGTGCAGGTTGCCGCGGGCGTCGTCGGGCGCGGGCACGCGCAGCACCGCGCACAGGGGTTCGCCGTCGACCAGCAGGATGCGTTTGTCGCCCTGCCGCACCTCGGGCAGGTACTTTTGCGCCACCGTCCAGCGTCGGCCAAGGTTCGTCGCCTGTTCAAGAATCGACCCGGTGTTGGGATCGCCGTGGCGGACGTGGAAGACGCCAAAGCCGCCGGAAGCGTCGAGCGGTTTGACCACCATCTCGCCACCGTGCTCCACCAGAAAACTGCGCAGGCGCGTGCTCTCACGCGTGACGATCATCGGCGGTGTCAGCCTGGGGAAGTTTAGCACCGCCAGTTTTTCGTTCGCCTCGCGCAGGCCGCGCGGATCGTTGATGAGCAGCGTCTTGCCGCGCGCCCGTTCAAGGATCAGCGTGGCGAAAAAGTAGTCCATGTCGAACGGCGGATCCTTGCGCATGAAAACGACGTCGAATCCGTCAAGTGGCGCGGTGGCCTGCGGGCCGAGCAAGTGGTGGTCGCCGACGGTGCGGCGCACCGTGACCGGCCAGGCCGCCGACAGCGCGCGATCGTGTTCCAGCGCCAGATGGCGCGGCTCGCAAAACCAGATCTCGTGTCCGCGCGTCTGCGACTCATGCATCAACGCGAACGTGGTGTCGCCGACGATCTGAATTCGCGCCAGCGGATCCATGACAAACAGAAACTTGGCCATGGGGCGATCCTACGCCGATCCCGGCTCGGGTGTGGGCTCGGCTGGCGGCTCGTCGCGCATCGGCAACAGATGTTCAAGGCCGTGCTTGCGCATCCGGTAGTACAGCGTCGATCGATTGATGCCCAGGGCGCGTGCAGCATGCGCGATGTTGCCCGCAGAACCTTCGACCGCGACGACGATCTCCTGCCGCTCTTGCTCGGACAGGCGTCGCGACAGCGAGCGGCCACCGTCGCCCGCAACCTGCGGGCCCGAGCCCGGCGCTGCCACCATCGCAACTGGTGCGCCCGGCTGACGTCGGCCGAAATCCAGGTCACCGACCGTCAGCACCTGGCCCTTGGCGAGAATCATCGCGCGTTCGATCACGTTCTCAAGCTCGCGCACATTGCCCGGCCACGGGTACGCCGCAAGCTCACCTAGTGCCCCGGGATCCGCACCCCGCACGATCTTCCCCGCCTTCTGCGCGAATTTCTGCACGAAGTGTTCGCACAGGGGCGCGATGTCCCCCGGCCGTTCGCGCAGCGGCGGCAAAAAAATTGGGAACACGTTCAGCCGATAGTAAAGATCCGCGCGAAATTTACCCTCGCCGATCAGCGCTTCGAGATCGCGGTGCGTCGCGGAGATCACGCGCACGTCGACGGTGATCGTCTCGTTGCCGCCGACCCGCTCGAACTCGCGCTCTTGCAAGACGCGCAACAGCTTGACCTGAATGTCGAGCGGCAAGTCTCCCACCTCGTCGAGAAACAGCGTGCCCCGGTCCGCCAGTTCGAAGCGGCCAGGCCGCCGACCGACCGCGCCGGTGAAGGCACCCTTTTCGTGCCCGAAAAGCTCTGATTCAAGCACCCCCGACGCCAGCGCGGCGCAGTTGACGCGAACGAAAGGCTGCTTTTCCCGCGGGCTATTGATGTGGATGGCGCGCGCCACCATCTCTTTCCCGGTGCCGGTCTCGCCGCGCAGCAGCACGGTCGATGCGGTCGGGGAAACCTGCTCCACCTTGGTGAGCACCTCGCGCAACGCCGACGATTCACCAACGATCGCGCCAAAGTTGAAGTCCCCATGCGCGTCGCGCGCCAGCACGCCGACGTACTCCGAAAGCTGCTCGCCGAGGCGCCGGTTTTCACGCCCGAGCGCAAAACGCTCGATCGCTTGCACCAGGATGCCGCGCAGCTCTTTCGAATCCCACGGCTTGGTCACGTAACGGTAAATGCGCCCGAGGTTGATGGATTCGATCAGGACATCGACGTCGGTGTACGCGGTGACGATGATGCCCACCGCGTCGGGGCGCAGCGCGTGCAAGTCCCGCAACAACTCCAGGCCCGTCTTGCGTGGCATCCGCTGATCGGTGACCACCACGGCGAAGTCATGCTTTTGCGCCAGGGCGAGCGCATCGTCGGCGCTCGATGCCAGGTGCAAGGTGAACGCCTTGCCGAAATTGAATCGAAACGCGTCCAGGTTGTCCTGCTCGTCGTCCACGACCAACACGGAGAACTTCGTCAAATCCAATCCACTGACCGGCATGCGGATGACGGTAACATAGTGCGCGTGAACCCCGAACCGCTGGTGTTCGCGTTCAGGAGTTCCGCACCTTGCGGGACGCGAGACCCGGCGCAGTGCGGTCAGTCTCCGCTTTGGTGCGCCGGGCGCAGGGGACCATGCACGCTGGCGTGCTGGTGGTCGGCAGGTTTTTGGGCAGTCGTCGAAGCGCTACAAATAGCCCCGCCTCCTACGGGGCCGTGTCTGGGCGGGTTGAGTTGTTGGGTGCCGGACGTCCGCGCGGCCCTGTACGCGCGGCTCCGGCGGTAGGTCCCGCGCACGTGCCGTGGGTGACGTCGGCCCGCGAGGCTGCGGCGAATCCGGAGGTTGCCGTCCTCTCGGCGATGGCGCACGGGGCAAAGTACTCGCCACAAGACGGCAGGCGCGTTGCCAGGGCCGTCGCCGGTTCCGTCGCGCAGGACGATCCGGCGTGAGCAATGCTATATTTTGATCTCGTCATCAACGCCTTGCCAGGTGCAATGCAGAGGAGCCTTCGAGCCATGGACATGAGCAAATACAAATTTCAGAGCTACCCCATGCGCAAGTGGATGGCCGAGGTTGTGCAACCCGAACTTGCCAGAGTCACGGCAAAAGCAAGGGCCGAGGTCAGGGCCGAGGTCAGGGCCGAGGTCAGGGCCGAGGTCAGGGCCGAGGGCAAGGCCGAGGGCAAAGCGCAGACCATTC
>CAYSKR010000012.1:0-15353 GCA_964431675.1 uncultured Myxococcales bacterium
ATCCGAGGCCAAGTTTGCCGCAGTACGTGGCCGAGCCCACCGTGGAGAATCCCACGCCACTCACGCTCACGAACGAGGCACCGCCGACCGCTGCGACCGGCACGCCGACGCAAGTACCAATACCGTCGCCGACCGCGGTCGTGGACCCGCTCCCGATGCTCGAGGCAGAATAGCAGGGTCCGGGCGTGGGTCTTTCATGAGAGGCTCTCGCCGCGGGCAGCATCGAAATGGCGGCGCAATCGATCGCAGAAGGTCGATCGGCAAACACCGAGCGCGCGGGCGGCGCGGCGACGGCTGCCGGCGTGCTGGCGCAATGCCCACAGAAACACATCGCTTTCGATCTGAGCGAAGGTCTTGCCCGCGAGGGGAAGCAGATCGCCTGGCGCGACAACCAACGGAGCTTTGGCCATGGCGCGGCGATCATCGCTGGCGCTGATGGGTTCGTGCCTGGTATCGATGCCGTCGGCGGCTGCGGTGGCCATTCGCACCCCGCACGGCATGCTGGCGTCGAGGCCCAGCGCCGCAGCATCGATCTGCCCGCCGCTCATGATCGCCGCGCGACGAATGACGTTGCGCAATTCGCGCACATTGCCAGGCCAGTCGTGCGCGACGAGCGCGGCCATCGCGCCGTGGGTGAGCGAGCGCGCGCCAAGCTCAGGTTCGAACTCCGTCAGAAAGTGCTGTGCCAGGTCGGCGATGTCGTCCCGCCGGTCGCGCAGCGGCGGAATCACCAGCTCGAAACCGGCCAGCCGGTGAAACAGATCGAGGCGGAATCGGGAAGACGCGATGTCCTGGCGCAGATCGCGCAACGTCGAGGCCACGATCCGCACGTTGACCGGATGTTCACCATGGCCTCCAACCCGCCGGATTCGTCCAGTTTCAAGCACCCTCAGAAGCCTTGGCTGCAAGTCAGTGGGCAGTTCACCGATCTCGTCGAGGACCAGGGTGCCGCCAGAAGCTTCCTCGAACCAGCCTTTGCGGCTGGCCGCTGCACCCGTGAAGGCCCCGCGCTCGTGGCCGAACAGCTCGCTGTCGCATAGTTCACGCGGCAGAGCGCCGCAGTTGACGGTGACCAGTGGTCCCTGCGGGCTCGGTCCGAGCTGATGCAGCGCCCGCGCGAGCAACTCCTTGCCGGTGCCACTTTCACCGGTGACGAGGACGGGCGTTTGCGTTGGTGCCACCAGGGTGGCCCGGTGAACGACGGCGCGCAGAGCGGGGGCGTTACCCAGAATGGCTTGCAGCGCTGACGGCGACGTGCGGGGTGGCATGATGCGACTGTTGTCGGCACATCCACGCAATGGTTGCGCGCCAAAACGCAGGCACCGTCATTTTGTCCACGACGTGCATTGGTAAAGGGCAAGCGCTGGCGGTGCCAGGGGTGGGAAGGCCCGTCGTGCCACCGGCCGCAGGCACCGAGCCAGCGCCGCCGCGATGCGCACGGGCGGGCTGACGTGGTCGTCATCGATGGCGGCGTACCCGATGGCGCGGAACGTCTGGGTCATCCAGGGGTTGACCATCGGATACCCCACGATCAACGTACCACCGGGGCGCAATGCGCGGGCAAGACCTGCCGCGGCCCCGTCGGCGTCGGCAATGTGCTCCAGGACAGAAAAGCAGACGATGCTGTCGAATGCGCTGTCGGGCAGCCCGTCCGGATCGAGAAGGTCGGCCGATTCGAACGTCGCGTTGCAGCCTGCCTCCACCAGGGTGGCAAGGCCGGGCGCGAGTTCGAGGTCGGTTCCAAGATACTCGCGAAAATGGGCCGTCAAGGTGGGAACCAGAATGCCGCTGCCGACCCCAACCTCCAGCACGCGGCCCGCCGTCGACCGGAGCAGATCGAGCCCAATCTGCAAGCGATGCCGGTACAGCCATCCCGTGGCGGGGCGGTAGTAGTAGGGCAGGGGATCGCGCTCGTTGTTGGGCTGCAGACGGCCGGGTGCGGGCAAACGAAACGCGATGGGCATCAGCGCAACAATGCGTCGAGGTTGATGCCAGGCTTTCGCTTTGGCCCCGTGATGATGGTCATGGACTCCGGCGCGTAGGGGTAACCTTTGCTCAGGAGCTCTTCATAGGCTTTCTGGCCTTCTAGCATTTGATCGCCGCGTGTGCTGGCGCGCAACTCGGTCAGCTTGAGGCGGATTTGTTCGCGCGTCTGTGCGTTCGATGTTGCGGCGTAGGACTGTTCGAGGTGCCGGATCGCCAGGTCGGTCGTTCCGTGCTTGGTCAGCAATCGCGCCACCAGGTTGGGCAGCCACGGCGGAATATCGTCGAACTGGGCCGCCTGCCGGAGCATCTCAATTCCGTGCTGGCGCCAGACGGGCACTCGGGGATCTTTCTCTCCGGCGATTTGCGGCAGTTCATGAAACTCATTGAATCCGAGCTGAAGGACCAGTTCAGAATCTGTCGGGAAGATGGCGATTCCGCGCATCAGCAATCGATTGGCTGCGAGGATTCCGTCGACGTTGATGGGTCGGCCGTTGTAGACGAACAACGTCGAACCGCTCAGGTAGATGCGGTGGAACCTGGGATCAAGGTCGGCGATCGTCTGGTAGAAACGCTCAAGGTGTCGCAAGGGTGCCTTGCTGACGAGTTGAGATCCGTAGTACACGTTGGCGCGGGCAGCGATCAGATCGGCCGCGAGTTCGGTGTGACCGAGGGCGAGGCGTCGCAACATCGCCGAGGGCGGCAGGTAGGCAAGGTCGGCCTCGACTGGCCAGGTGGCGCGCAAAGCCAGCGACTGTCCCAGGGCAACAAAGCCGAGGGCAGTGGCCAGAAGCATTGCGCCGACGATCACCCCTGGGCGAAGGGAAGACCCAGCACTCGGCAACGGAGGCCTCGTCGAAACGCCGGGCGTCATTGCATGGCCGTCACTTTACCTCCGGTGGCGGGGTTTCTCCCTCGGCACCAGAAATGCCAAGCTTGGAAAGTCGGTAGCGCAAGGAGCGAAACGATACCCCCAGAACGCGCGCGGCTTCCGTGCGGTTGCCCCGCGTGCGCTCCAGCGCCTTGATGATGAGCGCGCGCTCGAAATCCTCGACCACTTTTTCGAGTTCCAATCCCTCCTCGGGCAAGTTCGGTGCGGTGCGCACATCTGCGAGCGTCGGCGGCGACGCGCGCAGGGTGGGGAAGGTTTCCGCGGAAATGCGGTCGCCGGGTGCGAGGGTGACCGCGCGCTCGATGAGGTTCTCGAGCTCGCGAACGTTTCCCGGAAAGTGCCACGCCATGAGGGCAGCGAGTGCATCGGGGTCGACGCCGTTGATCACGCGATCATGCTCGGCGGAGAATTTCCGCACGAAGTGTTCCACCAGGAGCGGGATGTCGTCCTTGCGTTCACGCAGCGCGGGCAGGCGAATCTGAATGACGTTCAAGCGGTAGAACAGATCCTGGCGAAACGTGCCTTTTTCTACTTCAATGTCGAGATCCCGGTTGGTCGCGGCGACCACGCGAACGTCGACCTCGCGCTCGGCGACGCTGCCCACGGGCTTGATCTTGCGCTCCTGCAACGCGCGCAACAGCTTGACCTGCATCGGGGCGGGCAGCTCCGCGATCTCGTCGAGGAGCAGCGTTCCACCGTGTGCCGCTTCGAAGAGTCCTTGCTTGTCGGCGGTGGCGCCGGTGAACGAGCCCTTGACGTGGCCGAACAGCTCCGACTCGATCAGCGTGTCGGGAATGGCACCGCAGTTCACGGCGACGAACGGCTTGTCGACCCGTGGCGACATCTCGTGCAGCGCTCGCGCCGCCAGTTCCTTGCCGGTGCCTGACTCGCCCACCAGCAGCACGCTGGTGCGCGCGGGGCCGATCTTGCGGATCATCTCGAACACCCGCTGCATCGGTGGCGATTTGCCGAGCAGGCGGTCGAGCTTGTAGCGGCCCTTGATCTCGTCGCGCAGCGTGACGTTCTGCCGGTGCAAAACGCGCCGCTCTAAAGCGCGCTCGACCACCAGCCCGACCTCTTCAAGTTTGAACGGCTTGGTCAGGTAGTCGTACGCGCCCGACTTCATCGCCGCGATGGCGGTGTCAGGCGTCGCGAAGGCCGTGACGACGATGACCTCGGTTTTGGGGCGCAGCCGCTTGGCCGCCGCCAGCACGTCGAGCCCACCAACCTCGGGCATGCGCAGATCGGTGATCACGACGTCGAAATCGCGGATCGCCAGGGCCTTGCGGGCCTCTTCGCCGCTTGCCACGGTGTCGACGCGGTGCCCGGTGCGGCGCAGGTAGATGCCGAGGAATTCGCGCATCGATCGCTCGTCATCGACGACCAGGATGCTGCCGGTGAGGGGCTCCATCGCCACGCGTTACCCCGCCTTGCGTGCGACCAGAATCAGGAAACCGCCGAGGTTGCGCAGCCCCGGGATGTCGGCCGCGAGTCGCTCGCCACGCGAAAACAGCCGACCGAGGGCCGGCACGCGATACACGAGCGACGTCGGCGTCAGGATGCGCACACCGCGCACCGATTCAAGCGTGACGCCTGCGGGCAGGTATGACTTTGCCTGCGTCACCGTGTCATACCGGGTGAACACGTCGCGGTCCGTCGTGCCGACCGCGATGGCGGCGGGGCCGGTCAGGCGCTTCGCCAGGTAGCGCAACGACAGGGGATTGTAGAACTCAAGCAGAAGCGTCCCCCCCGGGCGAACTATCCGGGCGAACTCGGCCAGCGCGCGTTCGATCAGCGGCACGTGCGGCAGCACCTTCATGCTGTACACGACATCCATGCAAGCGTCGGGCAGGGGAATGTCGGTGACGGATCCCTGCACCACGCGCAGGTTGCGCCGCCGGGCGCTGCCCAGCATGCCGCGCGACAGATCCAGGCCAGTGGCCGTGCGCGCGAAACTGGCCGCCTCGCGCAGCAGCAAGCCGGTGCCGCAGCCGGCCTCGAAGAGGTGGCGACCGGTGCCGTGGCGGCGGACGAGGTCGATCTCAAGATCGTCGATCAGGCGGTGGTAGCCGTGGTGCCGCTCCCGCTCGTAGTTTTCCGAGAAACGATCGTAGTAGTCCTGAGTGGTCGCGGGGGACTCCATCGGGCGACCCGCAGTTTAGAACAGATCCGCCCACCGGACGAGTTCGATGCCCCGAGCCGCGATGGCGTCCTTGATTCGCGGCGACGTCAACGCGGCCAGCTCGCCGCGGCGCTGGTGACGGTCGTCTTGCTCGCCAGGATGGCAAATGAGCTCGTGCGCGCCCGGGCCAAGGCGACCGAGAATTTCAAGGATGCGAATCTCATCGAGGCGCCCGCATTCGACGTAACCCCAGGTGCGCGGGCCGTGGCGGAGGGCACCGAGTTGCCGCCGGGTGAACCAGGAGAGTCCTGCCAGCGCGGCGGCGACGGCACCCCGGCCGGCCGACGTGAACCAGGAGAGGTTCGGCGATTCGACCGCGGAGCGGATGCCAGCAATGCCGTGTCGTCGCGCCACCGCCTCGAGAGCAAGACCGATTGGCGGCAGAAAGCCGAGGTTTTGGTGCGTGTCGAGGTGGTCGAGCTTGCAGCCCGCGTCGAGCAGCCGCGTCACCTGGGCGTCGAACTCGCGCTCGACCTGGTCGCGCATGAGCAGTCCTTTTGCCCACGTTGCCAGGACGTCAATCGGCGAGTTGGAGAATCGTTGCGTGGGACCGAGCAGGGACGGAATTTTTTCGGCTGGCGTCACCGGTCGCCCACCGACCAGCGTCAGGTGCGCGCCAACGCCCAGCTTCGGCGCGCCTGCGAGCACCGCGCGCATTTTGCCAGGATCGGCGACGTTGCCGATCACCGACGTGCTCGTGACCACGCCTTCCCGGTGGGCGCGCAAGATGCCCGCCGAAATCTCGGACGTCGAGCCGAAGTCATCCGCGTTGATGACCAGTTGAATGTCGGCCCGCGGGATCATCGGGTCGGCGTTGCGGCGCACTCAGTACCTGTAGCGCACGCCGAGGCGCAGGCGAAAAGGGGCGAGGTACGACGTCGGGGTGCCCCACAGCGGACCGTCCTGCTCCTGCACGGCGGTGACTGTGCGCAGGGCCAGTGTGTTCAGCACGTCGACGAAACCCTCGACATTGACGCCAGTGACGGGCTTCAGATTCACGCGAACTTGGAGGTTCAAGATCGTCTGGTCCGGGAGACGGATGGGCCGGTCATCGGTGGGGTCGTTGATGTTCGCCCCCGGGTTGGTTCCGCGGCTGGCCTGCAAATTTTCGAAGGCGCCGGTCTGGTCGTTGCGGAACAATCGTCGGTATGGAGAACCGGAAACGTAGCGCCAGATCAATCCCCCCGACAGCCAGCGGTTCACCCGATAGGTGGCCTGGGCGCGGATGGTGTGCCGGGTATCGTCAAGCAGGGGGGCGTCTAGCAAGTAGACGTCGCGCGGATAGATGTTGCCGTATTCGTTGTTGGTCGTGTCAAGCACGGAGCCGGTGATCTTGGACCAAGTGTAGGCCGCCGTCATGTTGAGAGCGCCTTCCCGCTTGCGGATCGAGGTGGTGATTCCGGTGTAGCGGCGGCGGGCCTCGGCTGGGGTTTCAAGATCTGAAATCATTTCGATGCGGCCGTTGCGGGAGCCGCCGGTGGGGTCAAGCGCGCTGCCGGCGCGGTTCCAGATGAGGTTGGTCTCGACAGTTTCAAACTGGTTGGTGAACTGCCGATACACGAAGTCGGCGTCGACCCCGACACCCTGAATGATTTCACGCCCTGCCCCTGCGGTGTACTCCCAGGTTCGGGGCATCTTCAGCGCGGTCTGGCAGTTGCGGCCAAAGGCGTCGATGCCCGATGGCCCGCATGGCAGGCCGATGGTGTTGGTTGATCCGCCACCGGCAAAGGCGCAACCCTGGTCGAAGTAGTCCTCAGGCTTGTCGCGGTTGTTGGCGAATTCGTTGGCGTCCCTGGCCGTGTTCCACTGGCAAACCTTGCTCACCTGGCTACCCAGCTTGTGGCGCGAAAGTGACACCACGTCCATGTCGATCATGCTGGAAAAGCTGCTGCGCAACACGGTGCGACCGTCGTGGGTCGCGTCCCAGGCGACCACCACGCTGGGCGCGAAGGCGCTCGTCTTGATGACTTCACCACCGCGGTTGTCGTAGCCGTTGCCGTAGATCCAGTTGAGCCCGGGCGTCAGCGTGAAATGCCGCGTTAGCCGCATCGAGTCCTGGATCATCGCGGTGTTGCGAATGCCGGTGCTGCCACGAATCAGGTACCCGTAGCGGGCCGGTTCATCCCGAGGATCGTTGGAGTAGTACCAGGTGTACCGATCAGGGGCCAGGCCGTTGTACTGAAGCACGGCGTCTCCGGGGCGGGAATCCGCGATCTCGTTGGTCTCAATGTAGTAGGTGTTCTGGAGCTTGACGTTGTGGTCACCGAATGCCCTGGTGTTGCCAAACCACTCCAGCTTGTTGATGAATTCGACCGATTTACGAATGCGCTGCTGGTGCAGGTTGTGATTGTCGAAGCGGTAATTTCTGGGAAACGTCTGCACCACCGAAGGGATGTGATCGCAGGTTTCCTTTGACCGCTCGCAAATGACGGGCAAGTTTTCCTCCCAGAAGCGCTGGAATCCGATTTGTGATCGAAACAACAAGCTGTCGGTGAGCGTCGATTCCCAGATGAATCCGGTAAAGTAATCCTGGTAATCCTCGCGTGACAGGGCGTCGCGGTCTGCGCCCGTGTTCAAGATGTTGCGGTTAAAATGCCGGTTGAGCTGGGTGAACGATTGGAGCTTGTTGCGCGACGTGACCTGCCAGGTCAATTTGATCGACCCGCGGCCATTCAAGTAGCTCTGCGGGGGATTGGTGGGGAAGATGCCCTGGACGTCCGGGGTCGCGGACCTTCGGCTGATGTTTGACTCGATGTTGACGTAGTACCAGAGCCGATCCTTGATGATGGGACCGGCGAAGCTGGGGTTGATGATGTAACTCCAGTTGCCCGCCGTGGTGTCGATCGCAGGATCAAGGAAGAAGCGCATCGAGTTGGCTTCTGCGCTGCCGTTGATGTCGAACTCGAACTTGTTCGAACCGGCTTTCGTGACCATGTTCGTCACGCCGCCCGACCACGCTCCGGCCTCGGCACCGGCACCTGCCGTGGACACCTCGAACGCCGCCAGCGCGCGGGTCGTGATTCTTTGGCCGTTGATGAAAAAGCCGTCGACCAAAAACGCGCTCTGGGTTTGCGAGCCGCCACGGATGCGTGGGATCTGGAGACCACCGGTCTGGCTGACGGCACCGGGCGTATTGTTGCCCACGATGCCCTCGTATGACCGGTTGTCGAGCGGCAAGTTATCCAGAAATTCGGCGTCGTAGACTTCTTTGACAGTGGCGGTGGTGGTGCTGATGATGGGCGCCTTCTCGATGACTGTTATCACTTGCTGTTCGCCGGTCTCGACCTCCATGATCAGGTTTAGTTCGGCCGAGGCACCAACGCCAACGGTGATGCCCTTCTGTTCCACCGTCTTCAAATTCTTGGCCGAAGCCGTGACCTGAAAGTCGCCCGGCAAAAGGCCAACGAACCGGAAAAACCCCTCGTCGTTCGTGTAGGTGGATTTGGCACCGCCGATTTGAGTGGCGGATTTCGCGACGATCTTGATGCCCTTGAGCGGCTGGCCCGCCTGGTCGAAGACGTAGCCCACGATGCTGCCGGTCACGCCACCCTGTGCCTGCGCGGCGCGGGGCAAGAGCGCGGCAAGCGCCAGTAGTAGTGAAGCCGCAGCAAACACGCGCCAGCGCGCTAGCTGTTGGTCGAGAATGCGTGACATGGACAACCCCCCTGTTTAGGTCAGCAGGGCCGGGATTCTATCACGTCTTTCTCATCGGCAAGAGCCTCCTGAGGAGTGCTAGAGTTCTCCGCGCACGCCCGCGCACGCCCGCGCACGCCCGCGATCTTGCGCGCCTGAACATGGCGCTGCGCAGCGGGGCGAGTACAATCGCCGACCCGTGCCCGCCGTCGTCCCATACCGTGTCCACAAGAGCCGCCTGCCGAACGGCCTTGCCGTGGCGACGGTCGACACGCCACACCTGCACACGGCGACGGTGGCGTTGTTCGTGCGCGCTGGCTCACGTTACGAGACGCCATCCACCAATGGGCTGTCTCACTTCGTCGAGCACATGCTCTTCCGTGGCTGCAAGGCCCATCCAAGCTCGCTCGCGCTCAACCTGGCCATCGAGGAGCGGGGCGGGACCCTGTACGCCGAAACCGGCCGCGACTACTCGTTGTTTCAGGTGTCGTTGCCGCCGCAGCAGATCGACCACGCGCTGCAGATTCTTGGCGATCTGTTCACGCACCCGACATTCAGCGACATCGATCTTGAACGGTCAATCATCTTGGAGGAGTTACTCGAGGATCTCGACGAGCGGGGGCGCAACGTCAACCTCAGCGATCGGTCGCGCGCCGAGGTTTGGCCCGATCACGCACTGGGATATTCCATCATCGGCCCGGCCCGCAACCTGCGACGCTACAAACAGGCAGACATCGCGCGCCATTTTCGGCGCTTTTACGGCGCGCGCAACATGGCCCTGTGCGTGGCGGGAAAGGTTGATCCGCGTCATGTCCGGACGGTCGCGGCGCGGGCATTTTCAGCGCTGCCTTCCGGCGCGCGCATGTTGCCCCGCCGGGCCAGCCGTCCCGCGCTGGGGCCGAATGTTCGCGCGATCTGGAACGACTCGGCGCAGATCCAGGCGCACGTCCTTTTTCATGCGCTGCCGGAATCGGATCGCGCAAGCCCGGCGCTGAGTCTGCTTTTGCGCCTCATCGACGATGGCATGTCGACGCCCTTGCACTACCGAATCTGCGACCAGAAGGGCCTCGCGTACAACGTCGGCGCATCGATTGAATCGCTGTGGGACACCGGGCTGGTCGAGATCGACACCGCGTGCGCGCCGGCCAAGTTGCCGACGCTGGTCGAGGAGATTCTGAAGATCGTGGACGGGTTCCGGCGCGCGCCGGTGACGGAGGTGGCGCTGGCGCGCGCCAAGCGGCGCTACGAGGGTGATTTGCAGGCGAGCTTCGATGACGTGCCCTCGCTGGCGGCGTGGTTTGGCGGTGCCGAGCTGTTTTTTCGCCCGTACACGCACGAGCAACTCTTGCGGCGGACCCAACGGGTCACGGCCGATGCCATTCAGAAGGTGGCCCGGCGGATTTTCCAGCCGCGGCGCCTCAACGTGGTGGCCGTCGGGGCCGTCGATCGCGCGATCGCCAACCGGGTGCGGCGCGTGGTCAGTGCTTTTTCGGTCTGAGCTTTTTCGCCGGGGACGGCGCAGGTGCGGCCGCGAGGGCGGTGATCTCGACCGGGACCGACACCTTCTCTTTGATCGGCTTGCACGCCGATTCCTGGCAGATCACGAAGCTGCACTCGGCGTCGATGGCGGCTTTCCCTGCGGTGGTCGCGGTGAATCCAATGGCGAACCGCGCCTTGTCCTTGCTGGCCTCTGCCGCGTCCGCGCGCCCGAGCTTTGGCTTGTCGACCGACATGCCAGTTGGCGGCAGCAACTTGACCGTCAGCGGGGCCTCTTCATTCAGGTGCCAGCCGTTCTTGCCCGCGATGGCCAGGCCAGCGGCACCCCTGGCACCAACCCCGGCCTTGGCTCCAGAGGCAGTAACTTCATATTCTTGGCTACCGGATGCGTGGGCGAAAGTGGCGCTCAAGCCGGACAACAAGATGACGGCGAACCCTGGGCAGGTGAATTGGCGCATGGGCCGGAGCTTAGCGCACCCCGGTGGCGCACGTCAGGATTGTGAGCCGAGATCACGCTGCCGCCGTCCGGGCGGCCGTCCGGCGCTCCCAAAAGTCGACGGCGCGATGCTCGTCGTGCGCCTACCACAGTGTCTCGACCAGGCCGCCCTCGGCAATGGTCGCGTCGCGGGTGATAAGGATCGCGTCCTTACTTCGTGCCGCGCTCACGATGAGCCGATCGAACGGATCGGAGATCGACCCCAACGACGAGAACTGGTCGAGCTGATCTAGATCGAGAGGAGCAAAGTGCAGCGACGGAGCGGATTCCATCGCACGGCGGATCTCGGGAAGACCCACACCAACGCGCCCGAGCCCGCGAAGTAAAAGCACTTCCGCGACGACGGCAGCCGCCAGCCATGCCTCCTCCCGACCGGCCTCCACCCGGCGCAGCGCCGCACGCGCGCCAGATCCGAGCTTCTCAGGTGCTGCCAGCATAAAAACGCATGTGTGCGTGTCCAGAACGTAGCTACGTGCCACGCCGGGCCTTTCGCTTACTAAGCCCGCTCCAAAGCAATGCACGCACCTCGACGAAGTCCTCCTCGCTTGGAATCATCCTGCCCCGGTACAGGCCGAGGAGGTGTCCGGAGGAACCTCGCACAGGCTCCTGCGCAACACTGCGTTCGAGCACGGCGGTGATCTCCGAAGAAAGAGACCGGTGCTCCTGGTGCGCGCGAAGACAGAGCCTGCGTTTTAGCTCAGCCGGAATTCTGACAGTGACGGCAGCCGCGTTCGCCATGTATGCATAATGCATCAAAATACATACACAGACAAGCCCCGCTGCAAGTAGAGGCGCGTTTTCCTGCAGCCTGCAGCCTGCAGCCTGCGGCCTGAAGCCTGCCGAGGACTTTGTCCGAGGCCCCGCATGGGCCGGAGCTTAGCGCACTCCGGTGGCATTTGCCGCCCGGGCCCATCGGGTTTACCTTGGTGGTATGCCGCCCATCATCGACAAGCCGGAACGTGCCCGTCAGTTGGCGCGCGCCATCGCTTCTGACGTGACCCTGTACAACGAGGCCAAGATTGTCGAGGGCGTCCAGAACGACACGCTGTTCGCGACGGTCAAGACCGAGATCGACGAGGGTCGGCAGCTGTATCAGTCGCGTGTCACGCCGGAGATTTTCAAACTTGGCCTGTACGAGCGGGCCCTGGTGGACGTGATGCTGAAGTCCAAGGGCCACGTCAAGTCGAAGATTTGGTAGCGACGACGAAGGACGCGCCGCGCACGCTGGTCGCGCGCCAGGCCGAGCAGGGCCAGCGCCTTGATGTGTTTCTGGTCGGCCATGTTGAGGACGTGTCGCGCTCGCAGCTTGCCCGGCATGTGTCGGAAGGTGCGGTGACCGTCAACGGTAGCGTGGCGTCACCATCGCGCAAGGTGCGCGCGGGCGACGTCGTGGTGTGGTCGCCGCCGGCACCTGTTTCCGTCGAGACGGAGGCGGAGGCCATTCCCCTGACGGTGGTGCATGAGGATCGCTGGTTGTTGGTCGTCGACAAGCCCGCCGGGTTGGTGGTCCATCCGGCCCCCGGTCACGAGGCGGGCACCCTGGTCAACGCATTGCTGGCTCATTGCCGCGATCTGCGCGGCATCGACGGCGAGTTGCGGCCGGGCATTGTCCACCGGATCGACAAGGACACGTCGGGATTGCTGGTTATCGCCAAGGACGACGCGACGATGAATACGCTGGGCGCGGCGTTCAAGCAGCACAAGATCAAGCGCGTGTACGAGGCGCTGGTGGCGGGGCGGCCGTCGCGCAACGAGGGGCGCATCGAGACGCTGATCGGTCGCGATCCGCGCCAGCGCAAGCAGTTCACCACCAAGGTGAAGGTGGGCAAGAAGGCGATCACGAACTGGCGCGTGGTCGAGGCTTTTGCGGGGGCGTGCCGGATGGAGGCGCAACTTGAAACCGGACGCACGCATCAGGTGCGCGTACACTTCACCGCGCTCGGCTGTCCGCTGCTTGGCGACGCGACGTACGGTCGGCCGCCGCGCGATCTCTTCGTGCGCAGCGTGGCGACGGTGCTCGGTCGGCAGGCGCTGCACGCGCGGGTGCTCGGGTTCGAACATCCGGGCACGGGCAAATGGCTGGAGCTGACGTCGGAGCCACCGGCGGACATGCGCCGCGCGCTGACCGAGTTGCGCGCCGGTCAGAGCACTGCCGACGGGGCGCGCAAGGACAACAAAGCGTGAGGACGCTTGACCATGACGTCGACGGCGGACGCCTGCCGCTGCTCGTCTCGCCGGGCTTTGGCGATGGTTTTCGCCACGCCTTCACCACGCGCGTGGGTGGGACAAGCGTCGGGCCGTACGAATCATTGAACATGGGCGGTAAGTGGGGCGACGCGGCCGCGCACGTCGCCGCAAACCGCTGCCGGGTGCTTGGTGCCTTGAACGCTGACCGTCTGGTGGTCGCGACGCAGGTTCATGGCGCCAGGGTGATTCGCGTGCGCGCGAATGACCCAGCGGAGGCGGTGGCGAACGAGCGGGCGGATGGCGTCGTGACTGATGTGCCGGGACTGGCCATCGCCGTGTTCGTGGCCGACTGCGTCCCGGTGCTGCTCGCCGATCCGGTCTCGGGCGCTTGCGGCGCGGTACACGCGGGATGGCGCGGCGTGGTGACTGGCGTGGCCGAGGCCGCAGTCACGGCCATGCAGCACGAGTTTGGAACGCGAGCTGCAAATCTGCGCGCGGCGCTTGGGCCGTGCATTGGCGCTTGCTGTTTCGAGGTAGGCATCGAGGTTGCGGCGGAGTTCGAGCGCGCCATGGAGCCGCCGTGGCGCAACCGCGTGCTCATCGACAGGCACGGGGCAAAGGCGCACATCGATCTGCGGGCGGCGCTGCAACTGCAACTCGAGCGCGCCGGGGTACCGGCCGACAACTGCGGTGCGGCAGCGGATTGCACCCGTTGCGATCCCGGGCAACGATTCTACTCCTACCGTCGCGACGGTAGCCGCACCGGGCAGCAGGTGGGAATCGTTCTCAGATCCCGCGCAGGATGATGCCGTGGCGTTCCAGCAACTGGCCGCTGAGTGCGCCAAGGGCGGCTTCTCCATTGAGCAAGTCGACCGTCGCGCGGACGACTGCGATCTGCGCAGTTTTTAGTTCTTGCTGGCGCAACAGAACCTGGTCGTTGGTGGTGCGGCCGACCGAGAAGCGCGTCTTTTCCGCCTCGAGGTTCTTTTCCGCGTAGCCGACCGTCGCGTGGGCCAGGGTGACGCGCTTGCCCGCCGTCCCAATGATTGTCACGAGACGCACCACCTGGTCGCGCAGGTCCAGCTCGAACGTTCCGGCGAGCAGGCGCGTGTTGTCGGCGGAAAGTTCGGCGGCGCGGGTCATGCCACGGCCCACGCGGTTTTGCACCGGCATCGAGAAGTCCAGGCCCGCCGACATCGTTATTTCGTCGAGGCCGACAGTCTGCGCGAGCGAGTCGGATAGGCTGCGTTTGCGGCCGGTCGAACCGACCGCGCCGACGAAGTCGAGGCGCGGCCTGAGGGTCGACATTGCGGTCTGGAGGTCGATCTCGCTCAGTTGCAGGCCCATCTTCACCGAGCGTAGCTGTGGGTTGGATTCGAGCGCCCGGGCGAGTTCGAGTTCGAGGTCGAGATCGATGGGGCTGGCCTCGGGGGCGTTGCTGGCGGCAAAGGGCACCAGACCTGACTGGCTGGTCAATCCAAACAGTCGGCGCAGGTCAAGCGTGCGGAAAAGCAGGGACTGTTCCGACACAGCAATTTCCTGCATGCGCTCGCCGATGGCTCGCTCGACCGCCGCCGAGTCCACGGGCGCGAGACGCCCGACCTCGATCTGCGCCTCGGTGATGCGCAATTGCTCACGCGCCAGATCAACCGCCGAGGTTCGAATGGCCAGATCCCTCGTCGCGTAGGCGAGCTCCCAGTACGCGATGACCACGTCACGAACGATGTTGGACGCGCGCATCTGCCGCTGCAGGAGGGCCTGGTCTTTTTGCACCCGCAACCGGCGAATGTTCGCCTGCGCGACTTCGGTGCCGAACCCCTGCAACAGCGGGTGGCTGAACGTCAGGGCAAGGTCGTTGCCGTAAAAGGTGCAGGTCTGGGGCATGCCGAAGACCGTGCCGCAGCTAAAGCGCGAGTTGCTGGTGCTGGCGCGCTGGGTCGCCGACAGTTGCACGCTGCCGCCGGTTTCAAGCGGCTTGACGAGAGCGAGGTTCAGCGAGCCGAAGTTGGTGAAGCCGCCGCCGACGTCATCGGTGGAAAGCGGCGGTGTCGTGCTGCGCGAAAAGCGCAGGTTGCTGGTCAACAGGAAGTCGAATCGCCCCTGGGCGACCATGAGGTTGGCGTCCTGGATTTCGAGCGACACCCGATCCTGCTGCAAGTCGCGGTTGCCGTCGATGGCGCGCTTGAGCGCGTCGCGGAGACCAAGATCCTCGTGCCCGCTCGGTTGCGCGACGGCCGCGCGCTCTGCGGCGAGCCCAGGCTCAGGGGCAAGCCAGCAGGCAGCGAAGAGTGCGCCGAGGCAGGAGAGGAATCGTCGGAGCATGAGTGGGGCGTTTTTGACTCAGCACCGATTTTCGCGTCGCTCTAAGCGACAGTTGACCAGGTCTGCGGGGGCCGGCGGAGCCCGTGCTACGCCCACACGAAGCTTAGGCGACGGCCGCCGAGCCAGCTCACGCGATCGGGCAACTGCGCCCAGTCGAGCGA
>CAYSKR010000013.1:0-11107 GCA_964431675.1 uncultured Myxococcales bacterium
TCGATCAACTTGCTCGCGAGGGCGCGCAACGCTGGCATGGCAACCTTGCCACCGCTGCCCGCTGACCATCGTGCCCGCGCGGCGGTGCGCGCGATCTCTGATCGCCGCCGGGGGCCGAGGGCCAGCGCGCGCGCCCGGCCGCCAGCCGATTGTGGTTTCTTCACCCTACGAAAGGGTAACGGCCGACCGGGCGGCGTGCAAGCATCGCAAGCATCGCTGACCTGGCCGCCGATGCCCCGGGCGGCGGATTCTGAAACCGCTTCGTTGAGAGGCTGCGCTACGGAGCGGCGCGTATCGTCTGGTTCATCACCTGGTGCATGTTCAAGGGCCTCGGCCGTTCGCGCAGGCGCGAAAGTCTACGCACCGTGGCAAAACGCTACGGTGGTTTTTTTTGACTTGTTGTGTTTTGGGTCACTTAGGTCTGGACAAGGACGTGCGCGGCGTGGCATCTGAATTGCTTCATTGCACCTCGCCTAGCTTCGCCCGCAGATTCATCCCGCAAGCGGCCGACACCGATTCGAAGGAGGAGCCGATGACCGTACTCAAGCTTCTGGCTGACGCTTTTCACGAGGGGGGATGGGGGATGTGGCCCATCCTGACGCTCTTGATGCTCACCATCGCGATCGTGGTCGAGCGCGCGGTGTTTCTGCGCAAGTCAGTCATCGACAAGGAAAAGCTGACCGCGCTGCTGCGCCAGCAGATCTCGGCCGGCAACATCCAGGGCGCGATCAAGGTGTGCTCGGGCAACGCGACGCCGCTGACCCGCATTGTGCAGGCGGGCCTGATGCGCGCCAACCGCCCGAACCAGGAAATTTCCGCGGCCATGGACGAGGCCAGCCTGCGCGAGTTGCCGCAGGTCGAGAAGCGCACCGGCTACCTGGCGATGCTGGGGAACCTGGCGACGCTGGCCGGGCTCCTCGGCACCATCACCGGTCTCATCAAGTCGTTCGCGGGCGTCGCGGGCGTCGATCCGTCGCAGAAGGCAACGCTGCTGTCGAAGGGCATCGCCGAGGCGATGAACTGCACCGCGTTCGGTCTGCTCACCGGCATCATCGGTCTGGCGGCGTTTGCGTGGCTCAACGGCAAGACGCAGAACATCCTCGACGATATTGCGGAAGTGAAAAAGTCGGTCGCCAACACCTTGCTCAGCGCCAAGGCCGCGCTGGGTGGTCAATCGTAAGTCAGGAAGGGAGCAAGCAGCCATGGGTCTATTCGCGGCGTTTAAAGAAGGTGGCTGGGGCATGTACCCCATCCTTGTCCTGTTTCTCATCACCGTGGCGATCACGGTCGAGCGCATCCTGTACCTGGGCAAGTGCAAGGTCGACGTCGATCGCCTGATGGCGCGGCTCAAGTCGCAGATCGTGGCCGGCAACGTGCCCGGCGCGGTCACCACCTGCGACGCCGCGCCGACACCCCTGACGCGCATCATCGGCGCGGGACTGCGGCAGGCGGCGGCCAGCGAGCACGACATCCAGCAAGCCATGGATGAAGAAGCGCTGCGCGAGTTGCCCAAGGTGGAAAAGCGCACCGGCTACCTGGCGATGCTGGGGAACCTGGCGACGCTGGCTGGGCTGCTTGGCACCATCACGGGCCTCATCAAGTCGTTTGCGGGCGTCGCGGGCGTCGATCCGTCGATGAAGGCGACGATGTTGTCCAAGGGCATCAGCGAGGCGATGAACTGCACCGCGTTCGGTCTGTTCAGCGGCATCCTGGGCCTGGCGGCGTACGCCGTCCTGAACGGTAAGACGCAGGGCATTCTTGACGGGATCAACCGTGGCTCGGTCGAGGCGATGAACCTGGTGATCGCGGGTCGGTCGGTCGGCGAAGGCCACCGCAGCTAGCCGGGCGCTGCCCGACGGAAAACTGACATGAGCGTCTCAGTCGATACCGGAGGCAAGAGTGGCAAGAAGCCGCTCAACGCCGAGCTGAACCTGGTTCCTTACATCGACCTTTTGACCTGCATGGTCGCGTTTCTCCTGATCACCGCGGTGTGGACCCAACTGGCGCGCTTGCAGGCGCAGCAGAAGGGTCAGGGCGCGGTGGGCGAAGAGACGCCACCCGAGAAGCAGACCAAGGTCGTCGTCGTCGTCAACCAGGAAGGCTTCAACCTGGTCGTCGATCAAGATCAGACGCCGTTGCCCAAGAAGGGCGAGGCGTATGACTTCGAGCGCCTCAGCACCGAGCTCAAGAAGGTCAAGGACGCGCACCCGGACAAGAACGACTTGCAGGTCGCGTGCGAGGATCAGGTCAAGTTCGACACCATCATCCAAACGATGGACACGGTGCTGACGTCGCGCTTTCCCGACGTGTCACTCATCGACACCGGCGCCGCCGGGATCTAGGAGCCCCCCATGGCCATCCACGTTCCGCACGCGCAACTTTACAGCTCGGTCACCCTTGAAACCGCCAAGGCCAAGCTCTCGCACTCGGGCCGCAAGAGCCTGTACGAGGCGCTCAACCTCGTCGCCTACATCGACATGATGACGATGCTTGTCATCTTCCTGCTGATGTCCTTCTCGGCCACGGGAGAGTTGCTCTTCGTGCAGAAGAACATCGTGTTGCCCGACGCGACCAACTGGACCGACCTTGAGCGCGCCCCGGCGATCGCCATCTCGCACGACGTGGTGACGCTGGACGGCCGTCAGGTCAGCACGACCGAGGATCTGATGAAGGACTCGACCGGCGGCGACATGAAGATCAGCGAGCTGCACGACCAGCTCGTGACGCTCAAGAACAACTACAAGCTGCTCCACCCGTCGGAGGACTTCAACGGCATCGCCATCATGCAAGCCGACAAGTCCGTCGAGTTCAAGGTTCTCAAGAAGGTCATGTACTCGGCGTCGGTGGCGGGCTACCACAACATCAACTTCGCGGTGAGCCTGAAGACCAGAGGCAGCGCGGCCGCCGAGTAGGCCCCTGATAAAAAAAACATGCGCAGAGAGCCCCCCCGACGCAGATCCAGACTCGCCACGACGGTGACGTTCGCCTCGCTTGTCGCTTGTTCAATGGTGGCATCCTGTGCGGGCGATCCCAACGATCCGCGCACCTGGGCCAAGAAGCTAAAGAACCTGCGCGAGCAGAAGGAGGCGCTCAACCGCCTGGCCAACATGGACACCGACCGGGCGCGGGCGGCGGTGCCCGAGCTCATCGAGCTGTACAAGGAAACCAGGAGCCCCGAGCACCTCGAAGCGCTGGTCCGTTACAAGGCACCCGAGAGCAAGCCGCTGTTCATCGAGGCGCTCGACTACACCGACGACGACTTCGACAAGGCGACGATTGCAGCGGGCGTCCTGGGCGACATGAAGGCTGCCGATGCGGTCGATGCGCTGGTGCGGGCGGCCGAAAAGCCCCTGCCGATCAAGTCGCGCGCCAACAGCGTCAAGCTGTCCGCCATGCGGGCGCTGGTGCGCATCGGCGATCCGCGCGCCATCCCGACGCTGGTGAAACTGCTGGGCACCTCGGCCGACGAACAAGACTTCTTGCTGAACCAGAAGGCCGCCCTCGGCCTGGCCGAGTTTCGGGATGCGGCGACGATTCCAGTCTTGCTCAAGGGCCTGTTCATGACCGGCCGGGGCATCAACATCTTCCAGGAGTGCCGCCTGGCGCTGGTGCGCATCGGCGGCAAGGCGACGGACCCGCTGCTGGAACTGCTCGCCGACAAGAACCTCGAAGTGCGGGCCATGGCCACCAAGCTGAAGTTCGACGAGTTCACGCCCGGCGTGGTGCCGACCAAGGCGGCGATTTTGTTGGGTGATCTGCGCGCGCAGCAGGCGGTTCCGGCCCTGCTCGGCCGCCTCAAGCAGCCGCAAAAGGGAACCGAGCACAGCTCGGCCGTGATTGCGCTGGGCCAGATTGCCACGCCCGCCGCCGTCGACGCGCTCATCGCGCTGGCCAAGAACCCGAAGGGCGATCCGGTGCTGCGCGCGCGCGCCAGCGACGCCATCTACATGACCGGTGATCGGCGAGCGGTGTCGACGCTGCTCGACATCGCCAAAAGTGGCTACGTCACGGTGGGGGGCGTCAAGGCATCCGATCTGCGCGCCAACGCCGCCATCAACCTGTCGCGCATCGCCGGGCCCGAGCACTACGACAGCTTCAAGGCGCTGGTGGACAAGGAAACCGAAGTGCAAGGCGTGTTCGGCGAAGCGCTCGATCGCATGCAGGTGGCGAAGGAATGCGGTGCCGACATCAACTGCTACGGCAAGAAACTGGCTGATCCGTCGTGGACACGCGCCGAAAAGGCCGCCTTCGCCATCGGCTTCTCGAACGACGCCAAGCTGGGAGTGCCCCTGCTGCTGGCGGCCCTCAAGCCCCTGGCTTCGCTGGCGCAGGATCGCTATTCAGTCCACCAGGCGATCCTGTATTCGCTGGTGCGGCTGGCCGACAAGTCGTGCGCGGCGTGCAGCGAGGCCCTGCTCAAGCAGATCGAGCGCGACGAAAAGGCGGTCCGCTTGCCCGGCGCGCGCGATCTGCTGGCCGAAACCCGTGTTGCCCTGGCGGTCATCGGGAACAAGATCTGAACCCGATGTTTTGAAACTATTTTGGTGCGACGTGATCCGCGATAACCGTCGTATGGATTCCACCCCGGACGTTGAAGTCACCTTCCACCCGGGCGCGACGTGGCTTTGTCGCGGCCACGAGATCGTCGAGAATGCGGTTGGTGATGGCCTCGTGAAAAGCACCCTCGTTCCGGTACGACCACAAGTAGAGCTTCCAGGACTTGAGCTCGACGCACAGCTCTGCGGGCACGTACTCGATCCGGATGGTGGCGAAGTCCGGCTGGCCGGTGCGTGGGCACAGACAGGTGAACTCCGCCGTGTCGAAGCGGATGACGTAGTCGCGGCCCGGGTTTGGGTTGGCGAAGGTTTCGAGCGATCGTGTGGGGGCTGTGGCCATGCGAACTGAGTCTCCTCGAGCGCGTACCCTGACACGCCTGCGGCCCACGATCCATGCCGCAGCGCTGGCCGCAGCGCTGGCCGCCGCGCTGGCCGCAGCGCTGGCGGTCGGGATGCCAGCGGCCCAGGCCGCGTCGGTGCGTGGAACCGTCACGCTGCCTGCACAACTGCGCGGCGGGCGCCGTTTCCCGGGGTACTGGCGGCTTGAAAACGGCAATGTCCCGGTGGCCGCGACGGGACGCAGCGATACGTTCGTCGTGCTGGCGGGCGTCAAGGCGCACGCGCCGGCCCCCAAGACTTACACGGTCGAGCTCAAGGGCCTTGCGGCCGAGCCCGCGACGATCGTCGTGTCTGAAGGATCCGTGGTCGAGTTCAAGAACAATGATCGCGTTCCGCACGATCTGTCGATTCCCGGCGAAGAACGCCTGATGGCGCTGGAACGGCTGGCTCCGAACACGTCGCGGCGGCAGAAGTTTCTGGTCGCGGGCGGCTATGTGGTCCGGTGCTCCGAGTATCCGCACCTGCTCATCTCCGTCATCGTGCTGACGTCGCCCCACTCGGCGGCCATCGACGACCGAGGAGCCTTCCGCATCGCCGATGCTCCGGAAGGCAAGACCACCCTCAAGGTGTGGTCGGGTGGACGCTGGGTACACGAGCAAGAGATCGACGTCGGTAGCAAATCACAGGACATCCGGATCACCGTCGTCAATCCAGCCGCGCGCGCGGCCGCCGCCGTGGAGGCGGCGGAATAGCCATGTTTCTTTCGAAGATCTGGTTCGTGCTGGTGGCGCTGCTCGGCGGCGTCTTCGCCATGGCCGCTCTGGTCGCGCCGCGCTCGGCGGATCGCCGCATCCTGGAGCTCGATGGGCAGCGACTCGATCGGGCGCAATACGCGGCGGAGCAAATGCTCAAGACCGACGCGCACCGGTGGATCGACTACGCGGCGAAGCTTTCGCGCGATGCCATCCTTGCCGAGTCGCTTGACGCGGCCAGCCGGGGCTCGGGCGAAATCAAACTGATCCACGACACAGTCCGCGGCCGCATCCGCGCGCTCGTTCCCGACGTCGTCGGCATCGGGCTTGAGCAGCTCATCGCGGTTGACCTGACCGGCCGGGTGATCGCGCGCGTGGGACAGCACGAGGCCGAGTTTGGTGACTCGATCGGTGGCCTCGAAGTCGTTGACGAGGCGCTGCGCGGCTATCTGTCCGACGACGTGTGGGGCGCGAACGCTCACCTCGTGCGCGTCGGCGCGGTGCCGGTACTCGCCAAGTCACGGGATCGCATCGTGGGTGTACTCGTGGTCGAGGCCGAGACCGGTAAACGACTGGCCAACGTGTGGAAGAAGAACCTCGGCGTCGAGGTGGCGATCTTGCTGCGCGGCCAGGTGACGAGTTCCACGATGTCGGAGGCCTTGCTCGGCTCGCTGGCGGAGCTGGTGGCGCAGCACAAGGACGAGATCACCAGCGCTAAACGCACCCGCCCAATAGCGATGGTGCTGGGGAACGACCACCTCCTGGGCGTCGCAGCGCCGTTCGCAGGCCAGGCCGCCGAGCAGGACGCCTACTATGTGCTCATCGGCAAGCAGGCCCCCGCGTCGGATCCGATGGCGCTCATCACCACCACGACGGCGGATGATCTGAAGTTCGGACATTTTCCGTGGATCCCACTGGGCGGGGCGTTGCTGTTGGTGATCGTCGTCGGTGTGACTTTGCAGCGTGCCGAAGCGGAAAAGCCCCTGTCTCGCTTGCGCGCCGAGGTGCAGCGCCTCGCGCGCTCGGAGATCAGCAAGCTGCGCGACGTCGACTACAGCGGGAAGTTCGGCGGCATCGCCCGCGACGTCAACGCCGCGATGGAGCGCTTCACCCACGCACCGCGGCCGTCAAGCGACATGGCCAAGAAAGACATCGGCGCGATACTTGGATCTGGGCCGATCGAGCCGCGCCACCGGAAGCCGACCCTGCCGCCATTCGGCGGCGCACCCATGCCGACCTTGTCGGTCACTCAACCTCCGCAGATGGTCCCCTATCCTGCACCCGCGGGTGGATACGGCACGCCGATGAATATCGGCCTCTCGCAGACGAGCCTCTCGCCGCTCGCCGCGCCCCCGGTGCCGGGCGGCTCGGCGTTGACCGCCGCGCTTGGCCTCGGATCGCCGCTCCCGGCTGTACCGCAGGCACCCGCACCCATGTACATGCCCCCCCCCCTGCCAATGGCACCGCCGATGCCTTTGCCTGTCAAGCAACCGTCGCCGCCCGGTCAGTCAACGGCGGAAGAGCCGCTGGACGCCGACGACTTGATGGAGGCGGGCGAAAATACGCGCGCCCGCGACTCCGACGAAACCCATTTCCAACAGGTGTTCAGCGAGTACGTGGCGGCTCGCGAACAGTGTGGCGAATCGAGCGCGACGCTGACCCTCGACAAGTTCCGCGCCAAGCTCGCAGCCAACAAGCAGCAGCTCATCGCGAAGTACGGCTGCCGCACGGCGCGCTTCGCCGTCTACGTCAAGGACGGCAAGGCGGCGCTCACGGCGACGCCCGTCAAGTAGCTGCCCCGCCGCACGCGGCAGAACCTACCGATCGAGCAACTCGGTATCGCTGTCGGCCGGTCGTTCGCCGGGCGCGGAAGCGATCTCGGTCGGTTCCGTCCCGATGAGGAAAACTTCGTCGATGCCCTCGCTGCCGGCCGACGCGAGCAGCCCCGTCGCGCGATCGATGATCGCCATCATCACGCCGGTGGGCTGTGGGAAATCCGTCGCCGGCCGATTGGCCAAAGCGTGCGACATGAAGTCGATCCACATCGGCAGCGCGGTTCGCGCGCCGGCTTCACCACGGCCGATGGGCTTGCCGTCATCGAAGCCGACCCACACGGCGGCGAGAAGGTCGGGCGAAAACCCGATGAACCATGCGTCCTTCGACCCGTTCGACGTGCCGGTCTTGCCCGCGAGCGGCCGACCGGGGAAGGCAGTGGCCGCAGCCCTGCCGGTGCCCTCTTCGATCACGCTCCGCATGAGCGACACCATGACGTAGGCGGTTTCGGGACGCAGCGCATACGTCAGCGTCGGTGGTTGGTTGGTGTTCGCGCCCATCGAGGTGACGAGGTAGGGCGTGCCGACCTTGCCGCCCGCAGCAAAACTCGCGTACGCGCTGGCCAGATCGATGGGCGTCACGGTCCCGGCGCCAAGGGCCGCCGACAGACCAAGGCCATCAGGCAGCGCGGCCGTGTAACCTGCGCGCGACGCAAAGCCGCGAACGGCGGGCAACCCGACGTCCGCCAGCAACTTGATGGCGACGGTGTTGATGGAATGCGCGAGCGCGGTTCGCAGGCGCACGGGACCCTGAAAAGTTTCCTTCTCGTAATTTTGCGGCTTCCACAGGGAGTACACCTCGGGCGTGTCGTTGACGACGCTCGCGGCCGTGTACTTCTTTGAATCGATCGCGGCCGCGTAGACGAAAGGTTTGAACGTCGAACCCGCTTGCCGCAGGGCGCGCTGCGATCTGTCGAACCCGCCCGTCCGAAAGCCGTAGCCTCCCACGAGGGCGCGAATCTCACGAGTTTGCGGCACCATGACCACCATCGCGGCCTGCGGCCCCATGTCCAGCGCCAGGGGAATCTCGACCGGTTCGCCGCTCTCGCCACTGCGTCGGCGCTCGGGGGCCGAGCGCACCCGCAGCACGTCGCCCGGACGCAGGCGTTGGGCCAGGGGCTTGTCACCGATCGTGTAGCGCCGCTCCTCCGCGAGGTCGACGACCCCGGGGCGACCCACGTCGATGAAGATCTTGCCGAAGCGGGGATTCCTGGGATCCACCTGCACACGATCGACAATGCCATCCACGATTTCCGTGTCGCGTAGCCCCTTGCCGTGCGCGGCGGCCAGCACGGCGTGTGTACTCGCGCGCTGCTTGCCTTCGAGATGCCCGCTCGGCCCCCGGTAGCCCTGCCGCGCATCGATTTCCTCAAGGCCGCGCTCCACCGCCTCCCACGCCCACCCCTGCATCTGGGCATCCAGCGTCGTCTGCACGCTCAACCCGAGCGTGTTGATTTTCTCCGGACCGTACGATTCGCCCAGCATGCGCAGCACGGTGGTGACCGCTTCCGGGGCCAGGTTGGCTCGCGGCGGCGGCTCCCTGGAAAGCACAATGGGCTCCGCGCACAGCCGTTCGGCGCGGTCGCGCACCAGCATGCCCTCAAGGGCCATGCGGCGAAGGACGTAACATTGCCGGTTCTTCGCCGCCTGCGGATGCTTGCGCGGGTCGAGTTTCGCCGGGATCTGCGGCATGCCCGCGAGCATGGCGGCTTCGCCGGTGCCAAGCTCCGACACCGACTTGCCGAAGTAGTAGCGTGCGCCTTCCTCGCAGCCGTACCGGCCCGCGCCGTAGTTGTTGAGGTTCAGGTAGATCTCCAGCACCTGCTCCTTGGAGAGTTTTTCAGACAGGCGGCGCGCCAGGATCCATTCCTGAAACTTGCGGCGCAGGGTTTTTTCGCGCGAAAGGAGGATGTTCTTGACCACCTGCTGCGTGATGGTTGACCCCCCCGACACAAATCGGCGCTCGCGAATCGCATCGACCGCCGCGCGTAGAATGCCGCGGTAATCCAGGCCGCCGTGTTGAAAAAAGCTCGGATCCTCGGCCGCAAGCACCGCGTTGATCAGATCCTTTGGCATCTTCGCGAGCGGCACTGCGGTGCGACGTTCGGTACCTATCTCGCCCACCACCACGCCGTTTCGATCGAGCACGCGGGTCATTTGGCCGGGCCGGAATTCGGCCACCTTGTCCAGTCCGGGCAGCGCCGGATCGCTGGCGTAATAGAAATACAGGCCTACCACTGCGGCCGCCCCCAGGCCTGCCATCACCGCGACCAGGATGAACGAGCCGACGACGATCTCCAGCAACTTCCCCCACGGCGTGAGCTTTCGTCGCCGCTTGACTTCGGGGCGAGCTGCCGAGGGTGTGTTGCGACGGGCCATGACCAGGACAAGTCTACTCTCGACGGGCTGCCCGGGCCGTCGCGCAGCGGTCCGTCACTTCTTCTTGGACTCCGCCTTCTCCGCCGCTGAGGCCTGCGCCGCTGCTCTCTTTTTCGCCGCCTTCGAGCCCGCGATCAATGCCTTGCGGCACGGCTCGCTGAACTCCTGCTCGTGCGCCTTGGCGCAGGTGCCCAGCTTGCCGCCCTTTTCCACCTCGGCCTTGCAGATTTTCTCGAAGTCGGCCTTGCAGAGCTGAGCGATCTTGAAGTTCGCCAGGAAATTGTCGCGGCAACCCTCGGACAAGGCGTCTTCGTGATCGCCCAGACATTGCACCACGCCACCTTTGGCCATCGCGTCCTTGCACAGCTTCTCGACGTCGTCCTTGCAGAACACCATCCATTTCGGAGGCGGTCGCTGTCCGGCGGGAGCACCAGCGGCGGGAGCCGGAGCCCCGGCAGGAGGCGTTTCCGCTCGTGCGGCGGATGCGATCAAAGCGATGGTCAGGGAACCGGTGACGAGCAGGATGCGCTGCGAAATCATGCGTCACATTCTCAAGAAATGTCGCCGGAAACCAGGAGTTTCGCAGCGACGAGCGCGGGGTTGTTTTTGATGGCAGCTGCCAGATGGAATCGGGTGCGGATACCCAGACGCCAAGGGCCGCAGGGGCAGCCACTCAAGACCCCGCGCGCACGCCGTCGGCGACTAGCTGAAGAGCTGAAGTGGGCGAATTTATTTCGCGGACCAGCTCGCGTTCGCGGCGCGGGCCATGACCGAGTCGGCGCTGGCCCGCTCGCTGGCGACCGACCTGGCGAAGCTGCACGGCGAGCTGGCGGCAGCGTTCGCCGTGCTGAGTGCCGCGGCACCGGCTCGCCAGGCGACCCTGGCGATCGCCGTGGTCGACGGCCTCGCGACCCGCAGTTCACGGCACCGCTCGACCAGGCGGTGGCGTTCGGCGTGTCGATGCTGTTCGCGCTCAAGTTCTATCTGCTGTTCTCGTTCCTGTTCGGCTACAGCTTCACGCTGCAGATGACGTCGGCGGCGCGTGACGGCACGCCGCTGCGGCCCCGCATCCTGCGCCGCCAGCTTGGCCTGTTCCTGATCGGCTGCGCGCACGGTACGCTGCTCTTCCACGGCGACATCCTGACCATCTACGCGCTGCTCGGGCTGATCCTGCTGGTCGCCCGCGACACCACCGATCACCGTGCGATCAAGGCGGCGGCGATCCTGATCGGCGTCAGCACGCTCCTGT
>CAYSKR010000014.1:0-34974 GCA_964431675.1 uncultured Myxococcales bacterium
ACGGTGTCGTACGCCACGTTGGCGTCCGCGTTGAACGTCGCCTTGGTCTCGTTGGGAAACTCTTTCTTGATCTCCATCAACTTGACCGTGAGCGCCTTGTAGTCCCACTTGTTCGTGCCCGTCTTGGGGATGGTCGGAAACACGCCACCCGAGCCGGCGACGATGAATCCCTGCGCGCTGACGGTGACGGTCAGGTTGAGGGGCTTCTCCTGGTTCTCCGGCGGCGGCCCCCCTCCCCCGTCCTGAGAAATGGTGGGCGACGACGCGTTGATGTTGCCGAACGCAAGCTGATTCACCGTCGATGCGAGCAGAAAGATGATGATGTTCGTCACGATGTCCATGTAGGGGACAAGGTTGATTTCGCCGATTTCGTCCTCGGCCTCATCGTTGGCTTCTTTGAGCCGCTTCATGGCGGCCCTTACCTGCTTGCGGGTCATCGTAAGCCCGGTGAATTCTCTACTTTTGCGCGGCGGGTGCCGCGTGCCCCGAGGCCGCGTTTTCCGCCAAAAGGTTCTCAAGCTTCAAGGCAAACGCCTCAAGATCGCTGGTGTTGCGCTTGGAGAACGCCGACAGAACGGCGTGCGCCACGATGCAGGTCACGGCGATGCCAAGCCCGAGAGCCGTGTTGTTCAAGGCTTCTGAAATACCGTCCGAGAGCAATGCTTGCCGCTCTTCCGGTTTCGCGGCGGCGATGGCACCGAACGCCTTGATGAGCCCCATGACCGTGCCGAGCAGACCCACCAGGGTGCCGATGTTGGCCAGCGACCAGAGAATTTGCACCCGCTTCTTCAAGATGGGGCCCACGTCGACCAACGTCTCTTCGATGGATTGCGCAATGGCGATCTCGCCCTTGTGCATCCGTTGCAGGCCCGCCTTGGCGACCTGCGCCACCGGGGCGCTGGTTGCCGAGCACAGCTTGACCGCGCGATCCACATTGTTCGCGAGGACGAGCTTCCGCACCTGCTCGAGAAATGCCCTCGCGTTGACCGCGTTCTTGCCAAGGAAGAAGATCAGCCGATCCGTGATGATCGCGATGACCACCACGGAAACCAAGAGGTTCACGTACATCAGCGTGCCGCCATCTTCCAGGAACTTTGCGAATCCTGACATCTCTTCCTCCGCGAGCTTTCCGCGAGCTTCCATGCCCGCAATCTCAGTTTTTTTCCGTCGAACAGGTGCGCAGGGGGGGATTGGCCGACAGGTTCGCCCTACGCGGGGCGTATCTTAGTTATTGGGCACCTCGTGTCAAGAGACACGCAAACCTACTTTGGCAGCGGGGTGCCGATCACGGGCTCGACGTGAACCACCACGTCGGACACGTGGGGAACCTTGGCGCGGAGTTCGTCCTCGACCGCATGCGCGAGCCGATGCGCATGCTCGACGCTCATGTCAGCCGCCACCTGCATGTGCAGATCAAGTTCCACGGCCCATTTAGCCCCACGGGAGCGAATCCGATGGATGTTCTCCACGCCGGGAATCGCGCTCGCCAGCGCCTGCACGCGGGTTGGGTCGAGCACCGCCGCATCGAGAAGCGACGGAATGTTGTCGCGAAAAACTGCCCAGGCAACCTGCCCAACCATGATGACCACCACGAAACCGCACACGCCGTCCGCCCAGACAAGGCCGCTGCGCGCGCCGATGAACGAGAGCAACACGGCCCCCGAGGCGTACAAATCCGACTGCGTGTGGTGAGCGTCCGCCTCGAGGAGGGGACTGTCGAGCAACTTGGCCTGCCGTGATTCGTAGCGTGCCACGAAGGCGTTGACCGCCATGGAGAACGCAACCACGGCAAAGCCCGACCAGCCGATGATCGGCGGCGGCCGGTTTCCCGCGAGCGCCTGCCAGGCCGAACCCGCGATCTCGATCAGGCTCACCGCGATCAGAAGGCCAATGCCGAGCGCGGCGACGATCTCGAACTTGCGGTGCCCGTACGGATGCCCGGCGTCGGCCGGAGTGGCGGCGAAATGCATGCCCAGCAGAGCGAGGACGTTTGACGATCCATCGAGCAGTGAATGAAATGCGTCGCCGCTCATGGTCACCGAACCGGACGTGTAGCCGTACAGGCCCTTGGCCAAAGCGACCGCCCAGTTGAGCACCAGGGTAATGACGAACACACGCTTGACGCGGGCCACGCGCTGCCGCTCGATGTCGCGCAAGCGATCCTGCTCGTGCCGGTGTTCCGGCTGATCCATCGGACAGACCGAATGAATCGTCTCGTGGGGTTCAGAATCGTTCATCGCGAAAGCGGGGCGTCGGATTTGCCATCTTGAACGCCGCCGGAAGGGTGCCTCGTTTGAACGGCAAGAGGCGGCTCTTGGGGTTCTTGGGGGTGGCCGGCTCTCCGGTCTCCGGATTGGCGCGCGCCAGGATTATACCCGGCGGCATGGGAAAGTCCTTGCTCGCCGTGCCGCGCACGGCCTCGCGCATGAACGAAAGCCAGATGGGCAGCGCCACCTGCCCACCCGTGGCGTCGTGCCCGATGGGCTTGAAATCGTCGCGCCCCACCCACACCCCGCACAGCAGATCGGGAACGAAGCCGAAAAACCACGCGTCACGAAAGCCGTTCGAGGTTCCCGTCTTCCCCGCCACCGGACGCCCCAGATCGCGCGCCTTGCGACCCGTACCAATTTCAACCACGCCCTTCATGAGGTCGGTGACCACGTAAGCAGTGTCGGGCGACAGGCCCTGCGTGGGTGGCGGTAGCACCGTGTGATCCTCGAGCGTGGCGCCCTCGGCGTTGACGATGCGCAGAATCGACCGCGGGATGACCTTGCGGCCCCCGGCTGGAAAAGTCGCCAGCGCGTAGGCGGTCTCGGCCAGGCCAAGGTCGGCGGCACCGAGCGCGATCGACAACGAAGCCGTCAGCTTGGACGTCACTCCCAGGCGCCGCATGACGTCGATAACTGCGTCGACGCCCAGCTCGGCGACAAGTTGCGCCGCCACGGTGTTGATGCTCTTGGCCAGCGCGGTGCGCAGGGTGACAGGTCCAAGGTACTCGGGCTTGTAGTTGTGCGGAGCCCACGTGCCCGACACGGTCTTGAACTTGACCGGGGCATCCCAGCGAATCGTGGCCGGGGTCATGCCGCGATCAACCGCGGCCGCGTAGATGAATGGCTTGACCGCCGAGCCGATCTGCCGACGCGACTGAACCGCGCGATTGAACTGGCTGCGGCGATAATCGTAGCCGCCGATCATGGCCTGCAGATCGCCGGTGTGCGGATCGATGGCGACCAGCGCTCCTTCGACCTGCGGCGTGACGGCGAGCGCCGCCACGGGAGGCTGACCCTGGTAGTGGACCGGTACGACGTCGCCTGGGCCGATGTGTTCGCCGTTGGGGCCGCGCCAGGCAAAGATCTTGTCGAGATCCGCCGGAAGGAGCGAAGCCGTCAGTCCACCCGAAGCGACCACGATGTTCTTGCCGACCGCCGTCACCACCGCCGCGTAGGTCATGTCGGCATCTAGTGCGAGCACAGATGGCAAGGTCGCCGCCTTGGCGGGTTGGCGCTGGCGCGCCCAGGCTTCCCCGGCCGCATAGCGCGCCAGGGGCTCGGGCAAGCGCGCGCCCGCCACGGTCGCATCCACCAGCACGGCCTGGGGCTCCACCGGGGCCAGCAGCACGCCGGACTGCTCGTCGTCGTCCAGCGCAAATCCCGAGGGCGAAAGTGCGCGCGGGCGCCCCTGGGTAAGGCGGCGGCGCTGCTCGCCGTCGAGATGTCCGATGGGGCCAGCAAAGCCCAGGCGACCCTGGAGATCTTGCAAGCCGCGACGCATCGCCGTTTCTGCGGCGCGCTGCTTGCGCATGTCGAGCGTGGTATGGATCCGCAGACCTCGCAGCAGCAGTTCCTCGTCGCCGAGGTGAAACGCCACGTAGCGGCGAATCGTTTCGACGAAGTACGGCGCGGCGACGTTGCTGAGCGCGCGCGACCGGGAAACCAAGACCAATGGTTCCGTCCTCGCTGCCAGGGCTTGAGCAGGCGTCAGAAAGCCCAGCGCCTGCATCTGGTCGATCACGTAGTGCTGCCGCGCCTGCGCACGACCAAAATCGCGAAACGGGGTGATGCTGCCCGGTGCCTTGGGCATGCCGGCGAGCATCGCGGCCTCGGCTGGGGTCAGATCCGCCACTTCCTTACCGAAGTAGGCCGCTGCAGCGGCCGCGATGCCGTACGCGCCATGGCCGAGGTACACGTGATTCAGATAGATGCCCAGAATTTGGTCTTTGGACAGCGCCCCCTCGATGCGGTGCGCGAGCAGCGCCTCCCGAATCTTGCGGGCCAGCGACCGCTCCTGCCCAAGGATGAGCAATTTTGCGACTTGCTGCGTGATGCTCGACCCGCCCTGCACCACCTGCCCGGCGCGAAAGTTGGCCCACGCGGCGCGCAAGATGCCCAGGTAGTCCACGCCGCCGTGCGCGTAAAAGCGAGTGTCCTCGGCCGCGACAAACGCCTGCCGAACCACCGCCGGAATCTGTGCCACGGGCGCAAGCACGCGCTTTTCGACGAAGAATTCGCCGATCAACTCGCCGTCGGCGCTGAAGACCTGGCTGGCGCGCAACGGCCGGTAGTCGGTCACCACGCTCAGATTGGCGGGCAGGTCCGACTGGAACTGCCGGTACGTCCAGGTGACGAGGCAAACCCCGAGACCGAGGCCAGCGATCAGCACCCACGCCGCGACGCGCAGGACCGAACGCAGCACGACACGACCCAGCGCGGCCATCCCAGTTCTATGGGCCTGCCCGGGGGCCACGTCAATTTTACCGTCGGCGCATGTTCGCGGAGGTACTGCGAGCAACGACCAGTGGGCCCCGAACGGCTACCGATGGAGCGTCACCAAGCCCAACCTCGCGAGACGTTCGAAATCGTCGTCGAGTGACCAGATCGTTACACCGCGCTCCGCCGCAATGGCGCCAATCAACAGATCCCCAACGCCGAAGTGTTGGCCACGCAAAGACGCGAATAGAACCCATGTTTCCATGGTCGCCCAAGTGGCATCGGTGGGTAGCCAGTGCGGAAGTGCGGACAAGACCCGCCGCAGGCGCACGCCATCCTGGCGACCGGCACCCGCAATCAACTCGATTCGCACCGGTGCTGCCATCGCCACCTGCTCCTGATCAAGCAGCTGGTCCAGGTTGATCGATGCCGATCCCGGACGCCCACGGAAATACTCCACCCAGACGGACGTATCGACGACGATCACGATGCGCGAGACGCCCGATGCCCCTTGGCGGTCGCGCTGCGGCGGCGAGGTGGTCGGCGGCGAGACGCCGCCACATCGATGTCCAACTTGATGCTGCCGACCATGGCCTTCAACTGGTTAATCCGCCGCTTCCGGACAAGCTCAGTCAAGGACAACACCACCGTATCGGTCTTCGACTTGAAGCCCAGGATCTTGCGGGCTTCCTCGATCAGATCCTCCGGAAGATCGAGCGTGGTGCGCATATAAAATACTATGGTTCGTATGCGCTATGATGTCAATTCAAGGCGGAATCATATGCACCGGCTGTGGGCCCAATTGCATCGAGAAACTTGCCCTTCTGCCAGGGCAGATCAGTATTTCTTCATGGGAGCCATGCGATGGGCGATGCGTCTTGCTGCCGCCACGCTTCTGTTCGCCGCCGGTGGGGCAGCCGCGCACGCGGAGGGACGGGTTTCGTTCGTGGTCGAACCCTTCACCGGCTCCAGGCGCGGCAGGGCCCTTGATTACCTCGAAGCCGGGCTGCCCGCCTTCGTCGCCGAGCGGCTCGCTCAACATGCGCCACTTCGATTCGTTGGAAGCAGCGGGTTGTTCGGCCGCACGCCGCGCGACGCGGCCTGGTCGATTGGGGGCGCGTTCGAGCGCCAGTCCGACGGAAAGCTCGCCGTCACGGTGCGAATCCGCAAGACGAATGCGGGCGCAGAAGTCGCCGCCCAGGGCATGCGCGCGGGCAGCAAGGACGACGCGCCCCGCCTTGCCGTTCTGGCTGCCCTGGATGCGTTTGCGGCCCTACCCGACGTCAAGATTCCGGTGCCGCCCGACAAGGTGACGGCACCATTTGGACGCGATCCTTATGCGTTCGTCTGGTTTGGACGAGCGGCTGCAGCATTCGCTGGTCTACGTGGACACAGCCGCAGCCCTGGGCGCGCGATAGAGTTTCTGCAACACGCCATCGTCATCGATCCAAAAGTGCCCGAAACGCGGCGAATCCTTGGCCAGGCGCACCTGGAAGAAGGGCGTCCGAATCACGCCCGGATGCTGTGGACGTCGGCCCTCGAGTTGCGGCCCGACTACGCTGCGGCGCTGGCGGCGCTGGCGGCGCTGGACCTGCGCATGGGCCTGCCCACGGCCACCGAACGGTTTGCCCGGCTGGTGGCAATCGACCCCGACGACTGGGAAGCGCGCAGATCATACGGCGAGCTGTTGTCCGCAGCCGGGCAACTCGATCGTGCCGAGGCCGAGCTCGCCAGGGTCTTGCAAGCGGCACCCGACGACATGCAATCGCGGCGGTCCATGGCCCTGGTCCTGGCCTCGCGGCAAGCGGGTGGCGAACTCGTCACCGAACTCGAAACCATCGTGCGCATGGATCCGGACGCGGTGGAAGCCCGTCTCGACCTCGGCGCGGCGCAGGCGGGCATTGGCCACTTCCTGGAAGCCGAGGCCGAATATCGCGAGATCCTATTTCGGCAACCGAAGCACCAGGGCGCGCTCAAGCTCGCGGCATCGCTGGCGTGGCGGCGCGGCGATCTGGTCAAGGCGGCGGCGTACTATGATCGGTTGCGGCGCCTTTTGCCGCAGGATCCGCGGCCCGTGTTCCTGCTCGGAACCGCGCACTTCGAGGCCGGCAACTTCGATCTCGCGAAGCGCTGGTTCACCGAGGGGGCCTCGTTCGCGGGCATGGTCGGCGAGGCCTACTCGAATCTGGGCGCGGTTGAGCTCAAGCGCGGACGGGCCAAGGAAGCCCTCTGGTTTCTGAGCCGCGCGGCGAAAAAACGCCCGGGCCGGGTCAGCGTCCGCTACAACCACGCCCTCGCGCTGCATCGACTGCACCGCAACGCCGATGCGCTCAACGAATTGCACGCCGCCGCCGTCGTCGACGCGGACGACGCTGCGGTGCGCTTCCTGTCGGGCGTGGTGGCGTTGCGACTCGGGCTTTTGCAAGAAGCCGTGGCCAGCTTCCGACAAGCCGTGCGCATCGATCCCGAACACAAGGACGCCCTGCACAACCTGGCCGTGCTTGATCCGATCGTGGACCACAGTGGCGAGACCTCGCTGTTGCCGAACACCCCCGAGCAGTAGAGGCGTGAATCGCGTTGGCGGAGCGTGGCTTTGCCACGCGCAGCCAGGGCGCGGGAGGGTTTGGGGTGGCAGGTGCAGGCGGTGGAGGCTCGCACCCAAAGGGTGGAACTCCTCCCAGGGTTCCCATTAAAACTAATTGCATCGCACGGTGAGCGACCAGCCGTCCGACAGGTAGGCCCGCCGCAGCGTCCCCGGATCGCCGCACTTGCGGGCATCGCCGGCCGGCAGCACGCACAGCTCGCGCGGCCCGGCGTGCGTCCGAACCGCCACTTTTTTTTGCGCCGCGACCGGAGCAAACGACGCGCCATCGATCGACAGGGCAGACGGCCGACGGCAGCGCGAGTTGTCGATCTCGATCCAGATCGACGAAGCCCCTGCCACCGACTGCTGCGCTTGGGGCCGCGGCCGGGCAACGCGCGCTCTTGGCCCCGGATGAGCGTCCTCGAAATCACCACCGGCGGCTGCGACGACGTCGGGATCCTGAAGTTCCCAGGCCGCAGGATCATCGGGATTGGATGCGCCTCGCACCGAATCTGTTGCCGCGTCGCTGCCCGCGTGCCCCGCAAGCCCCGGCCTGCACCCTGCGTGCTTGAGCTCGGCGTCGAGCTGGTCGTGAAACGCGAAACGCATTTCTCGAAAATCGCGGCGGACCACGTTGTACAGATCTTGGGCGTGCGCAATCTTGCGCCGATAGTCCGGTGTCAGGCCCAGGGTATCGCCAAAATCATCGCCCCGCCGGAGGTCGCGGAAGCGCGCTTCGAGTTGCGTGCCAAACTCCAGGTACTTCGCCCCCGCTTTTCGGGCGCGCCCGTATTCTTCCAGCACCGGCTCCGAGCAGCCTTGCGCCGCGCTGCCAGGCGGCGGGCGCACCGCCGTCGGACCAAGCCGCGCCAGGGTGCCATGCACGGCATTGGAAAACTCGTCGCGCGTTCCTTCCATCTGGGCGTGCAGAGCGAAAAATCGGTCGACCGCGGTGCGGAGGGTCTGGGCGTCACCCACCACGCGATCAATCTTTGGCTCGGCGTTGGTGCGAAGCGGCGTGAGCGTCGGAGCGGTCGACGCCGGAGCGGCAGGAGTCGGCAAGCCCGCAGCGAGGAACAGAAAGGCGATCGAGGTGAACATCACCGTCACGACAAAAGTATGGGCGCAATCCTCCCGTCCGCCAAAAAGTGCCCATGGCCCGTTCTCGGCTATCCTCGAACACCCACCATGGCCAACTCTTCGGCGAAAGCCTCCACGCCCACCACGACGTCCGGCGTCGCGTTCGCGTTCCTGACGCCGCGGAAGCTGCCGAAGCCGGCCACCCTCGCTGGCCGCGTCGCGGTCCTGGACATCGCTTTTGCGGCAGAAGGAGGCGGCTCTTCGTTTCAGGGAATCACCCTGCCCTTCATCACCGGACTCGGCTCGCGCCTGGCGGCCTGGGTCGATCACCACGATCACGAGCGCCACGTCGACTACGCCGACGATCCGCGCTTCGTGCTGGCGACGAAGGCAGAGCACGGCGCCTGCCCGGAGATGATCACGCCGCAGATCGTCGAGCGGGCCGGCCCTGTCGATACGGTCGCGATGCATCTGGACCTCGACGGTCTGTACTCGGGGGCCAAGTGGTTGCTCCGAGGCGAAGAGCCATACCCGGGCGCCGACCTTGACGCCCGCAAGGTGGATACGCGGCAAGGCGAGCCTGGACCGATCGCGACCCGCATCGACCGCGCGCTTCGAGCGCAGTTTCGCGACGAGACGCTCAAGCATCGCGTGATTCAGTACCTGGTCGCGCGCACCAGGGCGCCCGATCACTGGAACGACATCGACAGCGCGGCGCGCCTCATCGATCCGTTGCTCGACAATGCCAGGCGCATCGCCGAAGGATTCCGCGTCGACGGCCAGGTCGCGTACGTCCATGCCGCCGGGCGCGGGCCGTACGACAAGACCGAGCTGTTGCTGATTGGCCAGAGGAACGCACCGATCTCGGTCGTCCATGATGCGGGCGCCCTATCGATCGCTGCCGACTTCGAATCGGGATTTGATTTCGTCGCTCTGCTTGGCCTTGGCGGCGGCATGCCCACGCGCGTCTCGGTGCCCGAATCGCGCAAGGACGAAGTCCTGCAAAAGCTCGCGTCCATGAAAAGCACCGCCAATGTGGCGACCGCCGGGCCGCAGAAGTAGATTGCCACGCATGGCCACGCCGCGCCGGACTCCCCATCATGCCCTGGCCGCACGTTTGCTTGCCACAGGCGCGACCAGCGAGACTCGTCGGCCAATCGTCGGGCGATTGCCTTCGAACGCCGAGGTCGCAAGCCTCGCCGACCATTTGCTCACGGCGTTTTTTCCGGAATGGCGCCATGTCGAGGATCTCGGGGTCGGCGATCTCGGTAGCCACCTGGCACGGACCCTTGCCGAGTTGCAGACGGGCCTGACGCAAGCCATTTTCCGCTGCGTGCATAGGCGCTGCAGCGCGAGTCAAAACAACGATCAGTGCCGCGCGCGGGCCACCAGCCTGGGCAAGCGGATGATGAACGCCTTGCCGGGAATTCGCGGCGTGTTGCTCGCGGATGTGCGGGCCGCCTTCGAGGCCGATCCCGCTGCCAGCGGCATGGACGAGATTGTCGCTTGCTACCCCGGCGTGTACGCCATCGCCATCTACCGGGCCGCCCACCGCTTGCTGCGTGAGGGTGCAGAGATCCTTCCCCGCATGCTAACCGAGCACGCCAAGAGCCGCACCGGCATCGACATACATCCCGGTGCCAACATCGGCGCACCATTTTTCATTGACCACGGCACCGGAATTGTCGTCGGCGAGACGACCACCATCGGCGACCGCGTTCGCATTTATCAAGGGGTGACGCTGGGTGCTCTGTCGGTGAAACGCCGTGCGGGCACCGGGCCGACCGCCAAGGCGCCATCCGGCAAACGTCATCCGACCATCGAAGACGATGTGGTGATCTACGCCAACGCGACCATCCTTGGGGGCACCACAATTATCGGTCAAGGTGCCGTCGTCGGCGGCAACGCGTTCATCACTTACTCGGTGCCGCCGGGCACTCACGTCAGCGTCGGCTGAGACTCGATCGGCCGGGACAGCGCACGCACGATGTCGCGCTGCCCGTCGGCGTGGTAGCTCGACCGCACCATCGGCCCCGACTCGACGTGCGGAAAGCCCATGCCCACGGCGTCGTCTTTGAGCGCCGCAAACTCGTCGGGATGAACATACCTGGCCACGGGCAGGTGCTGCCGCGACGGCCGCAGGTATTGTCCCAACGTCACGATGTCGACACCGATGGCGTGAATCTCGCGCAGAACTTCGCGCACCTCGTCCAGCGACTCGCCCATCCCCAGCATGAGGCCCGTCTTGGTGATGGCGCCGCGCTGCTTCGCGTGCCGGAGCACGGCGTAGCTGCGGGCGTAACTCGCCTGCACGCGTACTTGCCTCGACAACCGAGGAACGGTTTCAAGGTTGTGCGCGAAAACGTCGGGCCCGGCCGCCAGCACGGTGTCGACGCAACCCGTGTCGCCCTTGAAGTCGCCGACCAGGACCTCAAGCACCATGTCGGGGCAACGCGCCTTCACCGCGCGAATCGTTGCGGCCCAGTGCGCCGCCCCGCCGTCCGGCAAGTCGTCGCGATCGACGCAAGTGACCACGGTGTGGCGCAGGCCCAACTCGGCAAGCAGCGTCGCGACACGGGCTGGCTCGCCGGGATCCGCGGGTGCCGGACGCCCGGTGGGCACGTCGCAAAACTGGCACGACCGAGTGCAGACGCCGCCCAGAATCATGATGGTGAGCGACTTGCGGTTCCAGCACTCGCCGATGTTCGGACACGACGCGCTCTCGCAAACGGTGTGCAGCCCGAGTTCATGCACCCGGCTGCGCAGATCGAAGAAGGTCTCGCCGCTCGGCACCTTGGCGCGAATCCAGGCCGGGTGCCGTGGCAACGATCTGACGGCGTCCTCCGCAGCTTCCACGCCGCTGGCCGCATCTGCGAACACGCGCAGACGCCGCGATCTGGTGTCCACCGGCAAGCCCATCACCACACTCTGGCCGATCACCCGCCGCCTGTCGACCGATCCGGACCTTCTACTTCGCCTTGCGCAGCGTCGGGTACGTGATGCCGAGTTGTTCCAGGTAGGTCTTGAAACGGGACGAGTCGTAGTAGTACTTGCGCATCTGGGGCCGGTACTTTTCCATGATGTTGGTGTTCAGCCAGGTGGCCGGCTTGTCCTGCGGACCGATCAGCGGGCGGTACTTGACGTCCTTGGTCTGGACATTCTTGAAGTAATCCCACCCAGCGGCAACCAGCGTCGGCCGCGTGAGGATGTCGATGATGGTCATCGCCTCGACCTTGGCACCCGCGGTGACTCCTTTGTGCGCGATCGGCGTCGCCATCGCGATCGCGTTCACCCAGCTATGGCCGGGCAAGTTCGGAATATTCGACGGATACCGCAACGTGATCGTGGGAACGTTCCACGACACATCACCGACGTCATCGGTGCCGCCCAGCTTGTTGTCTTCTTCTTTGATGGGCGGCCCCTCCTTGTCGAGTTCCGTGTCCAGGCCCTTGGCAGGGACACCCAGCTCGTGCTGCACCGCCTTCGCCAGCTTCTGATCGTCGGCGCTCCAGGTCGGCAACCCAACCGCCTTGATGTTCTCGTACGCCGCCTCGGCGATAGGCCGGTTGAAATGCTGCGGCCACGCGGAGCCGAGCACGCGAGAAGAAAGCTGGGTGTCGGTCATCATCGCCGCGCCCTTGGCCACGGTGGTCCCCTTGTCCCACAAGTCCTTGATACGGTCATAGTTGGTTTCGCGAAAGAAGTACCAGACGCTCGCGGTCGAAGGCACCACGTTGGGCTGATCGCCCCCATCGGTGATGACGTAGTGCGAGCGGTGACCGAGGGACAAGTGCTCGCGACGAAAGTTCCAGCCAATGTCCATCAATTCAACGGCATCGAGCGCACTCTTTCCCCGCCATGGCGATGACGCGGCATGGGCGGCCGTGCCGGTGAAGCTGTACTCCACCGACACCAGACCGGTGCCGCCCGGATAGCCCCAAGCCGAGGTCATGTTGTTGGCAACGTGGGTGAAAATCGTCACGTCCACGTCCTTGAACATGCCGGTGCGCACGAAATGGGCCTTGGATCCGAGCAACTCCTCGGCGATGCCGGGCCACAGGCGGATCGTGCCCGGCAGGTGCTCGCGCTCCATGATCTTCTTCACCGCGATCGCGGCGGTGATGTTGAGCGGCACGCCCGAGTTGTGTCCTTCGCCGTGCCCCGGCGCGCCCGCGACCATGGGTTCTCGGTAGGCCACGCCGGGCTTCTGCGACGCCTGAGGAATGCAGTCGACGTCAGATCCAAGCGCAATCACCGGCTTGCCGGAACCCCAGGTTGCGCTCCATGCCGTCGGAATACCGGCGACGCCCTCGGTCACCGTGAACCCGTGCTTTTTTAGAATCGTGGTCAGGTAGCGCGACGTCTCGGTTTCCTGGAAACCAAGCTCGCCAAAGCTGAACACCGAGTCCACCATCTGTTGGGAGAGGTCGCGCATCTTCTCGACCTCGGCGCTCGCCTCTTTCTTCCACTCCGCCGCTTTCGCGGGATCCACTCCAGCGGGTGCTGGCACCGCGAATGCGGCCCCGGACAGCAGAACGGCGATGCTTGGCGCGAGGAGTGCGGTCACCTGGTTGACGCGGCGGGCTGGCATTGGATCTCCTTATTTGATTGGCGGGCACTGTAGCAGACAATAGACGGGTGGAACGCACCATCATCGTCGGCGACGTGCACGGCTGCCTAGATGAGTTGCGCGACCTTCTTATCGCGTGCGGATGGAAAACCGGGGAGCGCCTCGTGCTCGCCGGCGATCTGGTGGCCAAGGGCCCCGACTCGCAGGGCGTGGTGCAACTCGCCCGCGAATCGAGGGCACTTGCGGTGCTCGGCAACCACGATGCGCACGTGCTGCGTACACGCGCCGAGACCGGCCTGAAGCTCAGACCAGGGCATCAAGTCGTCGTCGAGTCGCTGACCGAGCCGGACTGGCACTACCTCGAAGCCATGCCGTTGTTCTTGCGATTGGGACGCGACAACAGCGGCCAAGAGTTCGCCGTCGTTCACGCTGGTGCGGTGCCGGGAGTTCTGCTCGATCAACAACAACGCGAACACCTGATCACCATGCGGTCGATCAGATCGGACGGCAGCACCAGCAAGCGCATCGAGGGCACCCCGTGGGCAGCGGCGTGGCAAGGCCCAGAACATCTGGTGTTCGGCCACGACGCCGTCCGCGGTTTGCAGCAGCAGCATTGGGCAACTGGCCTCGACACCGGTTGCGTCTACGGCCAACGCCTCAGCGCGCTCATACTTCCCGGGCGGCAGATCGTGTCGATCCCCGCCCGAAAAGCCTACGTCACGTCTTAGCCGTTGGCCGAGTAAAAGTCTTTTTGGCACGCGGGTGTGCCGCGCTGCGGGGCGTCAGGTGTGAATGGCTTCGCCAAGCGCCGCCGCCGTCGCCTCCATCATCGCCTCGCTGAGCGTCGGATGAGGATGGATGGCCGCGAGCACGTCGTGCGCCGTCGCTTCCGAAGTCATGGCAAGCGACATTTCGGCGATCAGGTCAGTCACGCCGTGGCCGATGGCATGCACGCCGACCACCGCGGAGTGATGCGCCTTGTCGACGATGACCTTGATGTAACCCTCGCCGTGTCCCGCGCCGAGCGCCTTGCCGGACGCCGCGAACGGGAACTTGCCCACGCCGACGTCGATCCCGGCGGCGCGCGCCTGGGCTTCGGTCTTTCCGATCGAGGCGATCTCGGGATCGCAGTAGGTGCAGCCCGGAATCGCGTCGTAGTTGACCCCCGGATGCCCCTTGCCCGCCATCCACTCGACGCATGCCACGCCTTCGGCCATGGCGACGTGGGCCAGGAGCGGCGGACCAGCGCAGTCGCCAATCGACCAGATGCCCGGGCTGCTCGTCTGATAATGATCGTCGACCTGGATGAAGCCGCGATCCAGCGCGACGCCCATACCTTCAAGGCCAAGCCCCTCGGTGTTGGCGCGCACGCCGGCCGCAAGCAACATGCGATCCGAGGTCAGCGCTTCGGTCTTGCCCGCCGACGTGGTGATCGTCGTGGTCACGGTCTTGCCGGAAACCTTGACTCCGCTGACCTTGGCCCTCGTCTCGATCCGGATGCCCTTCTTCTTGAAGGCCCGCGCGAGTGTGTCCGAGATGTCCTCGTCCTCGATCGGCACCAGGCGCGGCATCGCCTCGACCACCGTCACCTCGACACCGAACGCGTTCCAGAAGTCGGCGAACTCGACGCCGATCGCGCCGGCACCCACGACGACCACCGACTTCGGCACCTCGGGCAAGACCATGGCTTCGCGGTAGGTCACGATGCGATCACCATCGGCCTCGATGCCGGGAAGAAACTTCGCCCGCGCGCCGGTGGCCACGATGATACGCGGCGATTCCAGGGTGACCTTGCCGCCGGCCGTGACCACCTCAAGCTTGCCCCGCCCCGCCAGGGACGCGGTGCCCGCCAGGTGGTACACGCCGTATTTCTTGAACAGGAACTCGATGCCCTTGGCCATCTTGTCGGCGATGCCGCGGCTGCGCCCGATGACTTTTTTCCAGTCGAAGCCGATTTTGCCCTCGACGACGACGCCGAAGTCGGCGGCGTGCTGCACGGTGCGCATCGCCTCGGCGCTCTTGAGCAACGACTTGGTGGGGATGCAGCCCCAGTTCAGGCAAATGCCGCCCGGGCGCTCGCGTTCGATGCACGCGGTTTTCAGGCCGAGCTGCGCCGCGCGAATGGCGGCGACGTAGCCACCGGGGCCAGCTCCCACGACAACGAGGTCGAACTTTTCTGCCACGGCCAGCCCGCCTAGAACGCGAGCGTCATCGGACGCTCGAGGACCGAGATGATCGCCGAGAGCAACTTCGCCCCGAGCGCGCCATCAACCACCCGGTGGTCGCAAGACAACGTGAGCGCCATGCGCTGGCCCACGACGATCTGGTCGTTCTTCACCACCGGAATCTTGCGAACCACGCCAACCGCCAGGATCGCCGCCTCGGGCGGGTTGATGATGGCCGCGAATTCAATGATGCCCATCATGCCCAGGTTGGAGATGCTGAAGGTCGATCCCGTCATGTCCTCGGGCTTGAGTTTTCGGTCACGCGCCCGTTTGCCAAGATCCTGGGCCTCGGCCGCGATCTGGCCCAGCGTCTTGGCGTCGGCGCTGCGAATGACCGGCGTCAGGAGGCCATCGTCGACCGCCACCACCATGCCGATGTCGACGCGCGCGTGGCGCACGATGCCCTCGTCGGTCCAGCTCGCGTTGGCTTCCGGGACGCGGCGCAACGCGAGCGCGACCGCCTTGATGACGAGATCGTTGACCGACAGCTTGGCCCCGTGAACTTCCTTGATCTGCTCGCGGAAGGTCATGGCGCTTTCCATGTCGGCCTCTGCCGTCAGATAAAAATGCGGAATCGTCGTCTTCGATTCGACCAGGCGGCGCGCGATCGTCTTGCGCATCAGCGTCAGCGGAATAGCGGTGTCCTGTCCGGGCACCGACCAACTAGGAGAGCGAACTTCCGTTCGTCGATCAGGCAGCAAAGGATGAGCGAGGCTCGCGTCGGCCCGCGGAACTTCGGCTGGTGCCGGTGCCGTCGGTGCCGCTGCAATCGGAGCCGCAGGAACAGCGGATGCGATCCCGCCTGAGGCGGCCTTCACGTCGCGCTCGACGATCCGACCAGCCGGCCCTGTGCCGGTCACGCCGCGCAGATCGACGCCAAGATCGGCCGCCAGCTTGCGCGCGAGCGGCGACGCGAGAATCGAACCGCCCAAACCCGCAGCATGGCCATTGGCAGTCGCGGCCGACCGAGCCACAGGGGCCACCGGAACCGCAGGCTTGGGGACTGGAGCAGGAGCAGGAGCCGCCGCTGCGGCAGCCGACGCAGCAACGGCCAGGGCCTTGCCCGAACGCCGTCCAGCCGCTTCGGCCAGAATCGCCGCCACGTCTTCGCCCGCCGCTCCCAGAATTGCGATCGGCGCGTTGATGGCAACCGTCTCTCCATCGGTGGCGAGAAGCTTGAGAATCACGCCGCCATCGAAGGACTCGAAATCCATCGTGGCCTTGTCGGTCTCGATCTCCGCCAGCAAATCGCCGACGGCAATCTTGTCGCCTTCCTTCTTGTGCCACTTGCGCAGCACGCCCTCTTTCATGGTGTCGGAGAGCTTGGGCATTTCTACGATCTGAGCCATTGGGGTGGTGCCTTAATCGAGGTACAGGACTTGTTTGACGAGCTTCACGGTCTTGTCCGCGTCGGGCCGGATGCTTGCTTCGACCTTGCGGTGATACGGCGCGGAGACGTCCATGCTGGTCAAGCGCTCGACCGGGTGATCCAGATCGTCGAAGCAGCGGCGCTGGATGCGGTACGCGATCTCGGCCCCCACGCCGTTGAACGGCCAGCCTTCTTCCAGGATCACGCAGCGCCCGGTCTTCTTGACCGACGCCACGATCAACTCCTCGTCGAGCGGGCGCAGCGTGCGCGGGTCAAGAACCTCGGCCTCGATGCCCTGCGCGCTGAGTTGCTCGGCCGCCGCGAGCGCGACCTTGACCATCTTCGACCAGCCGATGATGGTGCAATCACTGCCTGGCCGCTTGATCTCGCCAACGCCGAGCGGAATCGTATACTCACCGTCGGGGATCTCATCGGTGTCGCCGTAGACCACCTCGGACTCAAGAAAGCAGACGGGGTTGTCGTCGCGAATTGAGCTTTTGAGCAGACCCTTGGCGTCCTTGCACGTTCCCGGTGCCACGACCTTGAGGCCCGGCACGTGGCACCACAGAGCTTCGAGCGCCTGGCTGTGCTGGCCGCCAAGCTGATTCGCCGGTCCGTTCGGACCACGAAACACTATCGGCACATGAAACTGTCCGCCCGACATCTGCCGGATCTTCGCTGCGTTGTTGATGAGCTGGTCCGCCGCGACAAGTGAGAAGTTCCAGGTCATGAACTCGACGATGGGACGCAGACCCACCATCGCGGCACCGATGCCGATGCCGGCGAAACCACACTCGGTGATCGGTGCGTCGAGAACACGGCGCTCGCCAAAGCGTTGCAGCATGCCCTGCGACACCTTGTACGCTCCGTTGTAGTAGCCGACCTCTTCTCCCATGAGGAAGATGTTGGGGTCGCGGTCCATCTCCTCGGTCATCGCTTCCCGGATCGCTTCGCGAAATTGAACTGTGCGCACGTTTGACCTCTACTCGACCGTGTTGAATTCGGGCAACCGCTCGGCCGACATGACGGGGCTCTCATCGGCGAATTTCACTGCGTCGTCGACCTCGGCCTTCACGCTTTCCTCGACTGGCACAAGCTCCTTTTCACCGACACCCCACTGTTCAAGGTAGTGGCGCGCGATGTACAGGCAGTCCTGCTTCTTGGCTTCTTCCACTTCTTCCTTGGTCCGATAAAGGCCCGGGTCCGACATCGAGTGACCGCGATACCGGTAGCACCGGATCTCGATCAGCGACGGCATCGACTCGTGACGGGCGCGCTTGACCGCTTCGGCCAGGCGATCGCGCACCTTGATCACGTCGTAGCCATCGAATCGGTCGCGCGCCATGCCGTACGCCAGGGCCTTCTGCGACACGTCCTCGACCGAGAGCGAGCGATGCAGGGGCGTGCCCATCGAATAAAGATTGTTCTCGCAAATGAAAACAATCGGCAGCTTCCACAGCGCGGCCAGCGACAGTGCCTCGTGCGTCGCACCCTGGCTGACGGCACCGTCGCCAAAGAAGCACAGGCACACCCGGCCATCGTTGCGGTACTTGGATGCGAACGCGGCCCCTGCCCCCACGGGCAAGTGCCCGCCGACAATGCCCCAGCCGCCGAGGAAGCTGTTGGCCTGGTCGAAAAAGTGCATCGAGCCACCAAGGCCCTTGCTGCAGCCGGTTTCCTTGCCGAACAGCTCCGCCATGATGGCCCGTGCCGACATGCCCTTGGCGTAGGCCAGGCCGTGGTCGCGGTACGACGTGAGCATGTAGTCGTTGGGTTTGGTCGCCGCGACGGCACCCGCGGCGATCGCCTCTTGCCCGATGTACAGGTGGAGAAAACCGCCAATCTTCTGCTGCGAGTAGGCCTTGGCGGCAGCTTCCTCCAGGCGCCGGATCGCCAGCATCTGGCGGTAGTAGGCAAGAAGCTTGGTTTTTTCCTGAACTTCGAGAACTTCTCGTTCGATTCGGCTCATCGATTTTTCTGATCTCCATCTCGGCCCCTGCCGAGCGAACGGCGATGATACATCACGCTTGCCCCCCGGACGCCAGCGCCTTGTTGGTGGCCGGGACCGGCGGTAGCGCAAGTCGGTACCCAAGGGCCGCCGCCGCACCGAACAGCCCCAGCAAAAACCATGCGATCCGGGCGGGCACTGCGTCGAGCAACGCGGTGCCCACGATGGGGCCGACGGACTGCCCTGCAACCCAACAGACCCCGTAAAGGCCCTGGTAGGCACCCATCTTCCCTTCCGGGGCCAACGCCGCGACCGACGTCTGTTGCGCCGGCGCGGTGACGATCTCGGCCAGGGTGATGGCCGCAACGCACAGGAGCAGGCCCACGTGCCCCGAGGTCTGGCCGACCGCGCTGTAAGCGACGGCGTAGCCAATGCTGCCGATCACCAGGGCGTGGCGCGTCCCTACCCGCCGGATGAAACCGGCAGCCAACAGTTGCAGGCACACGACCAGCACGCCGTTGAGGGTGTAAAGCGTGCCCACCTGGGCGCGATTCAGGTGCAGGTCACGCGCCGCAAAAATCGACAGCGCCTGATACAACTGCGCCTGCAAGATGAAGAACGCCAGGGTGGCGAGCATGAAGCGAACAAAGCGCGCGTCGGAACGAAACGCCGTCATTTCGCTCCAGGTCAAGCTGTTGGGCGCGCAGGCCGCCACCGGAGGCGAGGACATGTGCAGGATCCCCAGCATCGCGACCAGGGTCATCGGCGCGCCGACATAGAAAAGCGTGCTGTAGGGAACGCCATGCGCGATTGATGCGATGAACGGCCCCGCCGCCCAGCCAATGTTGATGCCGACCCGCTGCAGCGAATACGCAGACACACGTTCTTCGGGACCGCACAGATCTGCAACCAGAGCGCTGGCGACCGGGTCAAAGAACGCGCGGGTCAAGGAATTGATGACGATGAGGCCGCCGATGGCCAGCACGGGCGCGTTGATCGACGTAAAATACCCCAGCGCCACCATGTTTGCCGCCCGCACGATCATCGATGCGATCATGACCGGCCGTCGCCCCACGCGGTCGGTCAGCGCACCGGCGACCCATTGCATGGCGGCACCGCACAGGCCGGCCACCGTCCAGATGCCACCGCTCACGACGGCGGGAATGCCACGCTCGACCGTCAGGTGAATGGCCAGGAACGGCATCACCATGGAGAAACCTGCGGTGACCACCAGCCGGGCAGCGGCCAACGACCAGAGCCGCCGATCGAGCGTTCGAAACTGCGACAGCCAGGCCACGGCGGGACTCGACAATACACCAGACCCGTCGTGATAAGGTCATGCACCTCATGATCGCCGAGCTGAGAAAAGAGTACCGCTTCGAGGCCGCGCACTTCCTGCCGCGCGTCCTCTTGACACACAAGTGTCGGCGCATGCACGGCCACAGCTACAAGATCGAGCTTTGCGCGCGCGGGCCGGTCGATCCGACCACCGGATGGGTGATCGACTTCGCCGAGTTCGACGACGCGTGGGCCGAGTTGCACGTCGCGTTCGATCACCGGTGCCTGAACGACGTGCCGGGGCTCGAAAACTCGACCTGCGAAAACCTGGCGGCGCATATTTTTCGCGTCGTGCGGCACCGCGTGCCGCTGCTGTGCGCGGTCACCGTCTGGGAAACGTCCGACGCCAGTTGCACCTACCGGGGCGACTCCCCGGCCTAGCCATGTCGCACCTGCTGCGTTGTCTGACGCTGAACCTGTGGGGCACGGAAGGTCCGATGGACGTGCGCATGCGCGTCATCGAGCAGGGTCTTCGCGCCCTGCGCCCTGATGTCATCGCGCTGCAAGAAGTCCGAGAGATCCCGGGCAAGGTTCCCAACCAGGCCGCCACGCTGGCGAGTGCCCTCGGCATGGATCACGTGTTCGCGATCGCGACGCCGTTGGCGGCGGGGACCGAGGGGCTGGCGATTCTTTCCAGGGCCCCGATCGAGGGGACAATCATGACCGAGCTGCCGCACGCCCGGAGGGACGATCGGCGCATCCTGTTCTCGGCGCGCCTCGCCACCGATTCTGGCCTTGTCTGGGTCAGCACGACGCACCTCCACTATCGGCTGGGACACGGCAAGCAGCGCGAGGATCAAGTGCTGGCCGTGGACGCCTCGCTCGCCAACCGGGAGACTGACGCGCCACAGATCTTGATGGGCGACTTCAATGCGCGCCCCGAGTCGGACGAGATTCGATTTTTGTGCGGCCTCACGACGCTCGCGGGTCGGCGCACGTTCTTTCAGGACGCCTGGGCGCTGTCACACCCCGATGAGCCGGGGTGGACGTGGGCATCCTCGAACCCTTACACCGAACGCCTGGCGTTCTTGCAGCCCGATCGACGCATCGACTACATCTTCGTGAGCGCCCGGCAAGGCGACGGCCGCGGTGCCATCTCTGGCTGCCGAATCGCACTGGATCGGCCGACCCGCGCGGGGGTGTACGCGTCCGACCATTTCGCGCTGGTGGCCGACGTTCAGCTTTCTGCCGGACCGATGGCTTCGACCCCAGCCGCCCCTGGCAGCCAAGGACGCCGAACCCGATCCCCACGCAGGGGACGCACGGGCACCCTCCGTCGAGGCAAAGATTGACATGTTTCGCCTGGCGCACGTGACGGATCCGCATTTTCGGGCGTTTGCCGGCATCACGCTTGGGGACTTCGTGGGCAAGCGCGCCATCGGGGCCGCGAACCTGCTCGTCAATAGATCGCGCAAACACGACATGGGCCTGCTGGCGGCGCTGCGCGAGGATCTGAAGACACGCGAGATTGATCACCTCGCTATCACGGGGGATGTGGGCAACCTGTCGCTGGAGGCCGAGTGGCAGGAGGGCCGCCGCTGGATCGAGGCGTACGGCGGAGCACCCGAAGCGGTCACCGTCATTCCGGGCAATCATGACACCTACGTGGCCGAGGCCGTCGCCAGCCACGCCTTCGAGCGCATCTTCGCGCCTTACCAGACTGGCGAGTTGCGGCAAGGATCCTTCCCCTACCCGTTCGTTCGGCTGCGCAAGCAGGTGGCGCTTTTCGCTATCAACACGTGCGTGCCGACCGGCGACCTGGGCGCCTGGGGAGAGATCGGCAAGGAACAGCTCGCGCGCCTCGAAACCCTCATGGCCGCGCCAGAACTATCGGGCATGGTGCGTGTGGTGCTGTTGCACCATCCCCCGGTGGTGCACCGCCCACCCGAGCACCGCAACCTGCGCGATCGGTCGGATCTGGTGGCCCTGCTGGCCCGCACGGGAGCCGAATTGGTCCTGCACGGACACGACCACCGCGACGAAATGGCAACCCTGCCTGGCCCAGGCGCATCGCTAATTCCCGTGGTTGGCGCGGGGTCGGCTTCATACGTGGGTCCGGTAGGCCGCTCTCGTTTCAACGTTTACGAGATCGCCGACCGCAGCATCACCGCGGTGACCTACGCACACCATGAGGCCAGCGGACGGTATGTTGAGGCACGTCGCGTCAGGCTGCCGGTGGACCCGAGCACCGCAAATGTCCATTGAGGAAGCAGCGCCGCTACTGGGCAAGGCTCTCGGGCCTTACCGCATCGTGCGCCTGCTGGGTCAAGGCGGGGCCGGAACCGTGTACGTCGCCGAGCACGAGGTCATCGGCCGCAAAGTCGCACTCAAGGTCTTGAGTGGCGAGACCGCCCTCGATGAGGACGCGGTGTCACGTTTTTTCACCGAGGCGCGCGCGGTCAACCAGATCCGCCACCCGAACATCGTCGCCGTCACCGACTTCGGCACCAGCGACGGCACGCCCTACCTGGTGATGGAACTCCTCGACGGCGAGACGCTGGGGCAGCGGCTCGATCGGGCGCGGTTCCTTGATCCGTGTACGTCGATTCACATCGCGCGCCAGGTGGCGAGCGCACTTGGTGCCGCCCACGAACGAGGCATGGTCCATCGCGACGTCAAGCCCGCCAACATCTTTCTCGGCCAACACCCGGACTATCCCGACTTCGTGAAGGTGCTGGACTTCGGTATCGCGAAGCTGATGCGCCAGGACGAGGAGAACTCGCTGCGCACCCAGGTGGGCACGTTGATGGGCACGCCGGCATACATGTCACCTGAACAATGCCTGGCCGACTCCACGCTTGATCATCGCAGCGACATCTACTCGCTCGGAGTGGTTGTGTTTCTGATGGTCACCGGCCGCCTGCCCTTCGAAGAAGATCAGCTCGGCCGTCTGATTCTCGCCCACGTCAACCGCATGCCGCCCGACCCGTCGAGTTTGAACCGCGAAGTGTCGCGCGACTTGTCGGCGCGCATTCTCAAAGCGCTGGAGAAGGATCCGGACAAGCGCCACGCGTCGATGAAAGAATTCCGGGTGGCCCTTGACACGGTGGTGGTGGGTGGCCCGCAGGCTCTGACCCCTGCCCTCGGCATTCCCATCCTGATGGACATGACCGGCCCGCCCGACGATGGTGCCGTCACGGCGTTGGCCCGCGACACAAAATCCGGGCCAACGCTGATTCATGGACGAGTCGGCAAATCGAAGGTGGCGCGAGGCCCTGTGGTGTTGCGACCCACGAGTCCAATCGGAGCCAGCGAAGCTGGCACTGAGGCCAACCACGAAGAAATCGTTTTCGCGCGCCTGGTCAACTTGGTGAGTGATCGGTTGGCGGCGGGCAAGCTCGAATTGCCCGAGCCACCACCGGGGAGCGACGATTGCCTCGACGCCGCCAATCGAGCCGACATGAACTTCGGCATGCTGGCCAAGCACGTCGAAAAGAGCACGCGCCTCGCATCCCAGATCTTGCGTCTGGTCAACAGTTCAGCGTTCCCGATCCGTTCCCCGGCGACGAGCCTGGAACAGGCCATCGCGCGGCTTGGTTACCTCGGCCTGCGCGAAGCGATCATCGAGTTCGCCGTGCGTCCCGTGGTCGAGTCGCATGATCCGCGAATCATGGCGTCGTTTCGCCGCCCGTGGCCGCGCGCGCTGGCGGTGGCCAACCTGGCGGAGCGCCTCGCCAAAGAACTGGGCGAAACCGATCTTGGGCACTCGATGTACCTGGCGGGCCTCGTCCATGAAGTCGGTGGGCCCCTGGTGGCGAAGTTTCTCATCGCCGTTGAAAACCAGACCACGGGATCGCACGGAGCGAGATGGATGACCGACAAGGTGTGGCGGCGCGTCACCGATGCAACGTTTCGTAGCGTGAGCGTGGCCGTGGCCCGAAAGTGGCGCCTCCCCGCAGTGTCCCTGCAGGCCATCGAAGATGCCAGCGCGTGGGCCATCGGCAGCGGTCGCTCGCCGGGCACGCTGTTGCGCATGGCCCTGGCCCTGGCCGAGAACAATGGCTTTTGGTTGCGGCGAGGTGACCTCGACGACGTGGCCACGCGCGTCGCCGACGGGCGCGGGCACGCAGCGCTCGACGAAAAGACCGAACAGCGCGTGACCCACGCATTGAAGGAACACGTCGCGCTGATGTCCGGCATCCGCGGCGGCGTCGGCTGAGCGACTGGCCCGTCTCAGCCGAGCAACCGGTGAACGGTGGCCGTGACGTTGTCGGCCGTGAAGCCAAACTCCTTCATGTTCGTCGGGCCAGGGGCCGACGCACCGTAGCGATCGATGCCGATCACCGCGCCGTGGTCACCCGTCCAGCGCTCCCAGCCAAACGTCGCGCCAGCTTCTATCGCTACCCGCACCTTGACGTCGCGGGGAATGACGGATGACTGGTATTCCTTGGACTGTCGCGCGAACAGTTCCCAGCAAGGCAACGACACGACCCGCGCGCGAACACCCGCCGCTGCCAGCTTCTCCTGCGCCGCGACGGCGACCGAGAGTTCCGATCCGGTGGCGATCAGAATGGCCTGGGGTGCCCCGCCGACAGCCTCGGACAAAACGTAACCGCCCTGCCGCACGCCGCTCGCGGGGCCAAACTTGGTGCGGTCGTAGCAGGGCATCTTCTGCCGCGACAGGATGATGGCGCAGGGACCGTCCTTGCGTGACATGGCCAGCCGCCAACCCTCGCTGGCCTCGTTGGCATCCCCCGGCCTTATCACCCATAGGTTCGGCATCGCGCGCAGCGACGCCAGGTGCTCGATCGGCTGATGCGTCGGCCCGTCCTCGCCCAGACCGATCGAGTCGTGCGTGAAAACAAAAGCCACCGGCAAGTGGTTGATGGCAGCCAGCCGCACCGCCGGCCTCTCGTAGTCGGCGAAACAGAAAAACGTCGCCGTGAAGGTGCGAATGCCACCGTGATAAGCCATGCCGTTGGCGATGGCACCCATCGCGTGCTCGCGCACGCCGTAATGGATGTTGCGGCCAAGGCCGGTCTGCGAATCGAAGTCGCCCACGCCCTTGGTGGCGGTGTTGGTGGACACCGAAAGATCCGCGTCGCCGCCAATCAAGAACGGTATCGCCTGCACGAGCGCCGACAGCGCCTTGCCGCCCGACTGCCTGGTCGCGATGTCGTCTTTCGGCGTGAACTCGGGCAGCGCGTTCTCCCAGCCCACGGGAAGTTCTCCGGCTTGCGCCATCTTCCACTCGCTGGCCAGATCCGGATTGGCCTTGGCCCACGCATCAAACTGCGACTGCCAGGCCACTTCGAGCGTTGCGCCGCGATCGACTGCGGTGCGAAAGTGCGCGCCCGCGTCGGCCGGAACGAGAAACTGCGCCTCGGGATCCCAGCCGAGCGACTGCTTGGTCAGCTTGACCTCGTCCGGGCCGAGTGGGCTGCCGTGCGCTTCGCAGGTTCCGCCCTTGTTGGGAGCTCCGAACCCGATGGTGGTGCGGACGAGAATAATCGACGGCCTGCCGGTCTCCGCCTTGGCGGCAGCGATCGCGCGATCAATGGCCGCGACGTCGGTGTCACCCGCTTCGACGCGCAGCGTGTGCCAGCCGTAACTCTCGTAACGCTTGGCAACGTCTTCGCTGAACGACAGCGACGTGGGTCCGTCGAGCGAGATCTTGTTGTCGTCGTACAGGTAGATGAGCTTGCCGAGCTTGAGATGCCCGGCGATCGAGGCCGCCTCGTGCGAGATACCCTCCATCAAGTCGCCGTCGGACACGATGGCGAATGTGTGGTGGTCAACGATGGTGTGACCTGGCTTGTTGTAACGGCCGGCCAAAAAGCGCTCGGCCATCGCCATGCCCACGGCGTTGGCGGTGCCCTGACCCAGCGGCCCGGTGGTCGCTTCGACACCGGCGGTGACAAACGCCTCCGGGTGGCCCGGCGTGCGCGATCCCCACTGCCGAAACGCCTTCAGATCATCGAGTGACAGGTCGTACCCGGTCAGGTGCAGCAGCGTGTAGTGCAGCATGCAGCCGTGCCCGGCCGAGAGGACGAAGCGGTCGCGGTTCGGCCACTTTGGATTCTTCGGGCTGTGGCGCAGGTGCTTCTGCCACAGCGCATAGGCCATCGGCGCGGCACCCAGCGGCAAGCCCGGATGGCCTGAGTTCGCCTTCTGAACCGCGTCGATGGCGAGGGTACGAATCGTGTTGACGGCGAGAGTCTCGATGACATCCATGGATCGTCGCCGAATAACACGAAAACGTAGCGCCGTCGAATTGCCGTCGCGTTAGCCAGTCGTGGCGTCAGTCGTGGCGTCGGTCGTGGCGTCAGTGGACGTGGCGTCGGTCGTTGCGTCCGTAGTGGAAGCGTCGGTGCTGGCCGTATCGCTGGCCATGTCCGCAGCCGTGTCTATGGCTGCGCTATCGTCCGCGGCATCGGCGGCTGCCACGTCGGCGGCTGCCACGTCACTCGCACCGGCGTCCGTCGCGTCACTACCAGCGTCAGTGGACATCATCATACCGGCCGAACCGCCAGCGCCACCGGCCGAACCGCCGTTGCCGCCAATCGCACCAGCCGAACCGCCAGCACCGCCAACCGAGCCGCCAGCACCGCCAGCCGAACCGCCGGAGCCGCCGCGGCCACCCATGCCAGCCCCCCCGGACGTCCCGCCGCTTCCGCCAATCGGAGGCCTGGGAGGATCTTCGGTGTCATCGCATGCAAGCGGGAACAACCCGCCGACGAGCAACACGAGAGCGAACTTTTTCAGGTTAGCGGCTGTTTTCACTGCGAATTCCTCCAGGTCGGGTGGTCAAGACGTCCAGATAGTACACCAAATCAGGAAAACGCAAGAACTTATTGCTGCCCAAATCGCGTCCTCTTCCGTGGCTTGACCCCCGGCGGGCCTTGACTGTATGTCCGCCTTCCATGACACCGCCGCCGCAGAGTCCGGCCGAGCGCGCAGCGGTCGAGATTGACCTCGCGAGATCAGTGGAGGCGCGCGATCGCGGGGTTGGGCACCTGGGTCCGGCGCTGGCCTGGGCGATCGCCTTTGCCGACCTCGGTACCTCGATCTACTACGTGCCCGGCATTCTCTACGCGCAGGTTGGGCCACTGGCGGCCGCATTCGTCCTCGTCACCACAGCAGCGTTCGTGCTGGTAGCGATGGAGCACCTGGAAGTCGCCCACCGCTACCCCGCCGGTGGCGGTGGCGTTGCGGCGGCGGTCGAAGCGTTTGGCGCGCGCGTCGGGGTCGTGTCGGGTGCATTGATGGTCAGCGCCTACTTCATCGCCATCGCTCTTTGCGTGGTCACGGCGATGAAGTACCTGGCAGCGCTGCACCTGCCATTCCCCAACGAGGTGGTGGTCTTGTCGGCGGCGGCCATCACATTCCTCGGTTTCGGCAGCTTCGTTGGCATCAAGCTCACGGCGCGCCTGGCGCTGGTCGCTGGGGTGGCCGCGCTGCTGACCCACGCGGCCCTGCTCACCGCCGTGCTGACCAAGCTGCCTGCCTCGGCTCTGCTCGCCACGCTGCAGAACACCCGACGACTTGCCGATCTGTCGTGGAGCGAAGCGTCGAGCGGGGTCGCCGCCGCCTGGATCGCCTACTCGGGCCTGGAGTCGCTTGGGCAACTCGCCCCCTCCGTCCGCGAGCCGCGACGGCGAGTTATCCGGGTCGCGACCGTGCTGCTGGTGGCCAGCGTGCTCTTCACGGTGCCCGTCTTCACGGCGTTGGCGGTGCAGGAAGCCGCACTCGACTCGGGTGCCCACCGCGGGGCCTTGCTGGCGGCCGTGGCGTCAAACTATGGCGGGCGCGGGTTGCAGATCGCGGTGGCGCTAAGTGGCGCCGCGTTGCTGCTGCTGGCGGCCAAGGTGGCCTTCCTGGGTTGCTACAACGTCTTCGCGGCGATCGGCGAGCACGGCTACCTCCCCGCCGCCATCGCCAAGACCCACGCCGCGGACCGTCCGCCGATGGGCGCGGTGCTGCTGGTAACTCTCGGCGCTCTCGCCCTGGTGATCGCAACGAAGGGCGATCCGCAAGTCCTGGCCCAGTTGTTCGCGTTCGGATTGCTTGGCTCGTACACGATCACCTCGGTCAGCCTGGACGCCCTCCGCTGGCGAGAGCGACGGCGCGGATTTGCCTTCGTGCTCGGTCTCCTCGCGAGCGTCGCGCTGGCGGTGCCCTGGGTGACAAGCTGGTTCAGCAAGCCCACGTCCGCCGTGTACGGCGCAGCGGTCAGCGGCGCGCTGCTGCTGGTCGCTCTGGTCACCCATCGCGGCTGGATTCGCTCCGGCCGCTTCGGCTTTCTCTCCGCCGCCGCCGCCGAGCGCTCGGCCGCCGATCTCATCAGCGCGGTCGAGGTGCTAACCCTCAACGAAGCGATTGCGGTCAAACAATCGTACCCATCGACAACGCTGCTGGCGCTGCATTCGCGCAACCCGGCGCTGTGCAAGGAAGCGGCACGGCGCGCGCGCGGCATGGGCGACAGCGCGGTTTACGTGGTCTTCGTCGACGAGGTCCCCGGTTTCCTTTTCCCCCCCCGGCGCGGCCCATCGAAAACGGCGCTGCGTGTCTTGCGCGAGCTCGCCGCCGATCTGCGCGCTGCGGGCATCGACGCCGTCCCGATCTGGCGCCTGGCGCACGACGCCGGAGCGTCCCTCGCCGAGGCCGCAGAAGCCCTCGGCGTCACCTCGGTCTTCATCGGAACCGCGCAACGGTCGACGATCTGGCACTTCTTGCAGGGAAGCGTGCTCAAGCGCCTAATCGCCGAACTGCCCGAGAAAGTTCACGTCGTCATTTGCGAATGACCGGGGAAGTGTGATTTGCTTGGCCGCACCATGATGGAAAAAATCAAATTGCTCGTGGCCGTGGGGTTGGTTGCCGTGGTAGCCGCCTGCGCCACCAAGGCCGGCACGGGAGCTCTGGCAGGCGGCGGGGCGGGTGCGCTATTGGGCGCGGGCATCGGCGCCCTCGCCGGAGGCGGGAAAGGCGCCGCCCTCGGCGCGGGCATCGGCGCCGCCGCCGGCGCCGGCACCGGCGCTCTGATCGGCAACTACATGGACCGGCAGGAAAAAGCGCTCAAGGACGTCAAGGGCGCCAACGTCGAGCGGCAGGGCGACAAGCTGGTGGTGAACTTCAACTCTGCCATCCTCTTCGATACCGGCAAGGCCAAACTCAAACCGGCCTCAGAAAAGGATCTGACCGAGTTTTCCAGGGTGTTCAAGGAGTACAAGGACACCGACCTCGTGATCGAGGGCCACACCGACAACAAGGGCAAAAGAGAAGGCAACCGCAAGCTGTCGCTCAGCCGGGCCCAATCGGTGGTGGCCTTCCTCGAGAAGCAGGGTGTCGCGCGGGCGCGCATGGCCGAAAAGGGTCGCGGGGACGATGCGCCAGTCGCGGACAACTCGACCGAGGATGGTCGCCAGCAAAACCGCCGCGTGCAGATTCAGATCGCCGCCAACGAGTCGCTCAAGAAGCAGGACGAATCCAACGCGCAGAAACCCGCAGCGAAGTAGCGCGCGACGGCCGCGATCGCGCGCTGTAAATTCATATCCCGGGCGACGGCTCGCCGCGTTTGACCAGCCGTCCAGTCAATCCCGACGACACCAGGACCTTGTTGTCGACGCCCACGATCACCGCTTCGACGTCGGGAAGGTCTTCGATGATCTTCATCGCTTGTTCCGGCCCCACGGCGAACAGTGCGGTGTCGAGCGCGTCGGCGGTGAAGGCATCGGGGGCGAGGACGGTGACCGATCGCATGCCCCTGGCCGGAAAGCCGGTGCGCGCGTCGAGGACATGGTGGTACCGCGCGCCGTTCTTGATGATGAAGCGCTCGTAGTCGCCCGACGTGTTGAACGCCTTGTCGGACAGCGACAGCTCGTAGATGATGCGGCCGCGCGCGCCACGAGGATCCTGGATGCCGACGCGCCACTCGCGGTTGCCGCGTCGACCAGCGGCGAAAAGATCCCCGCCCGCCTTGATGATGAAGTCCTGCAGACCCGCGTCCCGCAACGCCCGCGTGGCGGCGTCCACGGCGTAGCCCTTGGCGATCCCTTCCAGGTTCATCCGCTGCCCCGCTCGACGAAGTTTCACCGTGCCGCTCGCGTCGTCGATGATGACGTCGTGAAAGTCGACCAGCTTGCGCCGCTTCCGGATGACCGCGGGGTCGGGAAGGCTGCCGTCGTTGTCCTCGTCGAACTTCCACAATCCCTTGAACACACCGACCGTGATGTCGAAAGCACCGTGGCTCAGCTCCGCAACCCACTGACCCTTTTTGATCACCGCCATCGTGTCGAGGGAGACGGCAACCGCGGCGGCGCCCGCAGCGGCGTTGACGTGCGCCACATCTGACGTCGCGCGCCAGCTCGTCATCAGGGCTTCGAGCCTGTCCATCTCCTCAAAGCCGCGCGCGAAGGCACGATGGACGAGCGCCTCGTCGTGATGCCAGGCCTTGAACTCGCAGTCGGTGCCCATGCACTTGCGGTGCTCGGAGATGATGCGTGAGGTGGGCGGCGGCGCAGCATCGACCGCGAGATGCGGCGCTGGCGCGGGCGCTGCCACCGGCTTGCACGCGCCCAGCGCCAGCGTCGAAAAAACGATCGTTGCGCTCGACCGCACGGCTTGCGGACTATGACCTATACTCCGCCGCATGTCGAAAACTGGCGCGCCCGATGTGACCATCGTCGGGGCCGGCGTGATGGGCTGCGCGACCGCGCTGCGCCTTGCCGGCAAGGGTGCCCGAGTCACCATCATCGAGCGTGGTATCCCGGGGGCCGAAGCCTCGAGCGCCGCCGCCGGCATCCTTGCTGCGCAGTGGGAGGCGGACGAGCCCGGCCCGTTGCTTGATCTCGGCCTGCGCAGCCGGTCGCTGTTTGCCGCCCTCGCGCACGAGTTGCGGGAGATGACGGGGCAGGACATCGGCCACGTCAACTGCGGCCTCATTGAAGTGGCGCTTGACGACGCCGACGAGACCGCCTTGCGCAAAAAGCATGCCTGGCAACAAGCACGCGGCCTGCCGATCGAGATTGTGTCGGGCGCGCCCCTGGCCAAGCTCGAACCCAACCTGGCGACCAGCGTTCGCATGGGCGTTCGCATGGCGGACGCCGGTGTGGTGAATGCCCGCTCGTACGCGCGCGCGCTGGCGCAGGCTGCGAGCATTGCGGGCGTGCGATTCCTGCAAGGGCGCTACGTCAAGCGCGTGGCCGTGACGGCGGGACGCGCCGTGGGCGTCGAGCTCGACGGCGAAACGCTGTCAGCCGGTGCCGTGGTCGTCGCCGCCGGCAGTTGGTCGGGGTTGGTCGAGGGCGTGGGCATCACCCCGCCGCCGGTGCGACCGGCGCGCGGCCAGATGGTCGCGATCGAAACCCGCCCGCCCCTGTTTCGCCACGTGATCGCCGCGCGCGGACGCGGGTACCTGGTGCCCCGCCCCGACGGCGTCGCCCTGGCCGGCAGCACGCTGGAGATGGTCGGTTTTCGCAAGGAAGTCACCGTCGACGGGCTGGCCGCGATCCTGGACATGGCGCGCGGCCTCGTGCCGGCGCTCGGGCCCGCGCCGGTGGTCGAAACCTGGTCCAACTTTCGCCCGTTCACGGAAGACCATGTGCCGATCATGGGTGCGACGGATATCCCCGGCCTGTTTCTCGCCACCGGCCACCACCGCTGCGGCATTCTGTTGTCGCCGATCACCGCCCAGGTCATCGCAGAATTGGTGGCCGATGGCCGTTCCAGCATCGATCTGTCGCCCTTCTCGGTGCTGCGTTTCAAGCGGTAGTTCCACCCTTCCGGCGCTTTCCATGGCGAACCGCGGCGATTCGACTATCCTCTCGCGTCCTTTCAATGCCCGCTATATCTGGAACCGTCGCGATCCTTGGCCGTGCCAACGTGGGCAAGTCCACGCTGCTCAACCACATCGTGGGAACCAAGCTGGCCATCGTCAGCGACAAGCCGCAAACCACCCGGCAGAGGATCATTGGCGTGTACAACGGCGACGCGAGTCAGATCGTGTTCGTCGACACGCCGGGCGTGCATCGGGCGCAGTCGAGCCTCGGCCGCTACATGGTGGGGCAAGCGATGGGCGCGATCGAAGAAGTCGACGCGGTCTTGCTGGTCACCGAGGCACCCGGCGCGACGCGGGGGCGGCCGGGTGCCCGGGCAAACTCCGACAAGACCGAAGAGCGCATCGTCGACAGCGCCGTGCGTGCGGGTAAGCCCATCGTGCTGGCCATCAACAAGGTGGACCGGATCAAGCAAAAGGCTGACCTGTTCCCCGTCCTCATTGAATGGGAAAAGCGCGCGACCTTCGCTGCGCTCGTGCCGGTGTCCGCCACGCGCGGCACGGGAACCGATGGCCTCATCAAGGAGCTGCTGGCGCTCTTGCCCGAGGGGCCACCCCGCTATGGCGAAGACGTCCTCACCGATCGGACGGAGCGCTTCCTGGCAGCCGAGCTGGTGCGCGAGCAACTGTTCAATCGCCTGTACGAGGAACTTCCTTACGCCACGGCGGTCGAGATTGAAGCCTGGGAAGAACGGGCGGCCGGCGACGTGGTCATCGACGCCTCGATCCTGGTCGAGAAGGACAACCAGAAGGCGATCGTCCTCGGCAAGAGCGGCAGCATGATCCGCGAGATTGGCTCCTCTGCACGCGCCGAGATCACCCAGCTACTCGGGCGACCCGCGCACCTGCGCCTGTACGTGAAGGTCGCCCCGCAGTGGAGCGACTCACCGGCCGCCCTGCGCGATCTCGGTTACGGAGAGGAGCGCTAGTCGACATGGGCGGACGACGCGGCGGAGTGGTTCCCATCGGTGGCCCCGAGGTGGCGCTCGTGGGGCGCCCGAACGTGGGCAAGTCGTCGCTGTTCAACCGATTGGTTGGCGGCCGCCCTGCCCTGGTCGATGACATGCCGGGGGTGACGCGCGACCGCCGGTTTGGCGTGTGCGAATGGAACGGCGCGCGTTTTCGCGTCGTCGACACCGGTGGCCTTGATCCGTCGGCCGAGGGCATCCTGGGCGCGATGCGAGGCCAGACACTGCGCGCCGTAGCCGATGCCGCCGTCCTTGTTCTGGTGCTCGATGCGGGGACCGGTGTGACGAGCACCGACGAGGACGTCGCGCGCACGCTGCGCAAGAGCGGCAAGCCGGTCGTCGTCGCCATGAACAAGGTGGATTCGAAACTGCGCGAGTCGGTGGCGGGCGAGGCGTTCAGCCTCGGCTTCGGCGACGTCGTCTCGGTGTCGGCCACGCATGGCCGCGGAGTCGCCGATCTTTGTGATGCCCTGCAGCGCTTGCTGAGCGAAGGCGCAGACGGGACGGTTGACGCTGGCGGCGAGGTCGCCATGGCGCAAGCGGCGATCCGCATCGCTTTCGTCGGCAAGCCCAACGTTGGAAAATCCTCGCTGGTCAATCGCCTGCTGGGCGAGGATCGCGTGCTGGTCCACGATCAGCCGGGCACCACCCGCGATCCGATCGACACTCCGTTTCGTGTCGGCGATCGGGATTTCGTCCTGGTGGACACGGCCGGCCTGCGGCGTCGGCGCGTGGTGGACACGCTGACCGAGGCGGTGGCCGCCAAGATGGCCCGGGATCAGATTGCGCGCGCCGACGTGGTCGCCCTGGTGATCGATGCCCGGCAAGGCGCGACGGCCGAAGACGCGAAGCTCGCGAGCCTCATCGAAGAGGCGGGCCGCGGGGCCATCCTTGTGCTCAACAAGAGCGATCTGGTGCCGCGTGCCCAGATCGACAAACGCATCGAGCAGGTGCGCGAGGAACTCGGGTTCATCTCGTACTGGCCGCTGCTGCTGACCTCGGCCGTCACCGGGCGCGGCGTGCTCGAAATCCCCGAGAAATCAGCAACAGCATTTTCGTCGTGGTCTCAAAGGATTAGCACATCAGACTTAAACGAAAACTTTGATAAAATTGTCAGCGCCCGCCCGCCCCCGGCCGGCAGCGGCGGCAAGCACATCAAGCTGTACTTCGTGACCCAGCCGATGATCCGACCGCCGACATTTTTCGTCAGCGTGAACTACCCCGAATCCGTGGGTCAGCCCTACCGGCGGTACCTTGCCAACCAGTTGCGCGCGACCTACGGCTTCGTCGGATCGCCGTTGCGGCTTGTGCTGCGCGCCCACCGGCGAAAAAAGCGCGGTGCCCCGGGAGAAAGCGACGCGCCGCGGCCGCGGCCACCGCGCGAGCGCCGTTGACCGCCCGCAGGACGTCCGTTACCCCTGCCGTAGGGCAAGCAAAATCGTAACCGTTCACATGGGGGGACCGCCCGGCGCCATGCCCTCGACGGCAGCGGCGGAGATCTCCTTTTTCGCGACGAACCAGTTGAGGATGAGGTCGCGGTGGCCGCGAAGGGTTCGGGATACTTTCTTGATGGGTTCGAGCCTGGAGCGCAAGGCGCGGGTGCACCACTGGTCGAGAAACCAGCCGGCCGCGAAGACGTTGGTGTAGTTCCAGAAATCCAGAAAGCCTGAAGGCTTTCCTTCAGGAAGTAGGCCCGCACGGATCGCAGGTCGTACTTCAGGACGTCGGCGAGCCTGGTGCGCTGGTGGTTGGTGAGGTTTTCGGGACGCTTGAGGAAGCACCATCGAGAATGCTTGAGGATCGGCTGGTACCCCTGTTGCACGAGTTCGCGCGCCTCCCCGGCGCGCACCTCGTCGACCGCCTTGTTCATCTTGGCCACGACGTGAAACCTGTCGAGCACGTGCACCGCCTGGCTGGCCGACTGGGCGATAACATTGAGGTACGGCTTCCACATGTCGCTGGCGATGAAGCGCAGTGCGCGGGCGCGGGTGGCACCAAACATCGAGAAAAAGCCGCGAAAACTTTCCTCGGTTCGTTCTTTGCCGACCCACAGCAGGCGGCGGATTCCGTGGTCGATCTGGTACACGACGGTGAGGTACTTGTGGCCTTTCCAGACGGCGATTTCGTCGACGCCGATGGCCTGCACACCATTGAGATCCCGGTGGGCGAGTCCGTAGTCGACTACCCATCGTATGGATCGATACACCACGCCCCAGTTTGTCTGGAAGATGCGGGCGACCTCGCTCCAGGACAGGCGCCGCGCCCAGCGTGTCAGAAACAGCCGATACGCGTTGCACGTCGCGTTCTTGCCCTCGGCCCACGGCACCTTCTCGACCGTGACCCCGCAGGCCGCGCAGTTTACCCGGCGCATGCAGTACCACAGCCACACCGCGAATCCCCACAACGGAACGAA
>CAYSKR010000015.1:0-24402 GCA_964431675.1 uncultured Myxococcales bacterium
GCCGACGGACGGCATTCGATGGGCGCGCAGGAGCTGGAGGTGCTTCGTTCGTTTGCGCAGACCGAACGACCGTTCTCGCTGATGTTCCGGATCTACTTCGCGCGTGTCGGCCTCATGTAGCGTTGAGCAGCTCCAGGTTGAAACCTTGTGCCTCTCGATCGCCGATCGAGGTCGAGAGGCCGAATTGGCCGATCGATTCCTCGACGGCGCGATCCGGCGCGACCTGCGCTCCGGTCAATCGGTGAACGGCAGCTCGCACAGCACCGCCCCGCGCCCTCCCTCGGATGTCTCAGATTTCTGAGGCTCGCAGGGAAAATCTACACTGCGGCCAATGCTCTGTTGTGTAAAATCGCTATGTTGGCGCGCCATCGTGATGGCACAGTTAGTGCATCGCACTGAGCACTGATGGCCATGACCAACGCACCACGTCGAACCAGAAAGACTATTTTGCCGTCCGCCGCTGACGGACGGAAGTGTACTGATGGTTACGTGCGGGATATTCTTCGCGCGGCGATGAAGCGAGCCCTGGCCCTTGGCCTGGCCCTTGGCCTGGCCGCGTGTGGTGCGTACAGAGCGCCGATCAGCCCGTACGACTCCGACGACATGGGCGCATCTGGCGGGGGCGGGGGCACCGTTATGCAAAGCGGCGGAGCGGGCGGGACGGGTGGTGCAAGAGATGCGAGTGGCGCAGGCGGAGTTGGCGAAGCCACCGATTCAGGGGGCCGCGCAGGCGACATGGGTGCCGCAGGCGACGCTGTAGCGCCGCCCTGGGGTCCCCCCAGGGCCGTCGATCTGCTTTTCATGATCGACAACTCACTGACCATGACAACGAAACAGGTCGAACTGGCGCGTGTGATTCCGATTTTTCTGCGCGAGTTAAGAACACAGCCCGGCGGAGGGCCCGACCTGAGGATCGGCGTGGTGACAAGCGACCTGGGTGCCGGAACCGCTGACGTGGGTACGTGCAGCGGGTACGGCGATCGCGCCGCGTTTCAAGTCAACGACCTGGCAGGGAAAAATTGCGGTCTGGTCGGTGGACTGCCGTATTTCGTCAGCAGCAATCAGGGCGCGACAACGAACCTTGCGCCCGGGAAGACTGCCGCGGACGTTGTGGCTTGTATGGTCTTGCGCAGCAGCAACGGCTGCGGCTTTGAACACCAGCTTCAGGCCACGCGCCTCGCCCTTATTCCGCAATCGGTCAACCCTGAAAACGTCGATTTCCTTCGCCCGGGCGCGCTCCTTGCCATCGTGCTTCTGACCGACGAGGACGACTGCTCCGCGCCTCCCGACCCGAAATACCGAACATTCTTCAATGCAACGCCGGTCAATCAGGCCACCTACAGCTTTCGCTGCAACACCGATGGGCACCAGTGCGGCGGCAAGCCGGTCACTGTCGATCCCACGCTCAACTTTCCGCTTGCCCAGTGCATGCCCATCGACAAGCCCGTGAACCTGATCCCGGTGTCGGACTTCGTCGACGACATCAACGCACTCAAGCCACCCGGAACAGCAAGGATCGTTGTTTCAGCCATCACCGGCGTTCCGTTGCTGGGTATGGAGTCCTCGGCGCGGTACGCCGTGCAAAAAAATCAGTCGATGTCCAATGGGATTGCCGCCGCGTGTTCGAGCCGCACGTTCGGATCTGCGGATCCTGCCTTGCGCATCAAGCGCTTCGTGGACTCGTTCGGCTCCAACGGTGCGACCTACAGCATCTGCCAGGACATGGGCCTCGCAGTGCAACAGATCGCGGGGCGCATTTTGGGCACAACCACCGCGCCGTAGGGCGGGCTCAGAGTAACCTCGACGACGTGACACCGGCCGAGGCCACTTCCCCCGACCGGCGCGACGATGACGCCGACGCCGACGATCTTGACCGCATAGGCTACGCGCAACAACTGCTGCGCGACATGGGCGGCTTCACGAACTTCGCGCTGTCGTTCTCGATCATTTCCGCCTGAAATGACGACCTTCATGGCGAGGATTGATGCTCGGTCTATGCGATCCCGGAATCGCGGCGCGCGCGGGCGAGAAGATCCGTCACACCAAGAGCCTCTGCGGTGCTTTCCGTATACTCGCGGTCAAGTCGCTTCCCGCTAACCTTGAGAATGCCAAGCACGTCCTGCCACTGTCGGTCGGATACCTCGCCGCCCCGGCGGTACCACGCCAGTTTGTGAACCAGCGTGTCTTCGGCGCTGGCCACGCGAAGGACGATCTTCCGCTTGGCATCCGCGACCGCCAGCACGCCGCGCTGAAGTTGGCTTTGCGAAAGCGCATCCCCGCGCGCGACAAAAACATCGACCTTGAACATCGTGGACAGGTGAATGACGCTGAATTCACTGCGTCGCGTGATCGCGTCTTTGATCATGTCCGCATCGACGTAGAACAATCCCGCCAAACTCGCGACCAGACTCGCGACATGTTCATGCCGCAATGAGGCCAGGACCTCCACTGCGCATGAGAACTTCGCGTTCGCTGGCCTGCGGATACTCCCGCCGAATGCGCGCCTCTGCGAGACCAAGGGACACGCGCCTGAGGTCTTCCACCCGGGCAAGTTTCTGCGCCGGCGTCATGGCACGATACCCCTCGATAACGATCCGTTCGATCGCCGGTGCTGTGTCCGAAAGCGCCATAAAACCAAGGGTACCACGCGTTGTGAGAGCCCCGTTCGGGGAATAGACCACACCCAGCCGCGCCGCGAGTCCTCTGCTCACCGCGTGCGCGACCGCCCGCTTGCGGCTGCGGTAGAACGGAGATCTTGGCGGAGATCGCCGATTTTGCCGAGGCGGCGGCACATGTCCGAGAGCGCTCCCTGGACTCGCAGGCGAGCGTTCACTGCGTCGCTGGTCATGTCCACGCCCTTGGCGACGAAGCCTCGCTCTCGCAGGAGACGCGCGGCCTCGCGCAGGCGCGCGGTCACCGCCCCCGGCGTCATGTCAACCACGCGCAGTCTCCTTGAGGCGCTGGACATCCACGAGATCTTGCGGGCGCGCGGCGGCCAACTTGAGCGCGATCAGCCCATCCCGGGACACCACCCGGAGCACTCCACCATCGATGTCCGCGCGCTGGCGCGCGGCCCAGACGGTTTCAAGCGGCCCCCCCACGAAGAGGACGTCCAGCATCAGCGGTTGCCCATCGATGAGCTTGGTGAACCTCTGGATGGTGAGGCCGCTCGAGAAATCCATCGGGAACGCCTCGAGCAGAAAACCGCAGCCGCGGGCAACTTCGCGGAGCCGGTCGATGTCCTCCGGGCGCAGGAGCAAGTCGATGTCCTGCGTCGCGCGTGGTGCCCCGTGAACGGCGAGAGCGACGCCGCCACACAGGGCGTAGTCGATCGCCGCCGCTTCGAGCGCCGCGACCAAGGTCTTGAGCTCCTGAAAAAAGTCCATCGGGGGGCAAGTATAGCGGGACGCTTGATTGAACAACGGCTTCCGCAGCGTCGGCGCGCTGACGCGGCCTGGACGGCCCGCCCGCTCTACTTGAAGCGGATATCGCGCATCTTGCCGAGCGCCTGGATGATGTCCAGATGCACGTCGAAGATGGGTTGGCTGGCCTGGATGCGGGTCAATATGGTCCCGGGATACGAGCCGATGCACGACTCGGTTTCTTTCTTGTACACGGTGAGCCGGTGCGCGATGACCACATCCGAGGCATCGTCTGGCCGGTTCTGCGCCTGGGCGCGCTTCCTGATGCGCTCGACGACCAGTTTCTCGTCGTAGACCGACAGCTTGAAGATCTTGATGATCTCGATCTTGCCGTTGAGCAGGTCGACCTGCCGACTGTTGCGCGGCACCCCATCGATCAAGAGAAAATCGTCCTGCTGCGGCTTGAGCCGGTCAATGTGGTCGAAGAACAGCTCCATGACCAGCTCGTCGGGCACCAGATCGCCGCGCCGCAGGAAGATCTGCACCTTTTCGAACAACGGATTCTTCGCGTCGAGGCCGCGCAGAATGTCGCCCATGGCGATGTGGTGAAAGCCGGGGAGTTGAGCCAGGATCTTGCCCTGCGTTCCCTTGCCGCTGCCTGGGTATCCGAACAGAAGCAGTCCGCGCAACATGAGGATAAGTCCTTACCCCAACCGACAATTTTTTGAAACCGCTGCCTTACCGGCTGAATCCCGCGCCACGTTCGCGGGTGTTCGCCGTGCCCGACAAGCGCAGCCCCAGCACGTCTTCGTAGGCGAAGTACAGCCGTTCGTCTTTCGACGTGTGCAACGCAACGTACGGCCCACGCAGATCGATCTTGGTGACGCGCATCACGTTCAGGATTTCACCGTGGGTCGCGATGAAGCACGTCGCGTCCCGCTCGTCGGCAATCGTGTGCGCGTGGTTGGTGGCCTTGCACCCCTCGGCCTCAAGCACCGCAGCAATCATTTCTTTGGTCATGAGGCGGCAGTGTACACCGGGTCGATCACCCGGGCGATGGCCTCGGGCAGGTCGCCCGCAACAAGACGACGGCTCCCCAGCTTGCGGGTCGCCTCGTCCGCCGCGCTCGCGTGAAAAAAAACCCCGGCGCACGCCGCATCGATGGCCGACAACCCCTGGGCACAAAACGCGGCAATGATCCCCAGGAGCACGTCGCCGCTGCCGGCCGTGCCAAGCGACGGATTCGCGGCCGGGTTGATGAAACTTTCGCCGTCGGGGCCCGCGATGATGGTGCGCGCGCCCTTGAGCACCACGACCGCGCCCGAGGCCGCAGCCAGACGCCGCGCGTGCCCAAGCCGATCCCGCTGCACCGCCGCGATCGATCGCCCGACCAAACGGGCCAGCTCTCCCGGATGCGGGGTCACGATGCGCGCCGCGCGCGCCCGCCGAAGCACGCCCGCGGCGTCTCGGCCCAGCAGGTTCAGCGCGTCCGCGTCGAGGACGACAGGCAGTGGCAGCAGGGCCGCGAGCCGCGCACACAGGACCGCCGCCCCGGGACCGGTCGGAATCCCCGGCCCCACGGCCACCACCTTCATCCGCTCGGCCAGAGACGCCACCCGGCCGTAAGCGTCCTCGCCAGCGTCCTTGCCGTCCGAGTACGATGCGGTCATGGCCTCGACGACCTTCGCGTCGAGAGCTTTTTGACCGGCGCTGGTCGATGCGATCGTGACGAGGCCAGCACCGCCGCGCAACACGGCGCGCGCGGCCAGCACGGCCGCCCCCGTCTTGCCTGCGGAACCCGCCACGAGGCACACGTGCCCACCGTTTCCCTTGTGATGGCCCGGCTTGCGACGCGGGAGAACGGCACGAACCGCATCGTCCGTCAGCCAGTGGCACAGCGGCCCCTCGGCACGAGCAGCAGCAAGCAAAATCGGCGTGGTGAGCGAGACCCCGAGGTCCGCGACTTCGACTTCGCCCACCGGTGCCTCGGCATCGAGCGACGGACCCAGCTTGCGCGCGCCCATGCTGACCGTCACGTCGGCTTGCAGCGCGATTCCGCGCACTGCGCCGGTGTCGGCGTCCATTCCCGACGGCACGTCGAGGGCCACCTTGGTCGCGCCGCGGGTTGCGTTGCAAGCCGCGATCGCGGCCGCGGGTACACCGCGAGCGTCGGCGCGCAGACCCGTGCCAAAGATCGCGTCGACGATGACGTCGGCACCGCGCAGGCGCTCGCGCCACTTGCTCTGTCGGGCGTCGGATGAACCGTCGCGCAACACCATCGTTCGCATGTTGCGGGCGACTGCCAGGTTGAGCGCAGCGTCGCCCGCGATCTTTGTTGCGGGCAAGACCAGATGGATCTCGACCTCGGCACCGTGGCCAGCGAGGTGGCGCGCGACGACGAAACCGTCGCCGCCGTTTTGGCCCGCACCGCACAGCACGATGATGCGCCGACCAGGCAGCCCGCCGGACACACCATTGGACGCCAGCGCGTGGACGACTTCCGCGGCGCGGCGGCCAGCGTTTTCCATGAGCACGAGCCCGGGTATCCCGAGCAGGTTCATCGCGGCGCGATCAACGGCTCGGCTCTGGGCCACCGACAGGACCAACCCCATCGACCGCTTCACGTACCCAGCGATTCCTTCATGACGCGCGCGATCTCGTCGGCCTGCAAGCGAATGGACGCTTCGTCAGCGCCCTCGATCATGACGCGGGCCTTGGCTTCCGTGCCCGAGTAGCGCACCAGCACCCTGCCCTCCTTGCCGAGCTTGCCTTCGACGTCGGCGATGGCCTGGCGTACCGTCGGCAAGTCTTCGATGGGCACTTTGCGCGGCACGCTGAAGTTCACCAGCACCTGGGGATAGCGGGTCATCGCGCGCGCGAGTTCAGACAGCGGCTTGCCCTCGTCCAGCATCACCGACAGGATCTGCAGCGCCGCCAGAACACCGTCCCCGGTCGTCGCCCGTTTCAGGAAGATGATGTGGCCCGACTGCTCACCGCCGAGAGTCAGGCGGTGCGCGATCATCGCCTCCACCACGTAACGATCCCCGACTGCGGTGCGCATCAATTTGGCACCCTTGCTGGCCAGCGCGCGTTCGAGGCCCAGGTTCGACATGACGGTCGCCACCACGGTGTCTTGCGGCAATCGGCCCTTCGCCATCATGCGCGTGCCCAGAATCGCAAGAATCTGATCGCCATCGACGACCTGCCCGTTTTCGTCGCACAGCATGACCCGGTCGGCATCGCCGTCGAGCGAAATCCCCAGCGCGGCACCCGAGCGAACGACCTCGGCCGCGGCATGTCCAGGGAACAAGGCACCGCAGCCATCGTTGATGTTACGGCCGTTCGGCGACACGCCCACCGCGGTGACGTACGCACCCAGTTCCTCGAACACCCGCTGGGCAACTTCGTACGCTGCGCCATGCGCGCAATCCACCACCATGCGCACACCGCCGAGCGTGCGGCCACCCGGGAATGTGTCCTTGAGAAATTGAATGTAGCGTCCGGGAGCATCATCGATGCGCGTGGCCTTGCCGGTGTCAGTGGTCCCGCCCTGCGTGTCCCCCGCCATCCGTCGTTCGAGGTCCGCCTCGACCTCATCGGGAAGTTTCATGCCATCGGCACCGAAAATCTTGATGCCGTTGTCCTGATAGGGATTGTGCGACGCACTGATGACCACGCCCGCATCGGCGCGCATGGACAGCGTGATGAAGGCGATGCCCGGCGTGGGCAGCGGCCCGACCAGGAGCACATCGGCCCCGGCAGACAGGATCCCCGCCTGCAGCGCGCTCTCGAGCATGTACCCCGACAGGCGCGTGTCCTTGCCGATCACCACGCGCGCCCGCCGACCAGGCGCGGCGAATCGTTGCGCCACGGCGCGCCCAAGCGCCAGGGCCACCTCGACCGTCATCGGGTGCTGGTTGGCAACGCCACGAATGCCGTCGGTGCCAAACAACTTCCGTCCGCCTGATCGTGCCACCATGGGGCTCTATTTAACCACAAAGCCGCCGCGCGGGCGGATTTCGCGAATTGCGTCCGCCACGGCAACCACATCGGCCATCGCTGCGACGTCGTGTACGCGAACCGCCGAGGCACCGCCAAGAATCGCCGCCGTGACTGCGGCCGCCGTGCCGAACTCGCGCGCTTCCGTCGGCTGCCCGGTCAACTCGCCGATGAAACGCTTGCGCGACACCCCAACCATGATCGGCACCGCCAGATCCGCACACAGGCGGGGGAGCCCGTCCAGGAGCTCCAGATTTTGGCTCAAGCGCTTGCCAAATCCGATGCCAGGATCCGCCCAGATCTCGCGGCAGCCCAGCAGCGAGGCACGAACGATTCTTTCTTTCAGCTCGCCGACAACCTCGGTCACCACGTCGTCGAAGGCAACCTCATCCATCATCGTCGCCGGCGTGCCCCGCAGGTGCCCCAGCACCACCGCCGCGCCCGCCGCCGCAGCGGTCTCCAGGATGCGTGGATCTGCAAGGCCACCCGAAACGTCATTGATCACGGTTGCTCCGGCCGCGAGCGCAGCACGCGCCACGCCGCTCTTGGTCGTGTCGACGCAAACCTGGGCACGGCCTGCAAGCCGTGCCGCCAGCGCCTTGACCACCGGGACGACCCTTGCCGTTTCTTCTTCCTCGGACACCCGCGTCGCGCCCGGGCGTGTCGATTCGCCGCCGACGTCGATCCAGCCCGCGCCACGCGCAGCCATTTCCAGCCCGGCGACCACGGCAGCTTGCACGGTGGCAAATCGGCCACCATCCGAAAAGGAATCCGGCGTGACGTTCAAAACACCGACGATCAGCGTCGCCACGAATCCGCTTCGTCGAGCGCGGCTGCGGTCAGGCCTTTTCGGGGTCAGAAAGCGGGCCAGGAATGAACGCTGGACGCTCCGGCACCTTCTGCGGCTTCTCGGTGGCCACCCAGCGCTTGTCCACCGGCGGTGCGGAGGAGCGCCGGTCGAGTTTCCTGCCCGAGAACACCTCGTCGATCTCCGCGCCGTCCAGCGTCTCGAACTCGAGCAACGCCTCGGCAAGCAGTTTCAACTTGTCCAGGTTCTCGGAGACAACCGACTTGGCGCGCTCATAAGCCTCGGTCACGATGCGACGGACCTCGGAGTCGATCTGCATCGCAGTCTGCTCGCTGTAGCCCTTCTCTTCGGCGAAATCCCGCCCAAGAAAGACCATCTCCTCGCGTTTTCCGAAGTGCAGCGGCCCGACCTTCTCGGACATGCCCCACTCGCACACCATCTTGCGCGCCAGATCGGTCGCGTTCTGCAAATCGTTGGCCGCGCCGGTCGTGATCTGACCCAGAATCATCTCTTCGGCAACCCGGCCACCCATCATGACGGCGATGTGGTCCCGCGCCTGATCACTCGAGAGCGACAGACGGTCCTCGACCGGCAAACTCTGGGTAAGGCCAAGCGCGCGCCCGCGCGGAATGATGGTGACCTTGTGTATCGGGTCGGCCTTGCCGATCAACTTGCCGACCAGTGCATGCCCCGCCTCGTGGAACGCCGTGCTGCGCTTCTCTTTTTCGCTGATGATCATCGAGCGGCGCTCGGGGCCCATCAAGACCTTGTCCTTGGCCATCTCGAAATCGTGCATCTCAAGGCGATCCTTGTCGCCGCGGGCGGCCAGCAACGCCGCCTCGTTGACCAGGTTTTCAAGATCGGCACCCGCGAAGCCCGGCGTGCCACGCGCAATGACTTCCAGGTCAACGTTGTCGCGCAGCGGCGTCTTCTTGGTGTGAACCTTCAGGATGCCCCAGCGGCCCTTGACGTCGGGACGCGGCACCACGATGCGCCGATCGAAGCGGCCGGGCCGCAGCAGCGCCGGATCAAGAACGTCGGGCCGATTGGTCGCGGCGATCAAGATGACGCCGTCGTTGGATTCAAAACCGTCCATCTCGACCAGAAGCTGGTTCAGCGTCTGCTCGCGCTCGTCGTGACCGCCGCCAAGCCCAGCGCCCCGGTGCCGACCGACCGCGTCGATCTCGTCGATGAATACGATGCATGGGGCATTCTTCTTGCCCTGGTCAAACAGGTCGCGCACCCGGCTCGCACCGACCCCGACAAACATCTCGACGAAGTCAGAGCCCGAGATAGAGAAGAACGGCACCCCCGCCTCGCCCGCGATGGCGCGCGCGAGCAACGTCTTGCCGGTGCCGGGTGGCCCCATCATCAAGACGCCCTTGGGGATACGCCCGCCAAGGCGCGTGAACTTTTTCGGATCCTTGAGGAAGGCGATGATCTCCTCGACCTCGTCCTTGGCTTCTTCAATGCCCGCGACGTCCGCGAACGTGATGCGCTTCTGGTTTTCGGACAGCAGCTTGGCCTTCGACTTGCCGAAGCTCATCGCCTTGCCGCCGCCGACCTGAAGCTGCCGCATGAAGATGAGGAACATCGCCACCAGGAAGATCATCGGCAGCCAGGTCAGAAGGATCGTCTGCCAGAAGCCCCCCTCGGCCTCGCGCAGAATCTCGTACGAGACGTTCTTCTGGTTCAGCTTTTCCAGAACCTGCCCGTCGACGATGCCGGTGGTGACGAAGCGCTCGCCGTTCTTCTTTTCGCCCTCGAACTTACCCAAGTTGCCGTTGACGCTGATGTGAAGCGTGCCCGGCTTGAAGTCGTCCGGACTCTTCTCGATCCACTGCACGAACTGCGAGAATTGGACGCGCCCGTCGGGTTGCCGCTGGTTGAAGAGCGACCAAACCACCAGGAATGCCACGATCAGCATTCCCCAGATAAGTAGGGTTTTATAGCCTTGACGCACTCGGTATCCTTTCGTCGGTACACGTGGATCCCGCGTGCGGTCCCACGACACGAAGTATTGACCCCAAAAGCGAGACCGTCAACGTCGAGTTGATCGATGCAGGTGCGGACGAGGTGCGGGCAAGGGCCCGCTTACGGACACGTCCTGATTCATGGACGCATCTTCAAGGGCGGCGGTGGAGGATGGTCCCCTTGTCGCCGACGGCCCAGACGTCGCTCGTACCGCTCCCCCATACGCCACAGAGATCGTTTGACGTCCCGCTGGTCGCGCCCGGATATCCACGAGCCGCCAGCGTCGCGCGCCGCCAATCTGATGCGTTCATCCGAGGCGCTCTCGAACCACACGTCCAAGTCTTGTGTCGAGACAGGCGCACCTTCGAGGACGGCGGCTCCCATCCCGACGATCAGGAACCGGACGCCCCTTTTCTGGAGCGCTTGGAAGAGCTTTCGCTCAGCCGGCGTAAGCGCGAAGTCGTCCACGCTGCAAGCTCCGGCGGAGCCGCTCGCCGGGGGGCAACTCCAGTGACCGCAGGGCGTGAAACACATCGCCGACATTGTTATTGACTTCTCATGGCCCTTTCATCTAGCGTGGCCTCCGGCGACTGAACGACAACCGTGTGGGCTCGTCGTGGCGCAGCACCCGCCCCGTCAAGCCAGGAAGGACGCTTCGTATGCGAAGTTCTCGACCCTGGGGGTATTCGGGTTCGGCAGCGCATCGGTTCAGCGCGGCGGTCATGGCCCTCGCCGCGCTGACACTGGGGTGCCGTCGGCCACCCATCTCGGGATTTTCCATGGATCCCGACTTAATCGTGATGCCCGGAAGCGGCGGTGCCGGTGCCGGAAGCGGCGGTGTCGGCGGTGCTGGTGCCGGTGGTGCCGGTGGTGCCGGTGGGGCCGGTGGGGCCGCTGGATGCTGGGCAGGTGTCCCGCCAGTAGGAGCGACGCCACCGCCGGGTGGATGCCCGATACCACCGCCTCCCTCGCCGACATGCACCACGCCAGAGGCCGCTGATCCGCCATTGCGTCGGCTGACCGGGAAGCAATTCCGCAACAGCGTGCAGGACTTTGTTGCGTACGTGACAAAAAACGCGAACGTGGCCGCTGCGGTTTTGGCGGATCCCGATGTCGCCGCGAGCTTGCAAGCTTTGCCAGCGGACGTACGGCCGCTACGCAATCGCGACGATCTGAGTGGAGATTTCCGCCGGCTGGATCAGAACATCCACGCGCGCTGGGTCGAGGCAACAGCCATCGTGGCGGAGAAGGTCGGTCTGGCGCTGGCGCAGCCGACGGCTCTGGGCACGATCGCGCCATGTACGGGGACGGCAACGGGATCCGCGGTGGCGGCTTGCGTGGACAGCGTCATCAACACCTTGGGGGCAAGGGCATTGCGCCTGCCGCAGTTGTCACCCGCGCTGTTGACCTTCTATCGAGGCGTGTACGGGAATACGGACGTCATCGACAAGTGGGCTTTCGCGGACTTGCTGGGCGCGTTCATCGGCTCGCCACAGTTTGCGTACATGGTTGAAAAGGGCAACATGGCCGCGCCCGTGGGGCCTGGGCGCTACCTGCTGACGGCGGGAGAGCTGGCCACCCGCCTGTCCCTTGGATTCTGGGACACGGTGCCCGACGACCAACTGTGGGAATCCGCCAAGTCGGGCTCTCTGCTGTCAGCGGATGGGTATCGGCGCGAACTCGACCGGATCATCGCGGATCCGCGGGCGCGCGCGGCGACTGACACGTTTTTCAGCGAATGGCTGCAACTGGATCTCGCGGCACGACTTCCGCTGGAAGCGTTGAAAATGAATCCGCGCTACGTGGCCCTGCTGGGTGCGACGACGGTGCAAGATCTGCCGACGCGAACCGCCTTGAACGACGAGACGCTGGATTTCGTGCGTTACATCGTGTGGACCAAGGGAGGCAGTGGCGGAACATTCGATGACTTGCTGACCAGCGACGCGGCGACGATTCGAGACGCCGCCGCGGCCCGATTTTTCGGGATGAGCGCGCCCTGGGATGGCACCAGCGTTCCGCCGTCGTTTCCCGCTGGCACGCGACCGGGCTTGCTGACGCGGCCGGGCATCCTGGCCAAGGACACGACGGGCACGGCGACGAGCACGGACCGGGACACGAAAACGCAACCCGTCCGGCGGGGAGCTTTTGTGCGACAGGAGATCTTGTGCGACCTGCTTCCACCGCATCCGCCGAACGCGTTCGAGTTGGCGGCCGAGCTCAGGGCCATGGGGGCGTACCCGGCGACATCGAGCACGCGCAAGCAGTGGGAGTACCTGACCGAGTCTTACCCCATGTGCAAAACTTGCCACCAAGCGTCGGTAAACCCCCTTGGCTTTGCGTTTGAGGGCTACGATGCGCTCGGGCGAGTGCGCGCCGATGAGCCGATCTTCAACGCGGCCGGCACGGCAATTGTGGCGCGGGTGCCCATTGATACCAACGCGATACCGCAGGTGGTCCTTGGCGACCAGACGCCGGTGTCGGGTGCGGCTGGGCTGGTCAAGCTCTTCCAGTCGACGAACAAGGCGGCGACGTGCTTTACGCGGGCCTACTACTGGCGCTATTTGCTCGGGCGAGGCGCGGCCCCGTCCATACCCAACTGCGCGGACGATCTGGCCAAGGCCAAACCAACGTTGCGAGATTTGTTCAAGCAGATGGCAACGACGTCGACCTTTTTGCAGCGCAACTTGCCGTAGGTGACTGGAGGGGAAATACCATGACCAAAGAACCCGGAACACGACGTCAGTTCTTGCGCGGCGCGGGGGGCGTGACGCTCGCGTTGCCGTTCTTGCCCTCGTTGCTGCCACGGAATGCGGCGGCGCAGCCCGCCGGTCCACCGCGCATCGTGCTGATCGCCCAGGTCGGCGGCAGCTACTACGGCAATTTTCACGGCAACCCGGCGCTGCCGAACTCGATGTCGCTGTACAACGACCACGGGATCAACTGGGGCCCGCTGGCCGGGATTGCCGCGTCAAACAATGACCCGAACAGTGGCAGGACGAAAATCTCGCCCATCTTGAACGCGCCATCCACGCTCCTGACCCCGAGACTCCTCAGCAAGATGAACGTGCTGCGAGGGATCGACGTGGTCAGCACCACCGGGCATATCCCGGCAGCTTTCGGCAACGTCGGAAAGTTCGGCAATGATGTGTGTAGCTTACGAAACTGCTATTTGCCGCCGGTGGTCGTTCCCTCGATCGATCAACTCGCCGCCTGGTCGCCCAGGTACAACAAGACTGGACGTTCGTTGCAAACCGGCCCCGGATCCACGCAGTCCTGGTACCACAATACGGGTAACAGCGGCTACTTGGGGCCGATCATGCCCGAGGCCGACCCGAACAGGTTGTTCAACAGGTTGTTCATGGGGTTCAACTTCACCCCGCCGCTGCCGCCGCTCCCTGTGGGCAGGCCCCCAGGCCGCAAACTCCTAGTCGACCACCTGCTCGAAAGCTACCGCAACCTGCGCGGCTCTGACGGTCTTTCGACCCTGGATCGCCAGCGCCTCGACCGTCACATGGAGAGCATGGCCGAACTGCAGAAGCGCCTGAACGCCGTGGCCATGCAGCCCGGGGGAGGCCCGGCGGGCCAGGGATGCTCGAAGCTGAGCGTTAGCAACGCGCCAACCGACGAAAGCGTGGCGCGTTTTCAGACGATGAACGACATCATCTCGACCGCGTTCAAGTGCGGACTGTCCCGCATTGCCACCATCACGACGACGTATGGGCAAGGTACGTTCGACAGCAGCTTGGACGGATTACCTCCCCGCCAGTGGGATGATGCGTGCCACCAGGTCAGCCCGACGCCGGGGCTGGGCGCGACCAGGCACACCAACGTCTACCAGAAGCTGTTCGAAAAGGTGGTGCTGGATCTGGCCTCGAAACTAGACAACGACGTCGATACGGCTGACGGCAGAACCTACCTCGACAACACTCTGTTGATCTTCATCAACAGCGAAGGGGTCAAGACGCATAGCGGTCTCGATCTGGCCATCGCCACCTTCGGCGGTGCCGGCGGGACGATCAGGACGGGCAACTTCATCGACTACCGCAACCGAACCAAGGTAATCGGAGGTACCGCCGCAGGGCTGTGGGCGAATCAGTTCTGGTCCACCGTGCTCGGCGCACTTGGCGTCCCGCGAGCTGACTGGGAGCGCTACGGCACCTCCGGGAAAGGCTACGGTCCCCTGGAAATCAACCAGCCTTTCAGCGGAGCCACCCAAGGATACACCGTCACCGCCGGCCACTATGTGCCCGAGGTGCGAGATAACTCGGGCGCGCCGTTGCCGATTTTCGCAATGTAGCGCCCAAGACCAGCGGCGCAGTAACTTCTCACTTGCTGCCAGAGGGAAGCCGCGCCCTTCCTTTCTATCGCTGCCGCGCGCTTTGGCCCGCAGGCGCGCGGGGCTGAGTTTCTCGCCCAGCACCGCGTGGGGTGTGCCACACTCGGCCCGCAGGATGTCCACCTCCGGTCGCGGCCTTGGCGTTTCATCGCGATCGCCGTCGCGGCTCTTGCCGTTGCGCATGAAGGTGGCGGCACCGTGAAGCGGGTCGCCGGTGCCATCATGTCCAGCGCGAGTGGGTTCGCGGTCATTGCCCTGTGCCTTGCCAGCCCGGCCTGCGGCACCCCCGGCACCGCGGTCCCGATGGGCACGGTCACGACGCTCAGCGCCGCGTCGTCCAGCAACTATGAAGTTTGCCCGCACCGGGTTCCCCGGGAGGTGTGTACGCGCTGCAACTCGAAGCTCATTCCGAGGTTCAAGGCAGCCCACGACTGGTGCCCCATGCACGACGTCCCCGAATCGCAGTGCTTCGACTGCCACCCCGACCTGAATTTCGATCCTCTCCCGCCGGTGCCCGACGGTGCCGACCTGCGCGAGATCTCGAAGCTGGGCGAGGATGTTCCGCGTCTGGAAGACCACCTCGCGCCAGGCAAGGTAACCCTGTTCGACTTCTACGCCGTGTGGTGCGGCCCTTGCCGCAAGATCGATGCGCACGTCTTTCCCCGGCTTGGCCACGGCAGAGACCTCGCGGTCAGAAAGCTCAATGTGGTGGACTGGGAAACGCCGATCGCGCGCCACTACATGAAGGACGTGACCGCTCTGCCCTACCTCGTGGTGTACGGGAAGACCGGCAAGCGCGTGCGGACGGTGTCGGGCCTCGACCTGCGCGCTATCGATGCGGCCATCGCCGAGGCCCGGCTGCGATGAGCGGCCGCGCGACCGCCATCCTGGCGCTTGCAGCCGCGCTGATGCCGCGCGCGGCCGCTGCCTGCGCAGGCTGCCGGAATCCGTCCATCCCGGTGGCGCGCAACGCCTCGTTCGCCTCGAATCCAGGTGAGGTCCGCGCGACGGTCGCGCTGACGGCAACCGCGATCCACACCGTCCACACCGCCGGCTGCGCTGATCCGGCGACCTGCCACGAGGTGCCCAAACAGCGCGAGTTCCTGCACAACCAGAACCTCTATCCGGGCGAGCTGCGCGCGATGGTCGAGGTGAGCCTGTCTTCGTCGCTCGGTCTCGAATCGCACCTTCCGTTCCGCCTCGTCACCAGCACCATCAGGTACACGATCGATGATGGGCAGCCCTACACGCCGCTGGATCCGGACGTTCACCACCGAGACGAGACGCTCGCGGGCATCGCCGACCCGTGGCTTCTTGGGCGCATCGGCGGCGCGCTCGCCGGCTGGTGGTTGTCCGCGCGCACCGGCATTTCCGTGCCGCTGGGAAAAACCGAACCGAACCCCTTCGCGCTTGGGGATTTGGGGCTGCGGCACCAACACATCCAGTTCGGCAACGGCACGTTCGATCCGGTGGTGGTCCTGGATGCAGGCAAAAGTTTCGGGCGCCTGCAGACCAGCGCCTACGCGCAAGCGGTGATCTCGCTCTACGAGAACAAGCACGGCTTCCGCGCCGGGAACCGAGTTGTGACCGGCATCGCGGGAGGTGGACAGCTCTTCGGCAACCTGGTCGCGCTGCTTGGCCTGGATCTGATGTACGACGGCCCCGAACACTGGGACGGCCAGATCCGGCAGGATGGCTTCCTCGGACGCACCGAGCTGCTTGCCGGGGCGACCTTGACCCGCCCGCTCGGTGCCACCACGTTTTCCGCGAGCGTTCGCGCGCCGCTGCATCGCCACATCATCGCGGGCAGCGGGAAGCCCGGGCAACTGTCGTCACCGGTCATCCTGACTTTGGCCGCCAGCCGCGCCTTCGGGGCAGGCCGCTGACTGCCGCACGGTGACCTGCAACCAGTGCGTCGTGGCGGCACCGGGACGGCCAATCTCCGAGGGGCGCAGACCGGGGACAAACAACACCTCGTCGCGCGCGGTCGTCAGGACCGGCAACAGGTGCCTCTGCGGCGCTGGCACCTTGGCGTCGAGCAGCAACTCGGACACCTTCTTGCTGCCTCGGCCACCGCGCGGGCGCATCCGCTCACCGGGCCGGCGCGGGCGCAGGGCGAGTGGGATTGCGAGGGCTCTTGCGTCGAACACGACTTGCCCGCCGCGCGGTGCAACGGTCGTCTCGCGCAGCTCCACCGACGGCCCGTTCGGATCCAGTCGATAGGTACCCGGGCCGGGGATTTCAATCCGATCCGCGTGGACGCCCGCCGCTGACGCAGCCAGCGCGCGGCCTTTAGACCGTGGCAAAAAAGTCACCTTCCCGTAGCTGACCTCGAACTCGCCGCCCGGTGCCGAAACCCGGCGCGTCCCGGCGCCCGCACGCGCGAGTCGGCTGACGTGGGCAAGGGCACGACGTGGAAGGTTGTCGTGGCCACTTGCCCGTGGCGGCAGCGCGCGAGCCTCTGCCGCCAGCGCCAGCAGGGCCGCGTCGATGCGCGGATTTTCGCGCCGCAGGAACGGCAGCCATTCATGGCGCACGCGCGATCGCGCGAAACGCGGTTCCCGGTTCGATGGATCGTCGATGGTCGGAATACCTCGCCGGTCCACAAAGCGCTGGATGTCGCGACGAGAAACTTCCAGCAACGGACGGATGAATACGCCACGACGAATCGGGATGCCGGCAAGGCCGCGCAGGCCGGTGCCGCGCACGACGCGAAAAAGGATCGTCTCGGCCTGGTCGTCGGCGTTGTGGCCCAGCGCCACCCGCGAACAGGATCGCGCCCGTGCGAACTGCTCGAGCGCCGCATGCCGCACCCGCCGTGCAGCGTCTTGAATCGACACGTGCGGCCCCCGGGCGGCCTGCACGTCGACGCGAAGAATCTCGCATCGTACGCCCAGCGCCAGGACGCGCTCGACGACGATCCGAGCCTCGGCGGCAGATTCTGGCCGCAAGCCGTGATCGACGGTGGCCGCTTCCATGGTGCAGCCCAGGCGAGGCGCAACCTGCACCAGCGCCGCCAGCAACGCCATGGAATCAGGCCCTCCCGACACCGCGACCAGGATCCGATCACCCGGGCCAGCGAGCCGGTGGTCACGAATCGCGCGCAGCACCATCGAGATCACGGCGAAAATCTAGCCGATCTTGGCAGGTTTTCCCGGCCCTTCGCCGGTGTCGACGAAGCAACCGTTGACGCTCACCCTAACGATTGGATTTGTTGCCGCACGCCAGGCCAGTACACGGTGAATTTTCGAGCCAATCGATGAGACCGTTGCCGGACTTGCTGTCGCGCCGCAGGCGGAACTTGGACCAAGAAAAGTTGTTCGAGTCGTCGAGCTCGAGCCACTTGTTCGTCGGATCGGCCTCGTGGGTGAGGTAGTAGACGCCGGCGGGCAGTGTCGTAATCTCGATCCTTTGGCCGTGCGTTGCATGGTGGTACTCGTCGCCAAAGCCGACAGAGATGCCCTGCAGCTCCGCACCGCACTCGAAGTAGAACTTGGCCGAAGTCAGGCCGTTGCCACCCGAGTCATAGTCGATGAGGCAGTAGGTCACCTTGGTGGCCTTGCCGACGATCGTGCCTCCCAGCGATCCGCTACGCAGCACGAAATCGGCGACATTGTCCTGGTGCCAGTGGTTGTGGTCGGGGTGGAAGACAGCAACTCCTGCGGGCTGCTCATGGACCACCTGCCGATTGGCATCGAGGATCTGCTGTGTCGCGAAGGTGCAGATGCTATCGATGGTGGTGCCGTTCTCTTCGACCTGGCAGGTCTGAATCTGCCCGCCGCCCCGGATCTGCAGCGGGCCGAGCCCCTCGTTCCAGTGCGTGCTGGAGAAGCGCAGCCACTCCATGCCGTGGGCGCGCGTGATGTTGAGGTGCGCGGGCGCTTCCTCGGTGATGTCCGGGCACAGGCCGCCTCTGGTTGCCCGGAGGTTGGCACAGACCTCCCCTCCCGTTAGGGCCTGGCTCAGGGTCAGCACATCGGCGTCGACGGCGCAGCCACCAACGACGCTGGAGAACAGGATCATAGCGGCTGTCTTTTTCATAACCACTGCATTTAGCAAGCCGTGCGCCGACAGTCCAGCGCGGCCCTTCGCCGGTGCCGACGAAAACCGGCGTATATAGTGGGCGCCCCCGTGAAGCGAAAATCGTCCAAAGGAAAAAGTCTGCCCTCGGCGCGCGCGCAACCTGACAACGTTGTGCCACTGTCCCGGCACCGCGCCGCGCTCGCCCGGGGCCGCCGGACCCGGCGGGCTGACCTGCTGTGGAACGCCCCCGACCCGGCCGCCGCCATCCGCGCCTTGCCCGGCGACGAGTTCTATTACGTCCTGCATGAAGTCGGCTTCCCCGAGGCGATGGAGATCATGCTTCACGGCACGCCGGCGCAAGTTCACACCGCGCTCGATTTCGCCTTGTGGGACCGGGACCTCGTGTCGGTGGCGGAGGCCGACACGTGGCTGTCGGCGATCAGCGCAGCGCCACGTCCGGTGCTTGGGCGCTGGCTGCGCGGCTTCGACGTCGAATTGCTCGCGCTGCTGATACGTCAGCGGGCGCGCATCTACGACTTGTCGGTCGAGGAAGCTCCCGAGGAGTCCGAAGGCACTTTGTGGACCAGCCCCGACCGATCATTCACGCTGGATCTTCTGGGCGAAAGCGACGCGGTGCCGACCACCATCAACCTCATCAACGCGATGTACGACCACGACCTTGAATGGACGAGGCGCGTGCTGGTCGGCATGCGCAGCGAGCTCGACAGCGGCCTGGAAGAGTCGGCCTACCGTTGGCGCTCGGGCCGCATGGCCGACCTCGGCTTTCTCGACTACCACGAGGCGCTGGCCGTCTATCAGGAGGTCGACATCGACGCGCTGGCCAAGCGCGCGGCCGCACCGACGCCCAGGCCCACGGAGGTCGGCTCGCGGGGCGACGACGCCACCCTGGGCATGCGCGTGCCCACCGCGCTGATGGAACGGCTCGGCAGCGGCAGTCCCTTCGCCGCGGCGCTTGCCGACATCGGCGACGAGAAGCAACTCGCCCGCCTCCATCAGGATCTGGTGCTGCTGGCGAACCGCGTGTTGTCAGCCGACCGGGTCAAGCCCGGCGACGACGGGCAAAGCGGCGCGGTCCTCGCGCGCGTCGTCGCCACACTCGATGTCGCCGTCGAGTTTTTGTCGCGCGGCGACCGCCGCCGGGCCGCGCTCGTGCTGCCATCGCTCCCCCTCTTGACGGTATTTCGCACCGGGCACACCTTGACGCTCAAGGTGGCCAAGCTGGCCCGCACGCTGAAACGCAAGGGCCCCTTCGCCGCGCTGTTGCCCGAGATCGAAGTGCTTGAAGCAGAGGATGCCGAGATCGTTGTGGCGATCGCGCGCCCTCGGCCCCTGTTCCCCCGCTGCCTCGAGGATCCGCCTGCCGATGGCGAGCGCACGTTCGCAAACCTGGCCGACATTGCCACCGCGACGGCGGCGGTGGCCCGCGCCGCCGCCGCCCAGGCCCTGCTGGTTGGCCTGGGGGTGCGCGCCAGCGATCTGTCCCCGGATGTGTTGCGCGCCGCCGGCGTGACCGACCTGGCCACGGTCGACACGGGATCCATCGCCCGCACGGTGATCGCCCGCGCCTGCACCGATTTGCCCAGAACGCCGTTCGCACCGCTGCCCAGGGCGGCGGGAATTCAATTCAAAAATATTCTAGAGACTAGCCATCAACGTCCTAATTCCATGAATGAGTTGTTGACCACGGCCAAGACTAGCCTGACTTCAGGTCGGCCTTCCGGCAGCCTCACCGCGCCGACGAAATCGATCATCGATCGCTGGCTTGGATCACTGCGTCCTGGGGCGTCAATCCTGGTTTCGTCTGCGCGCTCGAAGTCGGCTACACTGAAACAATAAAGTGTCTGGCGTTGTCTTAAAGTGCTTCGGATTGGTCGCCGCCGTCTCCCTGACGCTTGGGGGTGGAGCACCTGCTGCCCGCGCCGACGAGCCCGCGCCCGAGGATCCAGCCACTCGCCACCGTGAGCAGGGAAAACAAGGCATCAATCGGGGCGACTACGAACAGGCGGTCAGCGAATTTCGCCATGCCTACGAGGCCAAGGCCGACCCCATGTTCCTGCACGACATCGCGGAGGCATACCGTCGGCTCGGCAACAAGGAGCAGGCCATCTTCTTCTACCGGCGCTACCTGGCCACCTACCCCGACGCGCCGAATCGCGCCCTTGTCATGGAGCATGTCGCCAATCTGCGGGGTGCCCCCGAACCGGCGCTGCTGCCGTCGCCGCTCCCCCCGCTCCCCCCGGCCACCCCGCCCGAATCAGCGCCGCTGGCGCGACGTTCAATCCTTCGTCGGCCCTGGGTTTGGGCCTCCGTCGGCACCGTGCTGGCGGCAGGAATCGGCATCTTTTTTTTCACCAGACAAAGCGACGACCGTGGACGGGTGCCGATGACCGACCTGGGCAACGCGAGGTACTTTTGATTCGTCGAATCCGCTTGGGCTCCGCAGCGCTTGCCGCGTTGCTTTGTGTCTTGCACGTTCTTGCCTGCCGCCAAGACGGCGATACGGTGATCGCGGTGAAGGTGCAGCTTGGTGCCGGGCTGTCACCCGGGCGCGTGGTCGCGCTGCACGTCACCGTGGAAGCAAAGCTGCGCAGCGCCGCACGCGACTTCTCGCACGAGCGTCGCTCCCTCGATTTCCCTGCCACGTTGTCCATCCAGTTGCCGATCGACATCGGCGAAACGGTGCGCCTCGACGTGCGCGGCCTTGACAGCAGTGGCAGCCCGGTTGCTCAGGGTGGCCGCCAGGTCACGATCAAGGCAGGAAAACTGGTCGAGACCGAGATCTGGATCGAATGCCTGGGCGGCGCGTGCGTCAACGGAGATGGCGGAACCAGCGACGGCGGGGACGACGCAAAGAACTCGGACGCACCGAACGACATCCCGATCGCGTGCGGAAACGCCCGCGTCGATCCCGGGGAAACCTGCGACATCGCGATCGCGCCGGGCAAAGCGGGCGCGTGCCCGCCGAGCAACTGCGACGACGGCATCGCCTGCACGACCGACACCCGCACCGGAACGGGATGCATGATTCGTTGCACATACAGCGAGGTACGTGTGTTTCGTCCGGGTGACGGGTGTTGCCCCGCCAACGGCACCAACGCCGACGATCCCGACTGCTCTGCGGCGTGCGGAAACGGCAGGATTGAAGCGGGCGAAGCCTGCGATCGCGCGATCCCAGCCGGTACGCCCGGCGCTTGCCCGGCGCTCGGCGATTGCGTCGATCAGGATCGCTGCACGACCGACTTCCTCATTTCAGAGAACACGTGCGCCGCGCGGTGCGTGCATCGGACCATCACCGAGTCGGCCGAAGGCGATGCTTGCTGCCCCGCCGGTGCCACGCACGAGCTGGACGGCGACTGTCCCGTGGTGTGCGGCAACGCGGTGGTCGAATCGGGGGAGTTGTGTGACCGAGGCGTCAAGGCCGGAGAGCCGGGCGCGTGCCCCACGTCGTGCGAGATCCCTGACCGGTGTCTGGTCACGTTCAGGCAAGGCCCGGGCTGCCAGGCGATCTGCCAGCAAGCCGCGGTGGTCGATTTCGTCAGCGGCGACGGCTGCTGTCCGAAGGGAGGCAACCGCAACGTCGACTCCGACTGCAAGGCGGTGTGCGGCAACGGCGTCGTCGAAGCGGGCGAGACCTGCGACAGAGCGATCGCGGCGGGGCAACGCGGTGCTTGCCCGCAAGCTTGCCCGGACCCGACCGGATGCAATCCGGCGACCGTCGAGGGAAGTGCCGCCCTGTGCACCGCCCGATGCGTGCGGAAGCCGGTGATGGTTTGCTCGAAGGCACAGAAGGACGGCTGCTGCCCCACCGGATGCAGCGGAACGACGGCCTCCGCCGCATTCGACCTCGACTGCTCGGCAACCTGCGGCAACGGCGTCGTCGACCCGGGTGAAAAGTGCGACACGGCGATCAGCGCCACCGCGAGCGGGACGTGTCCGCGCACCTGCCCGGGCAAGAGTGCTTGCATGACGTGGAGCCTACTGTCGGCGGAGACGTGCCACGCGCGCTGCGAGCCCGCACTCATCGTTGATCTGGTCGGTGGCGACTCCTGCTGCCCGCCCGGCGCGAACCACAACGTCGATGCCGATTGCCCCGCCGTCTGCGGCAACGGCGTCGTGGACACCGATCGCGAGGCCTGCGACCGCGCCATACTGGCCGGATCACCCGGCGCGTGCCCGGAGGTCTGCCCGGTCGCCTCGAAGTGCCTGCAATACACCCGCACCGGCAACGCGGAGAGCTGTACCGCTCGGTGCATGCCCGCGCCCATCAGCTCCTGCACGGCGGGCGACGGCTGCTGCGCACCGGGCTGCCATGCCGGCAACGATCCCGACTGCACCCCGCTCTGCGGCAACAGCGTCGTCGAGCGCGGAGAAACCTGTGACCGGGGGATCACGGCAGGCGCGCCCGGCGCATGCGCCGCTTCATGTGACGACGGAGACGCCTGCACCACCGATGCCATCGCGGGGCGTCCCGAAGACTGCACGCGCACCTGTTCGCACAGCCCGATCACGGCGTGCAGCGCCGGCGATCGTTGCTGCCCACTCGGGTGCGCTCCGATCAACGATGCCGACTGTTCTGCCAACTGCGGCAACGCAAAGATCGAGAGCGGCGAGACCTGCGATCCGCCGACGACCTGCCCGACGACGTGTCCCGACGACGGCGATCCCTGCACCACGGAAAAGATCGTGGGTGACTCCAAGTCCTGCACCGCGGCTTGCCGATCCATGCCGATCCTCACGTGTACCCGCGCGTCGGATCGGTGCTGTCCCACGGGATGCACAAGCACGGAAGATCCTGACTGTCCCCCACCGCCGACCAACGCGGATATCGGCTCACGCCTGTAACGGATTGCGCGGCACCGTGCCCAGCAGCAAGCGAAGCCTAGCCCCGTCCAGTGGCGGCCACCCGATCACCCTCGCCTCGGCGACGATCAAGGACGCCGCGCGCCGGAGCGGATTTCCACTGGTTGGGCTTGCTCCCGCCGCGCGCCTCGACGGCGGCGCGCTCAAATCCTGGCTTGATTCCGGACATGCCGCCGACATGACCTGGATGCACGAACGGACCGACGAACGCCTCGATCCTGGCGTCGTGTTGCCGGGTGCCCGCACGGTCATCGCGCTCGCCATCCCGTATCACCGTGCGAGCGACGAGCCAGGGCCGATCGCGCGTTACGCGCGGGGGCGGGACTACCACTACGCGCACCGCGATCGCATGAAGATCCTGCGCAAAGCCTTGCTGCGGCTCGACCCAGGGTTGCAGACCTACGCCTGCGTGGACACGGGCGTCGCGATGGAAAAAGTGTGGGCGGAGCGCGCTGGACTGGGCTTCATCGGCAAGAACGGCTGCCTCATCACGTCCGCCGCGGGCTCCTGGGTCACCCTGTCGGTGATGTTCGTGGACCGGGCCGCAGACCGATACGATACCCCCGGCACGAATCAGTGCGGCGAATGCGTGCGTTGCCTGCGCGGTTGCCCAACCCGCGCCATCACCAGGCCCGGCGTCGTGGACGCGCGGCGCTGCATCTCGTACCAGACCATCGAAAATCACGGGCTCGTCCCTCTGCGCCTGCGGCCCCGCATGGCCGGGCACGTGTTCGGCTGCGACGTCTGCCAGGAGGTCTGCCCGTTCAACCGGCGCGACCTGCCCGAAGGAGATCCGCGGCAGAACCCGCGGCCGCTTGGGCAGGCTGACGCCGAGCACATCGCCGGACTCGGCAGGGCCGACTACGCCGAGCTTGTGCCAGGCATGGCTCTCGCACGCGCCGGTTTCGATGCCCTACGGCGCAACGCCGTTCTTGCGCTTGGCGCTGCCCGCAGCAACCGCGCATTGCCGCTCGTCCGCCGCCTGCGCGACGATCCAAGCCCGCTCGTGGCCGAGGCTG
>CAYSKR010000016.1:0-6522 GCA_964431675.1 uncultured Myxococcales bacterium
CATAGGCCTCCTGCGCCGACAGCGTCTGCGTCAACGGCTCGGTGGTCGCCGCGTCTTGCGGCGGCTTGCCGACGCCGGGCACCGGAACATCTCGCCGAAATTTCGCCAGGGGCGAACCGCCCGCTGGTGCTGCCGTCCTGCCAAAATCCAGCAGCACTTGCCCCGAGGCGGGATGCCAGCGGGTTTCCCCGTCGCTGACGACGACGTCTCGCCCCACCACTTCGAGGTTGATGCGCGTCAGTGGCACGTCCCCCGGCAAGTCCCGCCGCAGCTTGAGCAGCGCCGAATGCACCCGTTTGGCGGGAATCCGCTGTGCGACCAGCCCCGCGACCTTGCGCAGAACGACCAGATCTTGAAACGAAAAGGTCAGCTTGCCGTCCGCCGCGCGCGCAGGCGAAACGAACCCAGCCTTCATGCAGGAACGCAGGCGCTGCGACGAAAGACCCAGCACGCTGGTCACTTCTCGCAAGTTGTACATCCGTCCCCGACTTATAACTCTTTCGGGCGCGGCGCGTACACTTCTCGCAGCGGGCGGCAAACGGTCGGCAATCGACCGGTCGTCAATGCCTGCTGGTGCCAAAAAAACAGTCGGCGAATCAAGCCCCACCCATCTCTCGGGCCGCGTCACCCTTGCCGTCGTCGCCACCAGCGCCGTCGCCGTCGCTCGCCGTCCCACCGGTTCCGCGTCCGGCGGTTCCACCGTTTGAATTGCCGGGTCCGCCGCCATTGCCGCCCGTTGCACCGGCACCGGCACCGGCACCGGACGCGCCGCCCGTGCCCGGCGTCAATGGCATACACGGCCCAGAGTCCAGCGGGCAGTCGTCGATGATGTCGGGGATCCCATCCCAATCGCGGTCTTCCAGGCGACCCTCCATGAGGGTGACCTCCACGTCCACCCATGCTCCCGCGATCAATTCCAGCCTCGCGGCACCTTCGGACACCACGGCACCCCCGGCACCCCCGACGAGTCCGCGAACTATCACGCGTCGCTGCCCGACCGCAGCCGGGTCAACCTCGATCGTGATCGTCGCGCTCGAGCGTGGCGACTTGAACTCGCCCCCCTCCGGCGCATAAAACCGCAGCAGAATATTGGCGGAATCGAACCAGTCCCCCTCGAGCGCGGAGGGCAGCGGACCGCGGTCCTTGCTGGTGATGCGCAGCCTGGCACCGGTGGTACCCGCGGGCGACTTGCACGCCACTGCCAGACCCGACAGGCACCCTGCGAGTACAACCAAAGGCACCAGCCCAACCGGGATGGCCGGGCGCGAAGCAGGCGAGGCCAACCTCGGCGTCTTACCATCAATACCCCTGCTCCGGCGCACGTTTTGCTCACTTTCTGCGGTGAATGTGCTACAGTTCCCGACCTGCAAAAGTTACCCAGGCCAAGAGCAACTCAAGACAGGAGTCAGCGTCCATGCCCGAAGTAAAGGTTCCGTTTTACGGTCACGTTCGTCAGTACCACAGCATCAAGCAGGACCTCGATCAGGCGATCCAGGGCGTGCTCGAAAGCGGCGCGTACGTCGCGGGCCCCGCAGTGCCCAAGTTCGAGCAAGAGTTTGCCAAATACTACGGCACCAAGCACGCCATCGGCGTCAACTCGGGCACCGACGCCCTGTGGCTGGTGTTCATGGCCTTGGGCGTCAAGCCGGGCGACGAGATCATCACGACGGCCAACACGTTCTTCGCCACGGCCGAAGCCATCTGGATCGCTGGCGGCAAGGCGGTGCTGGTCGACTGCGATCCCAGGACGCGCAACATCGATCCGGCCAAGCTGCAAGCCGCCATCACCCCGAAGACCAAGGGCATCGTGCCGGTTCACCTGTACGGCCTGTGCGCCGACATGAAGGCGATCGGCGACATCGCCAGGCGGCACAAGTTGTGGGTGGTCGAGGACAGCGCGCAAGGCATCGACGCGCACGGTCCCGGCTGGAAGCAGGGCGAGTTTTCCGACGCCGTCTGCACCAGCTTCATCATCCAGAAGAACCTGGGAACGTTTGGCGATGGGGGTGCGATCGTCACCAACCGCGACGACATCAATAAAGAGACGCGCCGGTTGCGCAACCACGGCTCGACCGTGCGCTCAGTGCATAGCATGGGCTACAACAGCCGCCTTGATGACTTGCACGCGGCGATTCTCAGCGTGAAGCTGAAGCACATCACCAAGTGGAGCGACCGCCGCCGCGAGCTCGCCGCGCGTTACACGAAGGGGCTTGCCGACACCAAGTTCCAGTTGCCGGTCGAGCCAGCGGGTTACCGCCACGTGTACCACCTGTACGTGATCGAGCACGAGAAGCGCGACCAGTTGGAGAAGGATCTGGTCAACGCCGGCATCGACGCCAAGATGCACTACCCGATCGCGATTCATCAGCAGGCGGGCTATCCGTGGGGCCAGGCCGCCGAGACCAAGAGCGTGCCCAACTGCGAGAAGAACGCGGCCCGCTGCGTGTCGCTGCCGATGTTCCCCGAGTTGACCAACGATGAGGCCGACCTGACCATCGAAGCCTGCGTGAAGTGGGATCGGGCGAACCAGTGAGCAAGCCGTACAAGGTCGTCGTCGTCGGGACCGGCAAGCGTGGGCTGCACCACGCTGCGGCGTTCAAAGCGAACCCGCGGTTCGAGCTCGCCGGGCTCGCCGACGTCGATCGCGGACGGCTCGACAAGGCGGCGGCCGACTTGGGCGGCGTGCGCACCGGAACCGACGCGGCGGCGCTGTGTCGCGACGTCAAGCCCGACATCTTCTGCTTTTGCACGCCACCTGCGGTGCGCATGCCGTTGATCGAGATCGGCGTGGCTGCGGGGGCGAAGCTCATCGCGTACGAAAAACCGATCGCGCTGTCGATGAACGAGGCGCTCGATATCCGCAAGCTGGTCAATGATCGCGGCGTCAAGACGGTCGTCTCGCACCAGCACCGCTACGGGGCGCACTACCACAAGGTGCAGGAGATCGTCGCCAGCGGCGCGCTTGGCCGCGTACACACGGTCTACGGCCATGCGGTAGGCTGGATGACCCACATGGTCACGCACATGGTGGATCTGATGCGCTGGTACAACGGCAACGCGCCCGCCGAATGGGTCATGGGCCAGGCAGCGGGACGCGGCAAACTCAACGACAACCACCCGTCACCCGACTACATGATGGGCGTCGTGCAATTCGCCAACGGCGTGCGCGGCATCATCGAATGCGGCGCCGGTGCGCCCGACGTGCCCGAGGTGGAGGCGTGGTGGCGCAAGAACCGTGTTGGCGCGCAGGGACAGGCGGGATTCGCCGAGGCGCTGACGGGGGGCGGCTGGCGCGCGGTGACCGCCAAGGGTGCCTCGCAAGGCGAAGGCAGCATGGACTACGGCCTCGACATGCCACCCTACGTGGCGCACATGGCCGATTGGCTGGACAACGATGCCAAGGTGCATCCGTGCGACGGGGAAAATGCCTTCGCCGGTTTCGAGATCGTCATGGGCATCTTGCGGTCGGTCGCCGAGCGCGGCCAGATCAAGCTGCCGCTTGGCCCCGGCGAGCCCGAGCTCGCGATGCTGGGCAAGGTGCTCCCCGACCGCCCCGTGCTGCTGTCCTTCCCCGGCCAGCGCAAAGAATACCCGGCGTAGCGGGGGGAGGAGAGGCGATGGGCGCGCCGGCAGTTCATATTCGGCATGGAACAAAATAGGATCCGACTGGCGGGAGACGGGGACGCACAGGCGGTTCTGGACATCTACGCGCCGAGCATCCTCGCCTCGGCCACCTCGTTCGAGACGGCAGTGCCGCCGGTTTCCGAGATGGAACGGCGGATCCACGAGGCCAACGAGCGTCACGTCTGGCTGGTCTTCGAACGCGACGGCGTCGTCCTGGGCTACGCATATTCATCCCCCCACAAAGCCCGGGCCGCTTACCGATGGTCCGTGGAATTCTCGGTCTACGTCTCTCCCGCCGCGCACCGCCGTGGAATCGCTCGCGCCCTGTACGCCTCACTTGAGGCGTGTGTCAGCACCCAGGGCTACGTCAACGCCTGCGCCGCAATCACCCAGCCCAACCCGTCGAGCGTCCGACTGCACGAAGCCTTCGAGTTCACACCGGTCGGTATTTATCGCCACATCGGATACAAATTCGGCACGTGGCACGACGTCGCGTTATTCGAGCGTCGGCTGCTCGACACCGAGGTCCCAACTGCGGAGCCCCTTCGCGCCGCAGAGGTCCTGGGCCGGGACTCCATCGGATCACTCCTCGCCGAGCAAGCGCGACGGGTGCGGTAAAACTGGCGGCGCGCGCCGAGTTCCGAACACCCTCACCCGAACACCCTCACCAAGGTTGATAAGACAGATGTATCGCAGCTTACATCATCGCTCGCGGTCGATCATCTAACCTATTGATAGTATTTACGTTATTGCCTGTCTCTCGATCTCGATCATTCACTCTCTGGCGCCGCGCAAGCGCGCGCCAGAGGAGCGCGGTAAGATAGCTCCATGAGCGTCACGCTGAGCGTCGTCGTGCCGGACGGAGCGCTGTCCGTTCTTCGCAGAAGCGCCGCCGAATTCGCCGAAGAGATGAAGCGCGCGGCGGTCGCGAAATGGTACGAGATGGGCACCGTGTCGCAGAGCAAGGGTGCCGAGATCCTCGGCGTCAGTCGCGCAGAGTTCATGCTCATCCTGTCGCAGTATCGAGTTTCCCCCTACCAGCTCGACGAGGAAGATCTCGCCGACGAATCTCGACGTGTCTGACGTCTGGGTCGTCAACGCGTCGCCGCTCATCTCACTTGACCAGATCCGAACCCTCCCTCAACCTCGGCAACTTCGCTCCGTTCGCGCTCCTGACCGGAGCGGGCTTCACGTGCAATTGGGGCGGACTGTCGGCGCGCACGATCTGGGAGAAGATCGTCGGTGCCAATGCACTTTGCGACAACGATCGCCTCAAGCGGGTGCTCGGCCAAGCTATCGGCGCCTACGAATCGGCGCTCCACATCGCACGTTCGACCAACGAATGTTCCCCTGAAGACTGCCTCCGCCTGGAGAACGCGGTGGTCGATGTCTTTCGGTCGCAGGAGGCGCGTATCTCGGCGCGCGCGAGCAGGGAGAAGCTAAACGAGTCCAAGGTCCGGGAGTTCCTGAGCCTCTTCGGTCGCGGCCCCCTAACGCCGAACGTGCATGATCAATACGAGACTGGCTACCATTTCACGCTGAACCAGGACTGGCTCATCGAGAGGCTGTGGCACGACAACGCCATCGAATTTCATCACAGGGCGTTCGTGCCCGGCGTCCACGTCTGGGGGGAGTGCTACAAGACGGACCGGCGGGACATGTTCGACGTGAAGGACTTTCGTCGGGCGCCCGACTCTGGTCAGTGGCCACCGAACCTCCGGCAGAACCAGAACTACATCAAGCTGCACGGGTCGTTCGAATGGCGTTCGGCAGACGGATCCAACGTTCTGGTCATGGGTGGCGGCAAGTCGGGGCAGATCCGGCGTTTCCCTCTACTCGTGACGTTCTTCGACGTCTTCCGCCGCGTGTGCGAGACGCCCGACACGCGTCTCATGATCATTGGCTATGGGTTCGGCGACCCGCACGTGAATGAGCTACTCGCAACTGCGTCTCAGAAACGGTCCGGCGACCCGCCGTGGATCTTCGTGATCGACAAACTAGAAGCGCCGGAAGTCCTCAAGCACCTCCAGAACAACTGCGGCAGCGACGGGAGGGTGATCGCCGACGCGATCTTCGGCTGGTCGAGTGAGCCGCTTACCGACATCTTTCCTCCACCTCGCAGTTCCCATCGTTCAGAGGAATATCGCCGAATTCTCAAGATCTTCTTCAACCTCGATCTCCCCTGATAGCCGAAATGCCCGACCGGGACTTGTTTCCGCAAATGTAGATGCTCGCCAGCGGCGATGGGCCAAGCGCAAAGGTAGAAGTGTCGCCTGCCCTGGCCAGCGAGATCGAGCGCCGAATCCACGAAGCGGAATCTGGCGCAGTGGAGACGATTCCGTGGTCGCAGGTGAAGGCCGAGCTCGAGCACATCGCGCGTGGCCGCTGAACCGTGCGAGTTACACTCGGGCGCGCGCGGCGAACCGCCCCGCCCCGCGCTGCGGCCGCAGCCGCTGGCGAAGCGCCGTGCCGTGTGGGACGATTGATCCCGTGGCCGTTCCTGCAATCGATCCCGCCCTGCTCTCGACGGAGGAGCGCCTTCTTCTCATCGAGCGCCTTTGGGATAGCCTGGGTGCAGCCGCCAGCGTCATCCCGGTGACTCCAGGGCAAACGCAAGAACTCGATCGTCGCCTGGACGATCTCGACCGTGATGGACCTTCGGGCGCGCCCTGGGACGAGGCCATGCGACGAATTCGTTCAAAGCAGTGAGACCCGTCCTCCTTGACCATCGTCGTGCCGGACGGTGCCTTGTCAGTGCTCCGCAGAAGCCCCGAGGATTTTGCCGAAGAGATGAAGCGCGCCGCGGTTGCGAAATGGTACGAGATGGGCACGGTCTCGCAGAGCATGGGGGCCGAGATCCTTGGCGTCAGCCGCGCGGAGTTCATGCGCGTCCTGTCG
>CAYSKR010000017.1:0-15423 GCA_964431675.1 uncultured Myxococcales bacterium
TCCGTCGCCCGGGACCGCCTCTTATTTGGCACAAAGATGGCGGGCGCGCCAGCCCGAATCAGCGCAGGGGTGCTTAACACATGGCGGGTTGCGGGCGTCGCGAAGGGCGGTTTCGTTGCACCTACGGCAACCTACGAGCAGATCAGGAGTTCCGCACCTTGCGGGACGCGAGACCCGGCGCAGTGCGGTCAGTCTCCGCTTTGGTGCGCCGGGCGCAGGAGACCATGCACGCTGGCGTGCTGGTGGTCGGCAGGTTTTTGGCAGTCGTCGAAGCGCTACAAATAGCCCCGCCTCCTACGGGGCCGTGTCTGGGCGGGTTGAGTTGTTGGGTGCCGGACGTCCGCGCGGCCCTGTACGCGCGGCTCCGGCGGTAGGTCAACTCGTGTCCCAAGGCGAGCGGTCGAGCCGAGCGAGGTCGTCGAGGAGTTGGTCGACGAATCGGCTGATGGTCCGCGTCACGTCCTTGCCGCAATCACGGCCGTAGGAGCGGACCTGCCGATACAGAAAGAGCGTGAGCAGGTTGAAGGCGGCAAAGAAGAGCCAGTAGAGCGCCAGGATGCCGTCGGCGTTGTGGACGAAGACGTGATCGAAGTGCCAGCGGGTGGTCCACTGGTGAAAGCCGGTATTCTCGATGTGCCAGCGACCGCGAGCGATCTTGATTACCTGAAGTGACGATAGCCGCGTCGCGGCGACGCCGGTGACGACCATGCACCAGGTGCGCGTAGCCTTTTTGGGCTGCTTGGGGTCCGTGATTTTGGGCTGCTTGGTGTCCGTGATCTGAGCACGGACTACCCGGATGGGACCATCATATGTGTCGAGCGTCGTGATGTCGCGGCAGTCCCACAGCTCGACACGTTCCCTGGCCTGCTTGTCGTCCTTGACCTCCTGCGGCGGCTGGTTGTCCCAGATGGCCAGCGCTTCCTTGAGCGGCTCGTTACCGTTCTTCTTGATGATGATGACGGCGCTCATGTGTAGCTGCTTGACCGCCGTGAGGAAGGGACCGTTCGGGTAGAGGCCATCGGCCACGACCACATTCAGCCAGCCGTAAGTCTGCTTGACCCGCCGCAGTAGCCGAGTGGCGGCGGTCAGCTCGCCTTCGTCCTCGCCGTCCTTGGCGGCTCCTCGGGGGCGCAGGTCGTGTGGCAAGAGCGGCTCGATGTCGAGCAGCATGTCGAAGCGCTCGTCGATGAGCATGGCGACGGCGTAGCGGTGATAGTACTGCTTCACCTCGACAAGCTCGCCCTCGCCCTCGCGTTCGACCTTGACCTTGATGTGCCGGACAAGGCACCCGTCGCAGTGGCGGTGGTAGGACGAGATGGGCTCCCACCCGTCGATGGCGACGGCGTGCATGGCGCCGATCCACCCTTCGCGAAAGACCTTGTTGCGCTCGGCCTTGGCGACGATGCTGACGGACAGCGCGCGCACCGTCGCAAGATCCATCTTTCGGAGTGTCCGGCTCAGCGTGTCGGCAGATCCGAGCGCATCTTCTTCCGGCGGGGCACCAACCAGCCGACGGAACGGCTTCTCGTGCAGCTTGGGCTCGAGCGCGTTGAAGCTGCGGATGCGCAGCAGCCCGCAGAAGAAGACGGACGCCGCGACGAGGTATGTGGAGGCGCGCGGGTTCTGCCGCGAGTCCTTCACCGCTTCGAGTCCCTGCCGCAGCCCAAACACCTTCCGGCCGTAGGCCATCAGATCACATAGCCGCCCTCGACCGAGCTCGAACGGGTCCGCGTCATTCTCTGCGGGCTCAGCCATTGCTGCGGCCTCCCTCCCGTCGAACTTTGCCGCGTTTCCGGACCCCCGGTTTGGGGTCTGGCAAGACCAGTGTGGCTTCCAGTCGGTTGACCAGAGCCAGCACTTCCTTGGACAGCTTCGCGATAGTTGCCCGGCTCTCGCGAAAGCGTCGGTACCGACCATTGGCTTCGGCAAAGCCCAGCTCCTCTGTCGGCCCAACGTAAACCAGCCGGGTGCGCCCACCGTCCTTGAGCGAAAGATACTTCGCCGGGTGACCCTCGTCGTCGATGCAATGGCACGTCGGCTTGCCGCATTTGCGATGCAAGGTCACGAAGGATCCTCGGCGCATGGGTTCACGAACCCCGAGCAGCGTCTGAACATACGATCCCCTGGCCTCCTCCAGGCGCAGGATCTCTTGCCGAAGCCGGCTGGGGTTGCGCTTCATCTGGCATGCCTATATACAATAAGCATACCAGAACAAGCAAGAAAAATACCCCTGGGAATGGGCGCGCGCCCATTCCCAGGGGATTCAACTACTTAGAGGGAGCTTGCGGAACCCCTGCCAGCCGCCACCATCTCTTTTTCGGTGCCGGTCTCGCCGCGCAGCAGCACGGTCGATGCGGTCGGGGAAACCTGCTCCACCTTGCCAGGTGCAAGGTGAACGCCTTGCCGCAATGGAATCGAAACGCGTCCAGGTCAAATCCAATCCGCTGACCGGCGTGCAGATGACGGTAACATAGTGGCGTGAACCCCGAACCGGCCGACGCCCGGACAACCGCAAGCGCCGCCGCCGCTGCCGCCGCCGTCGCCGAGAAGGTCGGCACCGTTGCCGTCGGGGCGGTCGTCTTCGCCGCGTACGGCGTCATCACCGCGCCCACGCCTTACCTGCTTGATTCGGCGGAGTTCGCCGCCGCCTCGTTCGGCCTGGGCCTGGCGCACCCACCGGGGGAAGCGCTGGCGATCCTGTGGGGCAAGCTGTTCACGCTGCTACCGTTTGGAGGCGTCGCGTTTCGCGTCGGGCTGTCGCAAGCGTTCGCCGGTACCCTGGCCGCGGTTCTGGTGTTTCGCGTTGGCGTGCGCGCTGCGGCGGCAATCGACGGCCGTGGTGCCGTTGCACCGATGGTGCGCGTGATGTCCGCCGCTGCCATGGCCCTGGTGTTCGCGTTTGCGCCGGGCGCGGTGAACGTTGCGATCCGCCCCGAAGTCTACGCGCTGCAAACCGCCCTCTGCGTGGCGACGCTCGCGCTCGTGTTGCGCGCTTTCGACGACAACGATCCGCGCTTAGCGTTGCTCGCATCGCTGCTGGTCGGCCTCGGCCTGGCGAACCATCCGCTCGTCGACGGCCTCGCGGCGCTGGGCGGCATGACCGTCGGTGTGCGATTCTTGCATGACCCATCGCGCAGGTGGCGAATGTCGGCCCTGGCGTTTGCGGCGCTTTGCGCGGGTGCCGCCGTGATCGTCGCGCTGCCCGTCCGTGCGGCCGCGCTGCTGGCCCACGCCAGCGCAACAACCGACACCCTGCTGTGGGGTGATCCGCGCACGGCGGCGGGCCTGTGGTGGGTGCTGTCGGCGCAGACGTTCGCGCGCAAGGCCGGTATCGTTCACCAGGCCGCGAGTCCAATTGAAGCGCCGTTTGTCCTGATCGAGGAACTCGGCCTGGCGGTGATCCTGCTTGGCTTGTTCGCTGCCTACGCGGCGCTGCGAAGGGCCCGATCGCGTGCGATGGGGATTGCGCTGCTGGGCACGGCCGCAGGCTCGATCACCGCTGCGCTGGTCGGCGGTTTCGACCCGCAAAACCCCGACATTCGCGGCTACCTTGGCCCGGCACTTGCCGCGTTTGCGGTGCTGGCGACGGTCGGGTTGACGTTGCTGCTTACCTTCCTTCGTTTCCCCGGGCTGCGCGCCGTTGTGCCAGCCTTGCTGTACGCGCTCGCGCTTTTCGACGCGCGCGACAACCTCCTGGCCGCCAGCAAGCGGCAAACGCTCGCCGCTGATCGCGAGGCGGGCGAGTTGCTCTTCGGCCTGCCGCCGCGTGCCGCGTTGTTCACCGCTCACTTTGAAACGGCCTTCCTGATGTCCTACCAGCGCCTGGTGGAAGGGCGCCGACCCGACGCGCTGTGGGCGCACCTCGGGTTTGCGGCGGGGCCGGGTTATCCCGCTCGCATCACGGCCGCAGATCCAGCCATGGGCGGTTTCGTTGCCGCCCACCAGACCGGGAAATTCGCGCTGGATGTCGCCGTCGGATTTCCATCCTTGCGGCCCATGCGCTTCGAGCCCAATGTTTTTCTGCCGCCTGCGATAGGGCGAACGCTGGTTCCGTTGGCGCGGGGATCGTGGGGCATCGCCGCTGGCGTTGTGCCAACCGGCGCTGCGCTCCTGCCGCTCGGCGAAGCGGCCATCGCCGAGGCCGCGCGCGATCACCAGGTGCTCGGTTTTCTCGGCTTGCGCGCCTACCTCGACGCAAGCCTTGCTTGCGCGAACGGCTTCAACGATGTCGCGCGCGTGCGTGGCAAGGAGCTTCTGCGCCTGATGCCCAGGGACAGCCAAGCCCTGGCGCTGGTCAAAACATGCAAAATCTTGCGCTCATCTGAGTAGGGGATTATCTTACATCCACGCACATGGAGAAATTAGGGTCGGCGCACGGCCAGGCAGCAGCGTCATTCGCCGCGCGCCAAGGTCAGATGGGGAACCTGTCATCGCCCGGAGCGCTGCGTCCGATGCGCCGGGTGGAAAAGCTGTCGCTCTTCGAGGTGGAAGTGCGTGAACGCTTGTCGCGAACCGCGCTGGACGTGATCTTTGCCGGGGCTTGTGTGATGTCGGAAGGCCAGCGCGAGAGTCGCGGCGGCAAGAACATCTACTGCGGTTCGACGATGCTAACGTTCGATCTGTCAGCCGTTGGCGAGCTGCTGCGCGCGCCGCTCGACGCTCGCTCCGCGCAGCGAATGGCGGCACTCCTGGCCAGCGATTCATCGGTGGCGACGCGGGCCAAGGCCATCGCCATGGCGGAAGTCGAGCGCGCCGCGGGTGCCCGGCCGCGCGCCCTGCAAACCGAACTGCGCGCGCGTTTCGCCGGCACGCGGGTGTTTCTCGACGTCGATGTGGAAGCGAGCCTGCCGTGATGCCATCCTTGAGCATGGCCGACGAACCCGGGTATCCGTTCGCGGCGGCGGCCCAGATCCTTGATCTGCCGGAAAGCCGGTTGCGCTACTGGTCGCAGGTTGGCTTCGTCGGCCCTTCGTTGCAACGGGCGGGAAAACAAGCGTTCAGTTTTCAAGATCTCGTGAGCGTCAAGGCGGCCAAGGAGCTGACCTTGCGCGGCGTCGGGGCGGCGCAGATTCGCAAGGCGCTCGACACCGTGCGCTCGCGGCTGGTGGGCCTTGACCGGCCAATCGACCGGCTGCGGCTGGCGTTCGACGGGACTAGCCTGCTGCTGATCGACGACGGGGCAGCGTTCGAACCCACCGGGCAGCGCGTGTTCGATTTTGGCCTCGCCGAGCTGGCCCAGCGTGCAGCAAGCGCCCTTGTGCAGCCCATCGCGGGACGCCGCGTTGCCGAAGCCAGGTCCAGGACTACCCCCACCGCGTACGATCTATGGAAGGAAGGCTTGCACCACGAGGGCGCAGGCGGCGAGCAGAAAGCCAGCGACTGCTACGCCAGGGCGCTGAAACTGGATCCGGGCCTGGCGGCGGCGCACACCAACCAGGGCGCGCTCGCCTACAAGCGCGGCGACCTCGACGCGGCGCGGGCGGCGTTCAGTGCGGCGCTGGCGCTGGATCCCGATCAACCCGAGGCACGTTACAACCTGGCGTGTTTGATCTTCGAGGTCGGCGATGTCGAGTTGGCGGCGGCGCAGCTGCGCCGCGTCCTGCAAAGCGCGCCCGACATGGCTGACGCTCATTTCAATCTGGCCGCCGCGCTTGAACACCTGGGCAGTCGGCGACAGGCGCGGGCGCACCTGATGCGGTTCTTGGCGCTCGTCGATGCCACGGACGAGCGCGATGGCGTGTGGGCCGAGGAAGCGCGCGCGCGCCTCGACCGCTTGAGCTGACGCCACGGCCGAGCCACGATGCGCGCGGCAATGCTGCTTGTTCTGGCTGCTGCGGTGGGTCGGGGTGCCTTGGCAAAACCGTCGCTGAAAATTGATCGCGTCGCCGTGCCTGCTGGTGCTTTCACCTACGGATCCACCCACGCCGACGATGAGCGTCCCGTGCAGCAACGTCGCCTGCCCGCTTACAAGATCGACCGCACCGAGGTCACGCGCAGCATGTACGCGGCCTGCGTCGCGGCGAAACGCTGTCGGCCGCCGGTCGCCACCACCGCCGCCATGATCGCGGCGCAACCAGATCTGCCGATGACCGACGTGAACTGGAGCGAGGCGCGGTCCTTCTGTGCCTACGCGGGAGGACGCCTGCCGACCGAAGCCGAATGGGAGAAGGCGGCGCGCGGCAGCGACGGACGCGAGTTCCCCTGGGGCAACGACCTGGACTGTGCACACGCCAACTGGGGCAACTTCGACGGCGAGGGACCGTGCATGAGCAAGAACCCAGGGCACCCGGTGACCGTCGGCACCTACCCTGCGGGAGCGAGTCCATTCGGCGCGTTGGATCTTGCGGGCAACGTGTGGGAATGGGTCGAAGATACGTATGACATTAAGTCAGACATCGAACCCACCCGCCGCGTCGTGCGCGGCGGATCGTGCTGCAGCTATTTCGTCTTTCCGCGCTCCGCCAACCGGAATGCCTGGGCACCTCATCATCGGGACGCCGACCTTGGTTTTCGCTGCGTGAGCAAGTGATCGACCGATCAGCGCGATGGCTTGACGAACGCTGCGACGAATTGCGACGTCGGCTGCGCGACCAGGTCATCCCAGGTTCCCGTCTGCGTGATGCGGCCTCCTTCCAGCACCGCGATGCGATGGCCAAGTTGCCGGGCGTCCGCCGCGTCGTGCGTCACCACGATCGTCGGCAAAGCGAGACGGGCGAGGTAGGCGGCGAGAAAGTTGCGCACCTCGCACCGCGAATGGACGTCGAGCGCCGCCAGCGGCTCGTCGAGCAGGAGCGCACGGGGGTTGACCGACAGGGCGCGCGCCAGGGCCACCCGCTGTTTTTCGCCGCCCGAGAGCGCACCGATCCGGCGCTCGCTGCACGCTTGCAAACCAAGGTCGCGCAGAAGCCCATCGATGTCGGCCGTCTTGGTCGTTGCTTCAAGGGACTGACTTCCAGTCGCAAACTCGATGTTCTCGCGCACGTTCATGTGCGGGAACAGCGCGTAGTCCTGCGGCACGTAGCCGAGCCGCCGATGCTCGGGGGGGGCACAAATGTTCTTGGCAGTGTCCAGCAGCACGTTCTCGTCGACCGTGATCCGGCCTTCCGCGACGGGCAGGACGCCAAGGAGCAAAGACAGCGCGCTGGTTTTTCCTGCGCCGTTGGGACCAATCACCACCAGGGTGCCGCCCGTGGTATCGAGTTCGACATCGATGGCCAGATTGCCGACGCGGCCCTTGATGCGCGCGTGCAGCGTGGTGGTCATCGCGATGCCTCCCGGCGCGCCATGGCCCGCACCAGCAGCAGCAGCGCCAGCGCAACGACCACCAGCACGATCGACAGTGCCTGCGCGGCACGCAGATCAGACTCAAGCGTGGTGTAGATGGCCAGCGGCAGCGTCTGGGTCCGGCCCTGCAGGTTGCCCGCAAACATCAAGGTGGCACCGAACTCGCCCAGCGCGCGTGCCCAGCTCATGCCCGCGCCGGCCAGCAGTCCTGGCGCCGCGAGCGGCAAGGCGATGCGGCGCCAGATCCGCATGGGCGACGCGCCGAACGTGCGTGCCACGACAATCAATGCCGGATCGATGCGGCGGAACGCGCTGGTCGCCGCCTGGATGAAGAACGGTGCCGAGACAAAAACCTCGGCCATCACGACGGCCGCCGTCGTGAACGTCACCGACCATCCTTCGGGGTACAGCAGCCCGGCAAAAAGCCCGCGTCGGCCAAAGGCCAAGAGCAGCGCGACGCCGGCCACCGCGGGTGGAATGACGATGGGCAACAGCAGCGCGGTTTCGACCACCTGCGCGACCCGGCCCCGCGCTTGCGCGAGCGACCACGCGAGCGGCGTTCCGAAGAGCACCACCAAGATCAAGCTCACCGACGTGGTCAGCAGGGAGAGCCGCAGGGCCGACCAGACCAGGGGATGCCGCACGCCATGCAGGAAATCGCCGGGTGCCGCGCTGGCAAAAAGGGCCAGCAACGGCGCTGCGAGAAACGCCACCAGCACGGCACCCAGCAGCGTCAGCGTCGCGCGCTCGGCCCGCAGACGGGTCATGGCGTCTCCCGGTTCCCGCTTGCAGGAAGGAATCCCGCCGCGTGCAACGCGCGTTGTCCATCGGGCGATAGCACGAAGGCAATCCAGGCCGCAGCAAGCACCGGATGTGGAGCATGCAACATGACCGCGATGGGATACTCGGCGATCACGTTGATGTCGGCCGGGATCGTCACGATGCCAATGCTGTCGCCGCCGACGCGCGCGTCGCTGCGGTAGACGATGCCGACTTGCGCTTCACCGAGAGCAACCTTGGTCAGAACCTGCCGGACGTTCAACTCGCGCGAGACCACCTTCGCCAGAGCCCGTGAGCGAAAGTCAGCGCCAAGGATCGGCGTCGCGCGATCAAGAATCTGCTCGGTGTATCTGCCGATGGGGACCTCTCGGGCACCGATGACTATGCGGGCGGCGGCGGGCAAATCCGCGAGGCTTCGGATGCTGGCCACGCTTTCCCTGGCGACGACGATGACGGGCTCGTTGCGCGCGAACAAGATGGGTGCCGACGCGCGGCGGGCGCGAACCAGTTCCTCCATGTGACGGACGTCCGCCGCTGCCAGCACATCGGCCGGCGCGCCGTGCTCGATCTGGGTACGCAGCTCCTGCGTGCCGGCGAAGTTGAACGTCACTTCGACGCCGGCGTGACTCCGTTTGAATTCGTCCGCCATCGCGGTGAACGCCTCGCGCAGCGAGGCCGCCGCAAACACGACCAACTGCTTCTCTTGACCACTCGAAGGTGGCGCGGAATTCTTGCACGCAGCCGCGAGCAGGCACAGGCACGTGGCCCAGGTCGCGCGCATCATGGTGACTTGCTCGAAAAGGCGTTGCTGTCGCGCCCAGGCGCCACAAGCATTTCGTCAAACGCTGCGGCGGGGCGTGGTTTTGGGGGCAGCAGTCTGACCTTCTCGATCCGCGGCAATGCTTTGATCGCGGCCTCGCGGCGCAGCGCTGCTGATCGCGACAGGCCGATCTCGACATGCACCAGTTTCACCGGCCGATGCGCGCGCGTGTAGCGGGCACCGCGGCCTCGGTTGTGCGCCGCGACCCGGGCTTGCACGTCAGTGCTGATGCCGGTGTACAGCGATCCGCCGCGGCAACGAAGGATGTACACCGACCAGGATGAATCGCCGCGTGTCGGGCCAGGTTTGGCCAGAGGCGTGGCTGTCCCGGCCGCCCGCATTTTTGTTCCCTTTTTGGAAAGTCGCATGGCCATGCTGTCCCCAGTAGACCATTTTCTCTTTGCGGTGCAGGCAGAGTTTGCGAAGTGAGCATTTTGTGTAACCGTTCACATGGGGGGACCGCCCGGCGCCATGCCCTTCTAGCTCCGTCCCGTCGCTGTCTTTTGCCTCTGCGTCCCCCCAAACCCCCGCTCGGTGCCCCGGCGAAGCCGCGCCACCGAGCCACTTTCTCCGACGGGATTCGGTCATGGGCGTGAACGCTTACCCATTTTGTTTCGCGGCGCTCGATTTCGAGGCACCTTGTCATGGTGAAGCGAAAGTTGGCCATCGTTGTTCTCGACAGCTTCGCGGCGGATCAGCGTGAGACGGGTGCCTGGGCGGCGCTGCGGAAACTGGGTGACGTTGCCATCCACCCGCACCTTGCCGGTCCGCCGATGATCGATCGCTGCCGTGATGCCGAGGCAGTGGTGACGAACAAAGCCGTCATCGGCGCGCAGGTTATCGCGGCGGCAAGACGACTGCGCTACATCGGCGTGTCGGCGACGGGAACCAACGTGGTCGATCTGGCTGCGGCGCGGGCCCGCGGCATTGCCGTCACCAACGTGCCGGGATACAGCAGCGCCTCGGTGGCCCAGCACGCCTTCGCGCTGGTGCTGCACTTCTTTTCCCGAGTGGCCGGGCACGCGGACGCGGTGCGGGCGGGGCGTTGGGCGTCGTCGCCCGACTTTTGCCTGGTGCTGCACCCGTTGGCCGAGCTCGAAGGCAAGACGCTGGTCACGGTGGGCCAGGGGGCGATTGGCGGCGCGGTGGCACGAATCGCGCGCGGCTTCGGCATGAACGTCGTCGCGGCGGCGGTGCCCGGATCGCCAACGCCGGGCCGGACGCCGCTGCAAGAGGCTCTGCCCCGCGCCGACGTGGCCACATTGCACTGTCCGCTCACCCCCGCGACGGCAAATCTGGTCGACGCGCGGTTTCTTGATTTGTGCAAACCCGACGCGGTGCTGATCAACACCAGCCGGGGTGGGTTGGTTGACGAGGCCGCGCTGGTCGCCGCGCTCGACGCCGGGCGGTTGCGCGGCGTGGGCCTCGACGTACTCGGTGCCGAACCGCCGCCCGCCGATCATCCGCTTTGCGATCCAAATCGTCCCTGGGCGTCGCGCGTGGTGGTCACGCCGCACATCGCGTGGGCAACCGTCGAATCCCGTGCGCGCCTGCGCGCCGAAGCCGCGTCCAACCTGCGGGCCTTCCTCGCTGGTGATCGCCGCAACCGCGTGGACTGAATTGGGCGTATCCGTGTCATGGGTCAAAGACCGTGCTTGCTCTCACTGTTGGTGTGAAGCCTCAAGTGATCGCAGGATCCTCTCTCCCTCCGGCTGGTCCGGGACCAGGCTGAGCGCCATCTTGCATAGAGCGATCGCCTTGCTGATCGTCTCGCGGCGGGGCCCTGCGGCCATGTTGAGCATGACGTAGGACCACATGTTCGACGCCCTCGTGTAGCGATCGAACAGATCCTGCTCGGCCACCTCGATATTGGCGGTGTAGGCATCCCGCCGGAGCGGCCGGAAATCCATGGTCTCCTGGAGGTTCCGGAAGAAGGTCTCGGCTTGATCGCGGCCATGGGCACCCACGCGCAGGCGATGCCAGATGGGGTGAGCCGTTCCTTCATGAGGGTGAAATACTCCTGCGTGTAGAGGTACGGATTCTGCTTGTACTGAATGTTGGTCACGTCGGTCGAGATGACGTCGAAGCGCTGGCGCGTGACGTGCAGATAGTTTCTTGCGTCATCGAGGATGACCTTCATGTTCCTCTCGGCAAGGACGTTGAAGTTCTGGATGGCCAGCAGCCGCGCGGAATTCACGACCTCCGGCTCGATCTCGACCGCCTCCGTCGCAATCCCGTGCCGGGTCATGGACCATGACGTCCCGCCGCTGCCGAAGCCCACGGTGAGCGCCAGTGCCGGGCTCGGGTGAAGGAGCAGCGGCAGGTGGGCGAGCATCTTCGCGTCGATCTTCGAGGTTGCATCCGTGGAGGCGACGAGCTGATCGTCGACGAACACCCTCCTCACGCCGGGCACCGGCTGCCGCGACTCCTTGATGATCACGGTGGCGCTGTTGCCTTCCTTGTAGCGGAGGATCCCCGAAACATTGACCCCGTTGATCGACGACTCGACCAGGACGCCGCCGACGCGCTCAAGGGTTCCGAGCGCGACGTGCGGCTTGCCGAGGATCGCATAGAGGCCGTTCGCCAAGATCAGCACGGTGCAGAGCGCAGCCAGCGCCCGATGCTTTCCCTGCGAGCCGATGCACAGCGCCAGGAGCGCGATGGCCAGGCTCGATGCGGAGAGAATCGCCGCGCACCACACCAGGCCGAACGACGAGACGAAGAACAGACCGAACACCAGGCTGCCCAGGGCGGCCCCAAACGTTCCGATGCTGTAGGTCTTCGCCGCGAGACGGGCCGCGCCCGCGACCTGGACATCGAGCTTTTGACAGAGCGCGGGAAAGCTCATGCCGAGGAACACCGTCGTCGGGAAGACCAGGATAAGCGAAGTCAAACCCTCCTTGAGCAGGATGTCCCACGAAGAAAGCTGATCGAGCTGGGCACGACTGATGACGAAATGAAACGTCAGGGTGGGAAAGCAGGTCGTCGTAAGGACGGACACGATCGCGCTCGCACCGGCGCCGAGCTGAGACAGCGCGAACAGCATCTGACCTGTGAGCCGCGACGAAAGGAAGCGGAACAGAATCAGGCTGCCGAAGGCGAATCCGAGCAGATAGATGCTGAGTGTCAGTGTGAAGGTGACGATGCTGCTGCTGTTGTAGATCGACAGGATTCGCAGCCAGACGATCTCGTAGCCGATCGCGAGGACGCCGCTGGCAAAGTAGAGGACGAGCCAGGGAGCCACGGAGCGAGTTTGCGCTGCGGAGGGAACCCCGAGGCTCGCTCGGTCGGCATATGATCTGGCTTCGCCTCCTCCTTTGCAGTAGCGCAATGCAAGCGCGGTCAGCGCGACGAGCAGATTCAGGCCGACGGCAAGGAAGTAAGTCCGCTGCATGCCGAACGACTCGATCAGCAGGAACCCCGTCAGCAGACACCCCAGGACCGACCCGAACGTGTTCAAGCCGTAGGCCAGAGAAATGCTGTGAGGCTTGGCGAGGCCGGAGCTCCTGTAGATCTGGCTCATGACGGGCAGGGTCACGCCCATCGCCATGGTTGCGGGCAGGACAACGACAACCGAGAGCCCGAAGCGCAGGAGCTGGTACTCCAGCACCCGGTTCTCGAGCACGGGATAGGCTCCGACGTACACCGCGTCGCAGATCCTTAGAAGGGCGGGGACGGCCAGCGCCGCCACGGCGATCCACAGCTCGATCGCTGCGTAGAGCAGCAGGAGGTTCCGGACTCTGGCGACCAGCTTCGGAGCGAGCAGGGTGCCAAGCCCCAGGCCGAGGAAGAAACTGGTCAGGATGGCGGTGCTCGCGGGCGCGCTCGCTCCGAACGCCAGGGTCATCATCCGCTGCCAAATCGTCTGGTAGACGAGCGCGCTCATTCCCGAGAAGAAAAAGATGGTCGAAAGCACCACCCTCTCGGTACTCATGGGATCCGCCACACTCCGATACTATAAGCGGAGTTATGGGCCTTTGTGGGCAATTGAGCTGGTAGCTGTCAGCGCGCTTTCGGCGCCACCTGGAAGACGATCATGGAACCGTGCCGGATCGTACGACCCATTCGACGGGCTGCTTGGTCACGCCCGCGATCACATCGAAGTCCTTGTCGTAGTGGAGTACGGTCAAACGATGGCGCTCCGCGACCGCCGCGATCAGGAGATCGGGAATCCCGGCCGCGCGATGATGACCGGTACGTGCAAGTCCATCCATCACGTCCACAGCGCGATCGAAGTCTCGCTGATCCATCAAGAGCCCAGGAAATGCGGCACGCTCGGCGCGAATCCGCACGAGCTCCGAGTGGGTCCGAGCGCTGAACAGAATCTCGAGATCGACAATGGCGCATGTCGCCACGTCACCTCCAACGAGCAACGGCCCCAGGCGGGTTGCGACCGCGACCTGGTTCATGCGCGCCAGCGCGCTCTTGTCGGCGAGATATCTCAACGCCACGCGCGCGCCATCACCCTCTTGTCGGCAAGGTCGATGCCCTCCATCTTGATGAGCCGCTCGACCGCGTGCTTGCGAACCTCCATCGCCAAGATCTCGTCGAACGCGCGTTCGACGGTTTCCTTGATCCCGGTGGTCCCAAGAACGCGACGCACCTTCGCAAGCTTCTTCTGGGTAAGGACAATCGTGGTCCGGTGCATACCTTGCGTATAGCATGTATCCATGCGTGATGCATACGACATCTACATGCTAGCCATATCCGATGGTAAGGGATCCGCCCAGCCACCGCTGCCTAAGGGCTGTAGCGCATGATGGTGCCGTTGCCGCCCACGGCCCAGACGTCGTTCGGTCCACTGCCCCAGACGCCAGTGAGCGTGCCGCCTCTACCGCCCGAGGCCCCGCTTGGGACATTGCTCCAGACGGTGCCGTTCCAGCGCACCGTGGTGAGGGAGTTGTGGCCAGATCTCCGTTTGGCGCCTCTGTGCGTGCCCCTTGTAAAAAGCCCGTCCTACGGCAACCCCGGGACGTTGAGCCGCACGCTGTGGATGGCAAAAGTGGACATGAGTTTGCCGATATTAGCGGCCGTGACATAGAGGGTCTTGCGGTCGGCATCGCCAAAGCTGATGCCCGCGAGGTGTCCTTCGTTCAGCGGAATCTCACCCCAGCTTGTGCCGTCCGACTTGAACACCTGGATGGAGTTGTTTCCGGCACCGTAGATGTTGCCAGCATCGTCGACGGCGCCAGCACCCGACCCCGTTGACTTCGGGGAAACAAGGTTGGCCCCCTGCCCGACCGAGCCGTCATGGTTCAACGGCAAGCGCCAGATGCCGCCAGCGGAGGTGCCAAGATAAAGGAATTGCCCATCGGGGGACAGAACGCTGGAGGTTGCCCACATGCGGTCGAGCACCAATTCCTGAACCGCACGCATGGGCGGCGGCGACACCCGCAACACGCGGCTGCCGGAAGACCCACCGAGCATTTCAATGACATAGATGTTGCCGTCCCTACGGGCAACTAGGCCGACCGCCCCGGGTAGCGTCCCCAATCCGGCCACGATCTCGTTTGCGTTCCCGTTCGTTCCCGAGACACGGTAAATCCCAGGCCTGGCACCTCCCTGCGCCACGAGCAGCGCGCCGTCGGGCCCGTGCGCGAGACCTCGTATGTCGGCGAGCGCTCGAACCTTGACTACGGTAGAGCTTGACGGTCTGTAGCCGTAGATGCCGTCGCTTTGCACGAAAAGCAACTCGCCTGACGATGCGCGCCAGAGCGCCATGTCGGCGGACCTTGTCGTCGCGGTGGCGGTCTTGACCACGGGCCGTTCCGGGATAGGGTTCGTGCCCGCCCATTGCGCCATGGCGGCGATGGCGGCCTGATCCCCCGCCGGCGGCGACTCGTTGTTGCTGGACGAGGGCGCGCCCGTCGAGCCACCGCAGGCTGCCAACAGCAGGGCCCAGAGTGCGACCGCGAAACCGTGTTTGCAGGGTATCTCCATGTTGGTTCCTTCCAGGACTTTAGGATCTCGATGCTTACGGAACCCAAACCTAGCGATCAAGGTAGGACCAGGCAAACGAATTATTCTAATGCATGGTAAGGCTGGCTAATCTGGCCTCTCGGCACGCATGGGATCCGCCCAGCCACCGCCACCTAAGGGCTGTAGCGCACCGTGGTGCCGTTGCCGCCCACGGCCCATCTGTCGCCCGAGGAGCGGATCTTGATGGTCTGGCCGATCACCCTCTCACGCTCGAGAAGGCGAATGACTCGACTACAGCCGCCCGAAGGTCGCGCTACTTCCTCAACCGCGCCTTGAGCGTCGCGAGTTCGCGGCGCAGGTCGTCGATCTGCCGGGCCTGGTTCTGCACCGCAGCCACGAGCATGCTGGCGTAGCCGTACAGGTCAACATGGTTCTTGTCCGCGGCGACCGCTGGCAGGCTGAGTGGCGCACGTGGCGCACGTGGGAACGAAGGTAGTGTTCAAGCCAGGCCTGGGCTGCCGACGCGGCGGTGTCGCTGTTCATGAGGGCAGACGATAATCGAATTCGGGACCGAATGTTGTGGCGGCATTTGGCAGATCGGCGGCGATGTCGTCTCTGAC
>CAYSKR010000018.1:0-16107 GCA_964431675.1 uncultured Myxococcales bacterium
GATGAGATCCGCGACACCATGTGGACCGGGCTTGTGAACGCCGGTGCTCAACCAACGCGGTTGCTGGTTGTCGAATATGCGACCTGTGCCTGGTTTGGACCTCCCCCCAGAACCCCGTAGAAGGTTCCACCGTATCCGCCCGGCCGACGGCGTTCGAATGGCAGCGATGGTGCGTGAATTGAACTGACCGCAGCTACGCTCCTGAGCGGCGGGCCCCGCGCGTTCACGAAAAGTGTTCTGCGCGAACGCTGCCGCACGGGGTGAACGCGAACCTTACAGATATCCCCTCTTGGTCCGATTGCGAGGACGATGACCACCTTGCGTTGAACGTCGATTTCGATCACGAGCCGATAGTCACCCACCCTGACCCGATGGAGTCCTTCAAGCTCGCCGTGGAGCGGTGCTAAATTGGGTACTGAGGCAGGATCGCTGCGCAGGCGGTCAACGATTCGCCCGATCTGCTGCTGGCGTCTTGAATTGAGGCGGTTCCAGAACTTGCGGGCGCGGGCATGGAAGAAGACCTCAAACATGCGGCTTGAGTTTCTCCCAGAGGGTCAACTTTGACCTGCCGCCCTGCGCGAGATCTCTGCGCGCCGTACGGATGTCATGCATAAGACCTTTGTCGGCGAGTATCTCGAGGGTCGGGTCATCCTGTCCTGTCAAACAAAGGTAGGTGAGGAAGTCGCGAGCGGTACGCAACTGAGGCTCATGAAGCCCCGCCAGGATCTGTTGTGCTTCGCGGCGGTATGCGATTGCTTTGCTTGTCATTGAATTGCTCCTTTGGGGTACCACTATCCTGCCACGTTCAGGTGCCGCAACGCTCACGCCAGCGGGTTGGCGTACACGGCGGCGAGGTCGATGCTGACGTCGCAGAGCTGGACCTTGCCCTCGCGAAACTCGTGCAGCTCCCACACGCCGCGCTCGTTGCGACGGAATACCTCGATCAGGCGTTCACTCTGCGACACCAGGGCGTATTCCTTGAGAGACGGGATGCGGCGGTAGTGGGCGGCCTTGGCACCCCGATCGTAGGCCTCGGTGCTTTCTGAAAGTACCTCGACGATCAACACGGGGTTGGTGATGGCGTTCGGATCTTCGGGCGCGGTTGCAGCCTTCCCGCACACGACGCTGACGTCGGGGTAGGTCGCAAGGCCCGTGGCGGCGACTTGCACGCGCAGGTCGGAAGAAAACACGCGGCACGGACGGTCGCTCAGTGCGGTGCCGAGTTCTCTGATGAAACCGGCTGCTAGACCCGCGTGTTCCATCGTGCCGTCCGCCATGGCGAAGACTTCTCCGTTGTGGAATTCATGTTTGACGTCGCTCTTTTCCTCCTGGGCGAGGTACTCCACATACGTCAGGCGCGCCGCAGGGGCTGATGATGCCATGGGTTAACTATACCAGCCGAACCGGCAGTGGAGTTATGGTTGACTCGCGGCAGTTGCCCGGCGGGTCCGCCCGTGACAATCTGCGCGCCTCATGAAAACAGCCATCATCAAGAGTGTTTCAGCCCGTGAGATTCTCGACTCGCGCGGCAACCCCACGGTCGAGGTCGAGCTGCGACTTGAATCGGGCGTCGTCGGCACGGCCGCGGTCCCATCGGGCGCATCGACCGGCGAGCATGAAGCGGTCGAACTGCGCGATGGCGATGCCAAACGCTACCTCGGCAAGGGTGTCCGCAAGGCGGTCGACAACGTGGGCAAGCTGCTGGCGCCGGCCATCAGGGGCATGGACGTTCTTGATCAGGCCGCGCTCGACGCGACGATGGTCAGGGTCGACGGAACCCCCAACAAGGGAAAGGTTGGTGCCAACGCTATTCTGGGGGTTTCGATGGCTGCGGCGCGGGCAGCGGCGACCGAGCTGGGCTTGCCGCTTTACCGGTACCTTGGTGGACCGAACGCGCGCGTTCTGCCGGTGCCCTTGATGAACATCGTCAACGGGGGGGCGCACGCCAACAACGCGCTCGATTTCCAGGAGTTCATGATCGTGCCGCTGGGCTTGCCGTCGTTTTGCGAGGCGCTGCGCGCGGGTGCCGAGGTCTTCCACAACTTGAAGCAGATCCTGCACGAGAAAAAGTTTTCGACGTCGGTGGGCGACGAGGGCGGCTTCGCGCCCGATCTCGCCGGGGCCGAGGCGGCGTGCGAGGTGGTGCTCGAGGCCATCGGCAAAGCTGGCTACCAGGCGGGCAAGGACATCTGTCTGGCCCTGGACGTTGCATCGAGCGAGCTGTTCGACAAGAAGACGACCGACTACGTCTTCAAGAAAGAAAAGAAGACTCTCGATCGCAAGGGGATCATCGCGCTTTACCGCAAGCTGGTGGAAAAGTTTCACGTCGTCAGCATCGAGGACGGCATGGCCGAAAACGACTGGGACGGCTGGAAGGCGTTGACCGATGAACTTGGCGGTAAGTGTCAGCTAGTCGGCGACGATCTGTTCGTGACCAACCCCGAGCGCATCAAGATGGGTATCGCCAGGGGCACGTCGAACAGCGTGCTGGTCAAGGTCAACCAGATCGGTTCGGTCACCGAGACGCTGGAGGCGGTCGAGACGGCGCACCGCCACGGCTGGACGACCATCACCTCGCACCGCTCGGGCGAGACCGAGGATACGTTCATCGCTGACCTGGCCGTGGCGACGCGCTCGGGGCAGATCAAGACTGGATCGCTGGCGCGCACTGATCGCGTGGCCAAGTACAACCGCTTGCTCAAGATCGAGGCCGACCTTGGTGCAACGGCGATCTACCCCGGCATCAGTGGATTTCGCGCGTTAAGGTAGGCTCATGGCGTTTCCGTTGCCTGCGCCGACTGCCGTTGTCGGGGATGTTGCGCCCGATCTCGCCGAATCGATGATGCGCCGGGCGCTGCAGGCCGCGCAGCGCGCTGCGGGGCAGGGCGAGGTGCCGGTCGGTGCGGTGGTGGTGGTCGGCGGCGAGATCGTGGCGATCGCGCACAACGAGCGCGAGACGGAGAGCGATCCCACGGCCCACGCGGAGATCGTCGCCCTGCGTCGGGCCGCCGCCCGGATGGGTAGCTGGCGCCTGACCGACGCGGAGCTGTACGCCACCATGGAGCCTTGCCCGATGTGCGCGGGTGCCATCGTCAACGCGCGGCTGCGGCGCCTCGTCTACGGCTGCGACGATCCGAAGGCCGGTGCCGTGCGGACGCTCTACCAGTTGCTCGACGATCCGCGCTTGAACCATCGGGTCGAGGTCGTGGCGGGCGTCCTCGCTGCGGAATCTGCCGCGCTGCTCAAGTCGTTTTTTTCGCGCCTGCGGCGATAGACTCGCGGTCACCGTCAGGTGGGTGCGGTGTGGCGTTGAGCGCCGGGTAGAGTTGCCGAAAGCGTGCGTAGGCGGGCTCGTAGGCGCGATGGGCGCGGCGCAAAGGCGGCTCGGGTGGTTGGCGTTTCACGGCTGCCTTGCACGCATCGGCGACGCTGTCCCATGCCCCGACACCGACGGCGGCAAGCAACGCCGCCCCGAATCCTGGCCCGCCGCCGTTTCGGATGCGCACGACGGGCAGCCCGAACACGTCAGCCTGCAGCTGCCGCAAGAAGGGACTTTCGGCTCCGCCGCCAGTGACCACGGCGCGCGAAATTGGCAGTCCCATGTCTTGCAGGACGGCGAGGCAGTCGCGCAGTCCAAAGGTGATGCCTTCGAGCACGGCGCGCGTCAGGTGAGCCCGCGTGTGCGCGAGCGAGAGGCCCACGAACGCGCCCCGGGCGGCGGCGTTGCGGTGGGGGGTGCGTTCTCCTTGCAGATACGGCAGGAACGTCAGGCCCTGCGCGCCGATCGGAACTCGTGCGGCTTCTTGATTGAGGCGCCGATTGGCGTCGTCCTGCCCATCGAGCTCGGCACCCGCCACGCGCCGGTGCCAGGCGAACGCTGCTCCGGCGGTCAGCATGACGCCCATCGCGTACCAGGATCCGGGGTTCGCATGGCAGAAGGTGTGGGCGCGCAGTTTGGCGTCAACGATCGGACGAGGGGTGGGCGCGAGCACCGTCCCCGACGTACCCCAGCTTACGACTGCAAGGCCGGGAAGCACCGCGCCCACGCCGACGGCACCACATGCGTTGTCGGCACCACCGCCCACCACCGGCGTGCCCGCGAGCAATCCGATTCGGCGCGCTGCCCTGGCGCTCACGCGGCCGAGAATCTCGGTCGACCCACCGACCTGCGGCAACAGCGCCAGAGGGAGCGACAGTTCCCGCATCAAGGGTTCGCACCAACGCAACCGCGCGGTTTCGTACATCAAGGTGCCCGAGGCGTCGGACGGTTCGGTGGCGAGGACACCGGTCAGAGCAAAGCGCACGTAGTCCTTGGCGAGCACGACGCAGGTGAGGCGACGGAAGGCGGCCGGCTCGTGACGGCGCAGCCACAACAGTTTGGGCAACGTGAAACCCTCGAGCGCCGGATTCAGGGTCCACGCTTGCAGTTGTTTCTCACCGACGCGCTGATTGATCGTCGCGCACTCGGCCGTCGTTCGCCCGTCGCACCAGAGCAACGCCGGCCGGATCACGGCACCGGTGCGATCCAGAAAAACCGATGAGTGCATCTGCCCGGAAAGGCCGATGGCAGCGATCGCCGCCGGGCGGATCTTGGCTTCGGTACACACCCGCCTGATCGCCGCCGCACTGGCCGTCCACCAGCGGTCGGGATCTTGTTCCGCCCAGCCCGGTTCGGGCGTGGACATGGGCAACGCGATGGTGACCGTCGCTCGGATGGCGCCGCGGCGGTCCACCACCAGCGCTTTGACGCTGCTGGTTCCTACGTCGACGCCGATGAAGTGATCTGTGGTTGCCAATCGATTCTCCTATCCTTCTCGGTTCAGGCTATCCCTGGGCGGCGAGTGGCGCGTTGGCTGTTCTGCCTGCGCTGTCGGGTCCGAGCACGAGTCGATAGCTCCGGACCGCATGCGCCATCGCCAGGTAGACCGCGCCCACGATCTCGGCGTCGCGCCCAAGCGTCGACGCGACAACCGCGATCTTGCCCGCATCCAGCGCGTGCCTTGTGGCCGACGCGCGCAGCGAACGCAGGACAACTTCCCCGGCTTCCCCCACGGGCCCGCCCACGACCACGATCTGCGGGTTCAGGATGTTGAGCAGGTACGAAACGCCCCGGCCCAGGTGACGGCCCACGTCGGCAAAAATCTTTCGCGCCGCCAGATCGCCGTCCCGCGCGGCGGCGGCAACGGCCGCCACATCCAGCGGCGCGGCATTGTCGGCACCGCGCACCGGGGTTCCGCGTTGCGCGGCCGCTTCGACCGCCCGCATCACGGCCATCCCTGAGGCCACGGTTTCGAGGCAGCCCCGGCGGCCGCAACCACAAAGCGGGCCGTTGTCTTGAACCTGGCAGTGGCCAATCTCGCCAGAAAACCCGCGCTCGCCCACGAAAATCTGGCCATCGATCACGATGCCCGCGCCAACGCCACTGCCGGCGTAAATCCACACGAACGAGTTCAGTCCTTGCGCCACACCGACTCTGGCCTCGGCGATCGCGGAGGCCTGCGTGATGTTGTTGACCACGACCGGCATGCGCAGGGTATCGGCCAGGGCATCGCGCAGGGGGACATCGCGCCAGCCCAGGTTGGGCGCGAGCACGCAAAGGCCCGAGAACTGATCGACGAGCCCCGGCACCGTCGCACCGACTGCTTCAACGCGCGAGCGCGGCACCTTGGCGGCGTGCAGGACTTCGTCGACGAGGGGTGCGATCGCGGCGATGGCCTTGCCTGGCGAGGCTTTGATGGTTGGCCGACTCTGGCGAAGCTGGATCTGCCCGCGCGCGTTGGCGAGCGCGACCACGGTCTCGTGTACCCCAAAATGAATGCCGAGATAAGCCGCCGAACGGTCGTTGAATTCCAGCAGCTGGGCCGGCCGACCCCCGGTCACGTCGGATTCGCCCAGTCCGACTTCGCGGATCATGCCATCGCGGATCAACTGGTCCACGATGGACGACACGGTTGGCTTCGTTAGCTTCGAGGACTGTGCAAGTCCGGCGCGGGACGTGCGTTTGCCGCTGCGGAGCAGGTTCACGATGAGCGACCGATTCACCTCGCGCATCGCGCGGCTTGATCCCCTGTCGTGCATCATGGCCCGGTCAGCGCACCCCGAGGAGGACCTCGTTCGTGAGTTGATCGAGTCGCTCGTATTCGAATCCTTGCTCGCGCAAGACGTTGAGGTCGAAAGCGTATTTCTTGAGCGCCGCCCCCTGCTCGAACGAGTAAGTGAGCCGCGCACCGAAGGCCTCGGTGAATTCGCGGCCGCGCTGCGCTTGCCGCGCCAGGATGTCCTGGATTTCCGGATCGTTGTTGAAGCGCGCAACTTTCTCCTTGAGGATCAAATAGGAGCGCATGCTGTAGGCGGCAAAATTCCAGACGCCTTGCTCGTCCTCGGTGCGGTAGGCGTGGCCGTCGAAGTGCCGCATACCCGGCCACGCGGCGTCCTCGAGGACCTTGACCAGGAAGAAGGCGCCTTTCTGATCCTCGCTGCCGAAGCGGAGATCCTGATCGTAGCGGCCGGGCTTCTGCCCGTTCAGATCGATGTGGAAGAGCTTGTTCGCTTCGAGTGCTTGCCCCACGACGTGGGAAAAATCGAGCCCCGGCATCTGCTCGTGCGCGACTTCCGGGTTGAGGCCGACCATGTCGGGATGGTCGAGCGTGTAGATGAAAGCGAGCATGTGGCCTGACGTGGGCAAGAAGATGTCGCCGCGCGGCTCGTTCGGCTTGGCCTCCAGGGCGAACTTGAGATCGTACTTGCTCGCCCGGGCGTACTCGCACAGGAAGTTCAGCGCCTCGCGGTAGCGCTTGATCGCTTCTTGTGGCTGCTTGCAAGCGTTGGTCTCCACGCCCTCCCGTCCGCCCCACAGCACGAACGTGCTCGCCCCGAGTTCCACGCCCAGATCCATGGCCCGCATGGTCTTCTGCAAAGCGTAGCCGCGAACCCGTGGATCGACGCTGGTGAACGCGCCGTCCTTGAAGGCCGGATCGAAAAACAGGTTGGTGGTGGCCATCGGCACCCGCAGGCCGGTCTCGCGCAGAGCGGCTGCAAACCCCGCGACGATTCGATCGCGCTGTGCCGGGGTAGCGTCCGCGGGCACCAGATCGTTGTCGTGCAGATTGACACCGTAGGCACCAAGTTCAGCAAGCTTTTGCACGATGCGCTCGGGCGGGATCGGCGCGCGCACGGCGTCGCCGAAGGGATCGCGGCCGCGATTGCCCACCGTCCACAGGCCGAACGTGAAGCGGTGCTCGGGGCGAGGTGAATAAGCGTCTTTCGTTGCGTGAGTGCTCATGCTAGTATGTAAATGGTCTTTACTAAGCAGGTCAAGGGAAAAGACAAGGAAAATTTCCCGATGGTTCTTTCAACCAGGGCAGCGGGCCATGGACGTGGCCCATGAGCGTGAGTGCGTCCGCCACGTTGACGGCGCTCGACGGTGCCATGATTGGCCTGTACTTCGCCTTGATCGCAGGTGTGGTCTGGTGGTCGTCGCGGCAACAGAAGACCGCCGAGGATTATTTCCTGGCTGGTCGCAACGTCGGATGGTTCGCCATCGGCGGTTCGATCTTCGCGTCGAACATCGGCTCGGATCACATCGTCGGACTGGCCGGCTCAGGTGCCACCACCGGCATGGCCATGGCGCACTGGGAGTTGCACGCCTGGATCTGCATCATGCTCGGCTGGGTCTTCGTTCCATTTTATTACCGGGCGCGCGTCTTCACGATGCCAGAGTTCCTGGAGCGGCGCTTCTCCGCGCGGGCGCGATGGATCCTCACGGTCGCGTCGCTGACGGCGTACGTGTTCACGAAGGTGTCCGTCAACGTCTACGCGGGTGCGCTGGTTTTTCAGGCCTTGCTGCCCGACATGTTCGGCAATCCGCAGAATGCGTTCTGGGTGGGCGCGTTCGCCACGGTGATCTTGACCGGCCTGTACACGACGCTCGGTGGATTGCGCGCCGTCGTCTACACGGACGCGGCGCAGGCGGTCGTGCTGCTCATCGGCTCGATCACGGTTCTGGTGGTCGGGCTCGACAAACTTGGCGGCTGGGGCGAATTGCAGGCCGTGGCGCGGGACCATGCCGCGCAGTTCGCGCTGTGGCGACCCGCGAGCGATCCGGACTTCCCGTGGCTCGGCATCCTGATTTCATCGCCCATCATCGGCATCTGGTACTGGTGCACCGACCAGTACATCGTGCAGCGTACGCTGGCCGGCAAGGATCTGAAGACCGCTCGCCGCGGCGCCTTTTTCGGCGGCATCCTCAAGCTGTCGCCGGTGCTCATCTTTCTGATTCCGGGACTCATCGGCTGGGCCCTGCACCAAAAAGGCGTCATTCGCATCCCCTCTGAGAATGGGATCCTCAAGGGCGACCAGGTGTTTCCGACGCTGGTCACGGCGCTCTTGCCGTCGGGCATTCGCGGCATCGTGGTGGCGGGCTTGCTGGCGGCGCTGATGGGATCGCTGGCGTCGATTTTCAATTCGACCGCATCGTTGTTCACCGTCGACATCTATCAGAAGGTAAGGCCGGGCGCATCGCAGGCACAACTCGTGCAGGTCGGCCGCAAGGCCACGGTGGGTGTCGTGGCGCTTGGCATGTTGTGGATTCCGGTGATGCCCCTCATCTCCAACGGCGGCCTGTACGCGTATCTGCAAGCGGTGCAGGGCTACCTCGCGCCGCCAATCACGGCGGTTTTTCTGTTGGGGATTTTTTCAAGCCGGGTGAATGCGCGCGGTGCCGTGTGGGGGTTGGGGCTTGGCTTCACGCTCGGGATGTTCAAGCTCACGGTGCAGGCGTTCTTTGGCCAGGGCAAGCACGCTAATCCGGCGTGGCTGGCGGCGCTCGGCGACTTCAACTTCCTCTACTTTTCGGCGCTGCTGTTTGGATTTTGCATCCTGGTTATCGTGGTCGTGTCGCGCATGTCGGCCGCGCCGACCAGCGCACAAATCGAGAACCTCACCTTCGGCAGCGAAACCGAGGCGTTCCGGCGTGAGGTGCGCTCGAGCTGGGACTTTCGGGATGTTCTCGTTTCAGCGCTAGTCTTGGCCGGAACCGCAGCGATGTACGTGTACTTCACCGTCTGGCTCGGCTAGTGGTACACTTCAACAATGGATGCTGCGCAGCTTCGGCGGCAAGCTCGGGCGGGCTGGGAGACGCGTAAGTTTCGCGTGGGGCAGGAGCAGGAGGCAGGTGATTACGACGCTCTGTTTTGGGATCGGATTCCGCTCGAACGCCGCGCCGAGGTTGTCTGGGAGCTGAGCGTCGAGCTTTTTTCTCTCACGCAGGCGGTGCCGCGTGAACCAAGACTTCCTCGATCTGCTTTCCGCCTTCAACGACGCTAAGGTTCGCTACCTCGTGGTGGGGGCCTATGCTGTCGGTGTTCACGGTCGCCCGCGTGCGACACCGCCAAGGCTTCGCCGACGGTGAAATCCGTGCATGCGTCTTCTGCGCTACGGGCCTTCGCTGACAACCGCATGCGCTGCGATTCATGGTATGAACGCGCGACAATCATGCCAGAGCAAACGCAATTCGAAGGCAACGCGGTGATTCTCGCGCCGGGGGCGCTGCAGACCCAGCACGCGAAGACGACGCACGGCCTTCTGCGCGGCGGCACGCGATACCGGATCGTGGCGGTGCTCGACGCGGATGCGGCGGGACAAGACGCGGGGACGGTGCTTGATGGACAGGCGCGCGGCATCCCGGTCGTCGCCACGCTGGACGAGGCCCGCGAGCGATCCGCGCCGCGGCCCGACACCGTCATCGTCGGCATCGCCACCGGCGGCGGGCGCCTACCGCCCGAATTGCGCGCGCTGCTGCTGCAGGCGGCGCAACGCGGGATGCACATCGTCAACGGGCTGCACGAATTCGCTAGCGACGATCCCCAGATCGTCGCTGCGGCGGCAGCCAACGGCAGCCGGATCGTCGACGTCCGTAAACCAAAGCCACGCGACGAGCTGCATTTCTGGTCGGGCGAAATTGCCAACGTGCGCGCGCCGCGCATCGCGGTGCTCGGCACCGATTGCGCGATGGGCAAGCGAACCACGGCGCGCTTTCTCGTCGACGCATGCAACGCCGACGGGCTGCGCGCCGAGATGATCTACACCGGCCAAACCGGATGGATGCAGGGTGGCCGTTACGGCTTCATCCTGGATTCGGTGGCCAACGACTTCGTCGCCGGCGAACTTGAACACGCGATCGTGACCTGCGATGCCGCCCGAAAGCCCGACGTTATTATTGTCGAAGGGCAGTCGGGGCTGCGCAATCCGTCCGGCCCGTGCGGCAGCGAGTTGCTGGTTTCGGGGCAGGCGCGCGGGGTGATCTTGCAACACGCGCCGGGGCAGATTGATTTCAAGGGACACCCGGGCTGGCGGATCCCGCCGTTGCCCGAAGAGATCGACCTGATTCGGTACTACGGCGCACGTGTTCTCGCAGTCACGTTGAATGGCGAGCGCCTCAGTTCCGACGAGTTGATCGCGGCCCAGCGGGATCTGGAACAGCACCTCGGGCTGCCGGTCATCCGGCCGCTGCAAGAGGGGATGGGCGCGCTCGTGCCGGTGCTGCGTTCGTACCTGTGCTAGCATCGCGTCCTTGCGTGTTGCGTCCGTCAACACCCGCGTGGTGCCGATTCCGCTGGCGCGCCCGTACACCATCGCGTTCCGCACGGTGACTGCGATCGAGAGCGTCATCGTCGAGCTGCACGACGATCAGGGCCGCATGGGGTTGGGCGCGGCATCGCCCGAGCCGTACGTGACCGGCGAGACGGTCGCCGCGTGCCAGGCGGCGCTTCTGGGCGATCGGCTGGCGTGGCTCGTGGGCAGGAATGCGAGGGTGTTGCCTGCTCTGTTGCAAGACCTCGCGGCGGGCACGACCCACACGCCGGCCGCGCGGGCAGCGGTCGACATGGCGCTGCACGATCTGTGGGCGCAGGATCTTGGGCTTCCACTGGTCCGCGCGTTCGGTCAGGTTCACGAAGCCCTGCCGACGTCGATCACCATCGGCATCAAAGACCTTGCCGCGACGCTTGCCGAGGCCGCCGAATACGTGGGCCGCGGTTTTCGCGCGCTCAAGGTGAAGACCGGGTTGTCGCTGGACGGCGACATCGAGCGCCTGACCCGCCTGCGGGAAGCCGTTGGACCGCACCTGCTGATTCGCGTCGACGCCAATCAGGGCTACACGCTCGACGAAACGCGGCGTTTCTTCGCCGCGACCGAGAACCTCAACCTGGAGTTCATGGAACAGCCCATCAAGGCGGCGGACACCGGGCTCATGCGCGAACTTGATGCTGCAAAGCGCGCACGACTGTGCGCCGACGAGGGCTTGCTGACGCCGGAAGATGCGGCCCGGTTGGTCGCGCCACCGCATCCAGCAACCGGCATCTTCAACATCAAGCTGATGAAGTGCGGCGGCATCGAACCCGCGCGGCGCATCGCCGACGTTGCCGAAAGCGCGGGCGTGACCTTGATGTGGGGCTGCATGGACGAAAGCCGCATCGCCATCGCGGCGGCGCTGCACACGGCGCTGTCGTCACGGGCGACGCGCTACCTGGATCTCGACGGCAGCTTCGACCTGGCGCGCGATGTCGCCGAAGGCGGATTCGACGTCCAGGACGGCATGATGCGTCCGCTCGACCGGCTGGCCTCGGCGTGCGACTGGTCGGCTGACCGAGTCCTTGTCGCGCGCCGATTTTCAACCCGCGGTTCTGGCCCTCGGCCGCCTGATCGAGCATCACCTCCGCGCCAGCGCTCACGGGCAACGTAAGTCACCCCTACGTTCCTGCGACGGCGATTCGTCGAAAGCGCTCGCGCAGATCGTCACGAAAAGCGGCAAGGGTCGAGGCCGTCAGCGCCTCCAGCATGATCGGAAGTGGCTCGATCGGAAAGACGCGCAGCAGCCACGCCAGCACGCCCGGATCGATTCCTGCGTCCTTGCGCAATGCCAGGCCGAGATCGTTTTCGGGGGGATATCCGGCGCGATCAAGGTACATCAGGTCGACAAGGTCTCGCGGCTCCGAGCGGGAAAGGATGCACGTCAGCTTGTTGGCCCGCATGTCGACCAGCGATTCGACGGTGATTCCATCCACCGGTGGTGGCGGCGCCTCGATGTCCGGCACTGGGTCATGCACGATGTCGACCTCGACCGGAGCGTGCGGAAGCGTGACGCGAGCGCGGACCAGGCTCCCCACGTCGCGGATGATCTCGATGGGAAGGCCGGTGTCGCGCGACACGTCGGGGAATGCGCGAATCAGATCTCGATGCGCCACGGCATCGTGAAGAAAAAGATCCACGTCGTTCGAGAGTCTGTGGTGCAGGTAGGCGCCCCCGAGGGCCGCACCTCCGCCAAGGTGAAACGGCACGCGGCGCTGGCTGGCCTGCAAGAAGCGCAAGAGATCCGCGCCGACCACGCGAGAATCGAAACTCTGACCCATGGTTCCTCGCCTATTCCGAAAACGGCGGGCGGGGTGGCCAGACGGGCTGCGGCAGGCCCAGCAGGTACGCCCACATGTCGCGCCCGCGCCCAAGGTGCCGGAGCAATCGGGGCCAGCTGGTGCGGATGGCATCCGCCGTCACGTAAAGCCACACGTCGCGCGTGTTGGCCTCGCGCAAGAGCGCGCCCATCCAGTAAGCGCGCTCGTCGAGGTCATCGGCGGCCAGGTGTCGGCGCAGATCGGCGACGGTGGCGTCGGTCCACCATAGGAAGTATGGACGCGTGCCATCCAGAAGCAGATCCGGGCTGGTGGGCGGCAGGCGCGGGGCCGCGAATTCCATGCGGTAAGCATACAACGCGTCCTGCGCACCCGCTAAAGCGCTTCAGGCCAGGCGGCGCGCGCGTATCACGGCGTCGACTCCGGTGCCGGCGACAGGCCGCGGACGCTCCTCCGCGACGACCAATTCCCAGCGGCGCGGATCAAGCGCAGCGATCGCGCTCTCGGCGGAGACTTGCACCTGATTGGCTGCGGCTGTGGCGGCTCCGGTCGCGGGATCGATCGGGCGGTGGCCAACCATGAACAGGGTCCCGCCAACCGCGACTCCGTTCGCCATCCTTCGCACCATCTGTTCCACTGACCCGGCCACGTGAACATACAGGCAGACCACCAGCATGCGAGCGCATTGTACCAATGCCCGAGCCGGGTCCGGCAAATCTGGTGACGCCTTCGGTGCCACCAGCGCCGCGTTCAAGACGTGTCCATAAATGGACCTGTCTTGAACGACTGTCAGGGGCGGGCCGCTGCCTGCCCCTGCCCCTGCCTGCCCTTGACCCTGCCCCGCGAAGTAAATTCGCGGACTTCAGCTTTTCAGCTAGTCGCCGACGGCGTGCGCGCGGGGTCTCGGGTGGCTGCCCCTGTGGCCTTTGGCGTCTGGGTATCCGCGCCCGATTCCATCTGGCAGCTGCCATCAAAAACAACCCCGCGCTCGATGATCAGCGATGGCGTCGTGATGTTGCCGCGAACTCGCCCCGGTGCGTGGATCTCGACCGATCGCTTGGCGTGGATGTTGCCGCGCACGGTCCCCTGGATGACCACGGCACCCACGTGGATCTCCGCGCTGATCTCGGCACCCTCGCCAATCAGCAGCGCGTCATCGGTGAAGATCTCGCCGCTTAGCTTGCCGTCGACGCGGACGGTGCCTTCAAAGGACAATTTGCCCTCAAAAGAGCTTCCCTTGCCCAGCAAGGTGGTAACTTCGGCGGACGCGCTCGCCTCAAGTGAGGCTGGTTTTTGTAGGGTTACGGCCATGGAAGGCAGAAACCGTACACCCCGCCTGGGGTGGCGTCAAACCAGAGTTGCGATCGCGCAACAGTAGGGGTTGTGAGGCGGCCTGCCGACTTCCGCCCTTGACGTGGTACCAGGCGACGCGGCATACGTTCGCTTCCCAGTTCGTTCTTTCGGGTGGCTCCATCGAAAAAACTAAAACCTTTGCCGATGTAGCTCAGTGGTAGAGCAACGGTTTCGTAAAACGATGGCCAGCGCGTGCAGTTTCGCAACCTTGCGGAATTCCTACTCGCAGTACCTCCGTTTGGCAGACATAGCGCCAGGCACCGACCTTGGCCGATTCGGCCTGGGAGGGAAACCCCTCCTTGGGATAGCTCAAGACATGCCGAATGTTCTCGCGCACCACGCCCAGTTCATGGTCTCCGAGACTCGTGAGCTGACGCAGGACCTGCTTGCTGGCACGCGGCTTATAGGCCAAGGATCGCTGCGGCCTTTCGGCTGGTCGCGTTGGTCACGACGTCACGATCGACGAGCGCCTGCGTCGTGAGTGCGAGGTCGGCGAACAGATCTGCCGCCAGGTCGGGATCGACGGCAGGAACCTTGAGCCCGTCGGTCCAGTAGGGGACGAGCAAATCGCATGGCGGGTGGATGTCGCCGACGGGCAGCTTCTTGCCTGGCATGTCGAACGGCTCCACCTCCATCGCGTAAACGATAGCCTTGAGTGCCTTGGTGGTACGGTGTCCATGCTCCGCAGCAACGCCGCGCACCCAGCCCTCGATCTGGGCCAACTGCGGTGCGCGCTGTTTGAGGATTGGTCCCCAGCGATCAACAACTCGCTGACCGCGTTCGCTGAGCTGGTGGCTCCCAGTGACGAGACCGGCGGACCTAAGAGCCTGCACGTCTTCTGCGAGGTCTCTGCTGTAGGGGCCATAGGTCCAGCGGAAATACTTAAAGCTAGGAGTTGCCCAACCCTTTCGCACGCATTGATCTTCGCTGATGAAAAAGACTTTCTGGATGTTGAAATTCCCGGGAGGCTTCTTGCATGCTGCGAGGGCTGACAGGACCAGCCAGCGATCGAGAGTGACCTCGAATTCGTTTCGTTGTTTCTTCATCGTTTGGATCTCACCGGGGCTACGGAGTGCAATTCGATCCGGACCCGGATCTCCGTTCCCGCCGGCACAACTCCCGAGGCCTCAACCTTCACGGTGCCGATCGTGCATGTCCCTCGGTAGGTGAACGCTTGATCTGACCTCGGCCGGACGTTCAGGACTTCTCGCGCTCGGCGGATCCGCCTGTGTGCACGCGCGCGGACTGTTCCTTTCATCTCGATGGCGCGGTGGTGCCAGTCTTTCCAATCGCGTTGGGTTGGAAAGCGGGTGCCCTCGTCTGTATCTTTCTCGAAGTAGGCTTCGAGGACAGCGAGGTCAACAGGCTGGAGCTTGGGATATGCGTGGAGGAGCGCCGCGTTCGCCCCGTCCATGACCTTTTCGTTTGGCCGTCCACGTTGGTCATGGTGGCCCTTTTCGCGCATCAAGGATGCGCCTCCCCAGAGCGCGACGATCGGATCCTCCTCGCCAAAGCGCGCCTTGATGTGCGCCCTTGCCTGTTGCCGCGAGATCGGTCCGCCAGGAAGTCGGGCAACTTTCGCCATGTCCCCATTTTAGTTCACGGTCGCCGGGTGTCGAGATCGTTTACAACGTTTTTATGGATATCGAGCAACTCTGGCGTTATGGCGAAGCCGCTGTGTTCTTGAACCTGCCGCCAGCGACCCTGCGTGGCCTGGTTGCTCGAAAACTGGTACCGCACCATCGGCTCGGACCCAGGCAAAATAACGCCGACCCCTGCCGACGCCCAGAACCACCAGCGCGTGTACACCGGCGGCGAGGCTGCCTCGGGTTCGGGCGCGCGTGCGGACAAGTCCATCCGCTGCGCGGGCGCGAGGACAGGCACCGCAGCCACCGTCGGTGCCGTTGCTTGCGGTGCTGCCGACTTCTCGGATGCGCGACGCGACGCCGCGATCCTGTTCTTCAAGGACTTGACGTAGTCCTGCGCCTCGGCACGCAACTGCGGATCCGTGTCCTTCGCGAGGTCGAGGAAACTCTCGAACGCAGCGAGCGCCTCGGATTCCCGTCCAAGCGCGCGGTACGCGAGCCCGAAGTTGAACTTGATCTTGGGGCTGGGAACGATCTCGTAGGCAGTCTCGAACTTGTGCAGTGCCCCCGCGAAGTCTCCCTTGTCGAAAAGCTGTCGGCCTTCGACCAGCATCCCCTTCGCGACGGCCTTCGCCGCGTCGTCCTGGGCGTCAGCAACGCCGACTTGCAGCAAACATCCAAAAACGACCAAACCCACGGGCAGTATTTTCCTAAAGCTCATCTACGACTGCTCCTCTTTTTCTGGGGTGTGCGGCCTCGGCTGG
>CAYSKR010000019.1:0-28285 GCA_964431675.1 uncultured Myxococcales bacterium
AAGCGCGGCGCGGTCTCGGTGCCGCGTCCGGTCCAGACCTCGCCGTTGGCCGAGATGTTCTGAACGACGAACGTTGGGTACTTCTTCGGTTCATGCACCAGCACGATCTGATCGCGGTGTCCGGGCTTGAGCGTCTCGACCTTGAGCTTCGCGGTCCATGCCCGGTAGGTCTTGAACTCGACCAAAGTGGGCGCAAGGAGAGCGTCGCCGCGGTCGATCATCTTCTTGACCGGGATGCGCGCGCCGAGGTCGGGGAACGCGGACATGTGATCGGGGTGGAAATGCGTCAGGTAGCCGTAGTCGATCACCGGTTTGGCCACGATCGAGGTGATGTAGCGGGCGATCCACTCGCCCGGGGAACGCGAGCCGTCGGGGCGCGGCGGCGTGCTGCGGGAGCTGTCGCCCGCGTGGCCGGCGTCGATCAGCATCGTGGTGCCGTCGGGGAGGATGAAGAAGGTGGCGTTCCCCTTGCCGGTGTTGATGTGGTGGATGTCGAGACCGCCGGGCGTCCAGGCGGGCAGCGGCTTGCCAACCTCGGGGGTGCCGAGAGCAAAGAGGAGTGCGAGGAGGAGTGCGATGAGGTGCATCGGCATACGCTAGTGTGAAGCCCCCAGCGCTCGCAAGGCCGAGCCGCACACCGGGACCGACGTGATGATCAATTTCGCCGCAGACCCATGGCCCTTCGGGGCAAGGGCACCGCGCGTACCTTCAGACCGCCGTGCTCCGTGTTGATGCGGATCTGGATTCACCAACCGCAGCCGCAGGCCGAGTGGCCGTGGCGCGCAATGGCGGCGCAGCGAAGGGTGCCGAATCGTCACCCAGGTCGATGACGGAGGGTACCGACGCAAACGCCGGGAATGCGGGCACGGGCACGACGTGCCGAGTGGAAGCAGGGCGCAGCACGCCACGCAGTCCCTGACCAACCGGTCCCTGCCACAGGGACACTGTTCCCACGTAGCCAAAGCCGCACAGGAACAGCGCCAGGAAGGGCATCGACAAGTAGTGGCCGTGATCGAACGCCACCGCCATCGCGGCGACGAAGTACAGCGCCATCGCGAGCTCGATGAAGGGCGTGATCGACTTGGCGGCGCGGTACTTTTTCTCGGTCCAGCGCTCGAACTTGCCCTGGATCCCGTGCTTGGGTGTCCGCACGAATTCCGACTCGCGGCCCAGCAGCGCCTCGAACACGGCGCGGGTCTGGTTGACGCACAGGCCGATGCCGAGCGACAGCACGAGCGGCAGGCGACCGAGCGCGGCCCACAGCCGCGGACCAGGAGCCACGCCCGACAGGCGTGCAATTTCTTTTTCCGACAGCAAATAGAACGAGGCCAGGCTCAAGGTCGTGCCGAAGAACAGCGGCAGGTCGATGGTCAGGACTTCGCGAATGCCGTGCTCGGTGCGCAACGCCAGGTTTGGCAGCAGCAGCAGCGACAGAACCAGCAGGAGCGGGTACGAGATGTTGTTGGTCAGGTGGAAGAAGGCCTCGCTTTTCTGGCCGAACGTGGCGTTCGAACGCAGGATTGTCGGCAAGAGCTTGCGCGCGACCTGCAGCGCCCCCTTCGCCCAGCGGAACTGTTGCGCCTTGAAGGCGGACATTTCGACCGGCAATTCAGCGGGCGCGGCGAACTCGGGCAGGTAGACGAACTTCCAGCCGCGCAATTGTGCCCGGTAGGACAGATCCATGTCCTCGGTCAAGGTGTCGTGCTGCCAGCCGCCAGCGTCCACGATCGCCGAGCGTCGCCACATGCCGGCCGTGCCGTTGAAGTTGAAAAAGCGCCCCGAGCGGTTGCGTCCGGCGTGCTCGATCAGGAAGTGGCCGTCGAGCATCAGCGCCTGCGCCTCGGTCAGCGCCGAGAAGTCACGGTTGAGGTGCTCCCAGCGGCACTGCACGACCGCGACCTTGGGGTCGACGAAATGGTCGACGATGTGTTCCAGGATTTCGGGCGGCGCAACGAAATCGGCGTCGAAGATCAATATCAACTCGCCCTTGGCGGTGCGCAGCCCGTGGTCGAGCGCGCCGGCCTTGAACCCGGCCCGGTCGGCGCGGTGCACGTATTCGACGTCAAGGTCGGGGAAACGCTCGCGCAGCTCGGCCACCTTGGCGAGGCAGAGCTCCTGCGTTTCGTCGGTGGAATCGTCAAGCACCTGGATCTGAAAGCGGTCGCGCGGGTAGCGCACCTTGACCATCGACTCAAGCAGGCGTTCCGCGACGTACATTTCGTTGAACAACGGCAATTGCACCGTCACCGCCGGGAGATCGCTGAACTTGCCCGCCGCCTTCGGACGGCGGTCGCGATACTTGAAGTACAGGTAGACCAGGTACGAGCGGTGAAAGCCAAACACGGCGAGCACCAGCAACACCGCGAGATAAAGGGCAATCACCGGGCCAGCGAACGGGGAGACGTGTTGCATGATGGCGCGCAGCCTAGACCATCAATTGTCACCCGATTGTCATCGAGTGTTCTCTTTTGTCACCGGCGCAACGGCGACGGCGCGCGGATTCGCCGCTAACTCATTTTCTTGACGAACTCGGCGAGCTGGCGCAACCGGCGGCGGGCCATGTCGCGGCCCACGCCCGCCAGCGTCTCGAACAGGGGCGGGGTTGCCTTGCGCGCCGAGATGCCCATGCGCACGAGCATGAACAACTCTTTGGTCGCCCAGCCGGACTTTTCACAGAAGGTACGGGTGGCCTGTTCGAGCGCGGCGGGGGAAAAGTCATGCTGGACGTCGAGCGCCTCGCAGTAGGCGAGCAGGACCTCGGTCACGTCCTTGGCCACTCGGTTCTTGGGCAGGAGATCCTTGCCGAGTCCGGTGTAGTCGAGATCGCCGGCGAAAAAGAAGTCGGTCAGTGCAATGAACTCATCCAGCCGCTGCACGCGCTCCCGCACCAGCGGCACGAGCGACTTCAAGTATTCATCCGACAGGCGCCAGGTGCGCAGGCGCGCGACCACTTCCTCGTCCGACAGGGCGCGCAGGTAGTCGGCGTTCATCGCGCCCAGTTTGACCAGGTCGAAGACCGGCCCGCCGAGGCTGACGCGGTCCCAGGAGAACGCCTCGATCATTTCAGGCAGCGTGAATTTTTCGCGGTCGCCGGCGATCGACCAGCCCATGGTGCCCAGGTAATTGACCAGGGCTTCGGGCAGGAATCCCGCCGCCTTGTAATAGTCGAGCGAGACCGGGTTCTTGCGCTTCGAGATCTTGGACTTGTCGGCGTTGCGCAGCAGCGGCATGTGGATCCACTCGGGCGCTTGCCAGCCGAACGCCTGGTACAGCACCACGTGCTTCGGGGTGGACGACAGCCACTCCTCGGCGCGGATCACGTGCGTGATCTGCATCAAGTGGTCGTCCACCACGTTCGCCAGGTGATAAGTCGGGAATCCGTCGGTCTTGAGCAATATCTGGTCGTCGATCTGGGTGTTCTCGAACTTGACCTCGCCGCGCAACCGGTCGGTGAACACCGTCTCCCCCGAGCGCGGCATGGCCAGGCGCACGACGAAGGCTTCGCCTGCCGCCACGCGGCCCTGCGATTCGTCGGGGGTGCGGCCACGGCACAGGCCGTCGTAGCCGACGAACAGACCGGCGCGCCGCTGCTCGTGCCTGATGGCCTCGATCCGCTCGGCGGTGCAGAAACAACGGTACGCCTTTCCGGTGGCCAGCAACTGCTCAGCGTGCTGCTTGTACAGAAGGGCGCGCTCGGACTGGCGGTACGGTCCGAAGGGCCCGCCGATGTCAGGCCCCTCATCCCAGGACAGGCCCGTCCACTTGAGCGCGCGCAGGATCGCGGCCTCGGACTGCGGGGTTGAACGTGCGCGGTCGGTGTCCTCGATGCGCAAGACGAAACGTCCACCGTGCTTCTTGGCGAACGCGTAATTGAACAGCGCGATGTACGCGGTGCCGACGTGCGGATCTCCCGTCGGAGAAGGTGCGATGCGAACACGAACCGGCGCGGCCATGAAGGCGCCTGCTATACCACGAGCTTGTAGCCGGTTCCGTAGATGGTGACGATGTGGCGCGGAAGGGCCGGGTTCTCTTCGATCTTCCGCCGCAGCTTCATCACGAAGTTGTCGACCGAACGGGTCTGGTTGAGTCCCGACACGCCCCAGATCTTTTCCAGAAGTTCGTCGCGCGTCACCGGTTCACCCGAGTGCTCGTGCAGCATGCGCAGAATTTCCACTTCGTAAAATGACAGCGTGCTGGTTTGGCCTCCCCGTGAAAGTTCGTGGCGGCGCGGATAAACGATGACGTTGCCGATTTGAATGATTTCGTCCGGGGTGATTCGATGCAAGCGACGGAACACGGCGTTGATGCGTGCGACCAGCTCGCCGACGGAGAAAGGCTTGGTGACGTAGTCGTCGGCCCCTGAGGCAAGGCCTCTGATCTTGTCGATTTCCTGTGATCGGGCCGTGAGCATGATGATCGGAATCACAGGATGACTGCCCCGGATAAGCTCGCACACCGCGAAGCCGTTCAAGTCGGGCAACATCAGATCCAACAGAACAAGGTCCGCGCCTTGCTCGCGCAGCATGCGTACGCCTTCCGCACCAAGGCCAGCGGACACCGGATCGAAACCCTCGAACTCGAGCGCGTCGCGCAGCCCGCGCGCGATGTCGGGCTCGTCCTCGATGATGAGGACGCGACGACGTTGTGTGCCGACGGGCGAACCGGCGGAAGAGGGAGGTCCGTTCATGTGGTCCCGGTGGTGGTTTGGGGTGCCGCGTCGGCGTCTGCCTGCGCGTGCATGGGTGCCGGAAGGTATACCGAAAAGATCGCGCCCGGTCCCGCTGTGCCGTCACTCCGCGCCCCTGCTGCCTGGGTTTCGCCAGGCACGGGACTTTCCACCGTGACCCGACCGCCGTGAGCGACGGCAATATGCTGCACCAGCGACAGCCCGATCCCGCTGCCGCGGACGTTACGATCCCGGGCGTTGCTGGCGCGGTAGAAGCGTTCAAAGATGGCCGCGTGTTCCTGGGCGGGAACGCCGGGCCCAAAGTCGCGCACGGTGAGCACAACTCCGCCGGGGCTGCGCCGCAGGCCGACCTCGACTTCTCCGCCGTCTCCCGCGTACTTGATCGCGTTGTCGACCAGGTTCAGGACGACCAGGGTCATGGCGTTGGGATCCATGCGCACGGGCGGCAAGCCGGGATCTACCTGGGTGTGCAGACGGAGTTTTTCTTTGTCCAGGCGAAAGCGGCACACGTCGAGGGCGCGCTCGATGACTGGTGCCATGTCGCCCTCGGCGAAATCGTAGCTGGCCTTGCCGCCCTCGATGCGGGCGAAGTCGAGCACGTTGTCGATGAGGTGCGCCAGCCGTTCCGATTCGCGCGTGATGATGCCGCCGTACTCGCGCGCGTCGCCCTTGTGTTTGCCGGTCGCCACCAGCTCGCCAAACATGCGAATGAGCGACAGCGGCGTCTTGAGCTCGTGCGAGACGTTGGCAATGAAGTCGCTCTTGAGCCGCGAGGCGCGGCGCTCGGCCAGCACCGCCAGCCACACGATGCCCAGGCCGACGGCGATGATGATGGTGGATAAGATGATGAGGATGCGTCCGATCACGCGATCTTGCTCCGCGCCCGCTTGCAGCGTCTCGACGTCCCGCGGTGCCACGCGGATGCGCCAGCGGTAGAGGATGCGGCCCAGTTGCCCCTCGGCAACGAAGCGTTCGAGATCGCCGAAGTGCGTGCCCAGCAGGGTCGTGCCGCGCTCGTCGACGATCTCCACCCGCTTGTCATCAAGCTGCATCACCGCCGGACGGAGCCAGACGTTCCGCAGCATATCCAGATTGATTCGGGCGGCGATGTACCGCCGCTCTCCGTCCGCGCCCGCTTGCACGCCGTAAGCAATGAGTTGTCCGTCCTCGGTGTGCTCATGCTTGTACTTGCCTGGCTCCAGCGCGTCCCAATTTGCGCGCAACGAGCTTCTCAGACCCTCCCATTCTTTCTGCGCCTTCTTGCCCGGAGGGCAGACGAAGGCTCGCTGCGGTCCCAGCACCATGTAGCTCGACACCAGGCTGCGCCCATCTGCCTCTGGACAATGCGGTCCCGGTTGATCATCCGGCGGCGCTGCGCCAAGCTGGCGGAACAGGGCCTGCGCGGCGTCGTCGATGGGTTTTTCGACCGCGGCCATCAGCCTCTGTGCGTCGGCTCGCCCGTCCTCGATGGTCGATGCCTCGAAAAGGCGCGACACGTCCTGCACGTGCCTGTAGCCGTAGTACGCGAGCGCCATGGCCGCCGCGATCATCGCCGGAAACACCAGCGCGAGGATGACCGAGACCGGTGCCCCGAGACCCGCGCCCACTCGCTTCATGCGTCTCGCATTCTACACGCCGTTGTTTCCATCACGGCCGTCCCTTGCGCCACAGGATCTCGGTGCGCCCAGGAATGACCAAATCGGGCAATCGGCCGACGCGGCCAAAGCCCAGCTTGCGGTAGAACTTCGCGGCCGCAGCGTTGCCCGAGTCCGATGAAGTGTAGAGCCAACGACGGGTGCGGAAAGTGCGCTTTTCCACGTGCGTACACAGGGCCCGGCCGACCCCGCGCGCGGCGGCCTCGGGCGCAACGGCGAGCAGGGCGATGAAGTCGCCGAGCAGAACGTCGGGTTTGACGACGACGATCCCGAGCAGCTCGGCGTTGTGGTCTGCCACACCGAACACTGCCCCGGTGCGTGCCATTGCACCGAGCCACCGGGACAGAACCGCGCTTTTGTATCCCATCCCGCACCACGGCTCCATGGCGGCAATCCAGGTCGCCTGTCGGCGGGCAAGTGCGGGACCGACCCTGGTGGCGACCGCGGTTGACCGGGTCATCGGCGATCCTCCGGAACGCGAACGTCCTGCGACGCCGGGACAATTCTTGCGTCGGGCAGCGCCAGCAGTTCCGACACGGTCACGAAACGCACCCCGCGCGCGCGCAGGCGATCGATGATCTGTGGCAGGGCATCCCTGGTGAAAGGCGCCCGCCCGTTGATGTGGAAGATCACGATCGATCCCGGGCGCACGTCGCGGGTGACCGATTCCACCATCTCGGTCGCGGGCACGTGGCCGCCGGCGTCGCCCGACACCACGTCCCACAGCACGGTCGACAACCCGGCCGCACGGGCCGCGCGAACGACACGCGCGTCGAAGTCCCCCGCGGGCGGGCGCAGCGCCGTGGGATGCTGGCCGAGCGATTCGACGAGGCGGCTTGCGTGAGCGATCTCGTCTTTCATCCGGGCCGAGGACAGGGATCGCAGACGCGGGTGGTTGTAGGTGTGGTTGCCCAATTCAAGCAGCGGGGCAGCCGCGAGGGCCCGCGCCGCATCGGCGTGCGCCTCGATCCATCGGCCTGACAGGAACACGGTTGCCGGCACCTGCTGGCGTTGCAGGATATCCAGCACCGCTGCGTCGAAACCGTTGGCCTGAGTTTTGGTCGCGCACGCGTCGAAGGTCAGGGCCACCACGTTCGCGCTGGTCGCTACACGGCCCACCGCGAGGGCAGGCACCGACGACAACAGGACTGCGAGCAACAGGTGCAACAAGTTCGTCACGACAGATCAAGCGTCATGATCACCGCGTCTTCCTGATCGTCGGCGTAGTAGCCGGGGCGCAGGCCGACGCTGCGAAAAGCGAAGCTCTTGTACAGGCGCTGCGCGGCGTCGTTCGATCGCCGGACCTCAAGCGTGACCATGCGAAACGCGGCCTTGCGGCTTTTATCCACGAGATGGGCGAGCAAGCGCGACGCGTGTCCCTGTTGGCGTTCGGTCGGCCGCGTCGCGAGGTTGAGCAAATGCACTTCGTCGGCCACCAGCCAGTAGTTGCAGAATCCAAGCACCTGGCCGCTGGCGTTGTCGCGCAACACGTCGATGCGGGCCCAGGTTCGCGAAAGTTCTTCGACGAACACCTGGCGCGCCCAGGGCGATTTGAAGCATAGCCGCTCGACTTCCATCACCGCGTCGACGTCGGCCGGGACGGCGCGTTCGATCACCAGGGGCTGTGGGGCCTTGTTTACAGCCACGGCGAGCCTAAGGATAGCACCGGTTCGCGGCGCTCCGTCGATCAGCGGACTTTTTCGTACAGGCGCCAGCGGCCGTGCGCCGCCGCAGGTTTCACCACCCCACCGGACAGTGCCGCCAGCGGATCGACGGGCGGGTCTTCGGAAAGCTCCAGGAGGAAGTAGTCGAAACTCTGGCCATGCTCGGCGAAATCGAATTCCTTGGCCCTGCCCCACGGGGGATGCGGGGGTGGTTCGTGTGGTGTTATCCAGTATGAGCCGGGGTGCCCGCGCAGCAATGGCACCGCGCGGCCACCGCGGTGGGCGACGTGGTGTTGCACCAAATATGGGTGTCCCAGGGTGTAGTGGATGGGGTGGTAGTCGGGGGGCACGTTGGCCGACAGGGACAGCACGGAAGCTCCGGCGGGGATGGCCGCGAGGGTCTCGTCGAAGCCGTCAAGGACTCGCGCATTCCAATACCAACGGAAATCCGCGGCGATGGTCAGAGCAAACGTCGCGGCGACTGCAACCGCAGGCAACCCCGCCCACGAGCGCAGTCCGCGCGCCGACGGCCGCACCAGGGCAACCGCCACGAAAAACAAGGGTGCCACGCAGCGCTCGCGCAGGCCCCACCAGATCGTTGGCCAGAACACCCGCTGCGGCAGAAAAACGTACCCCGTCGCCAGCACGGCCACCGCCCAGACGAGCCACCACGTGGCACCCGGCGCCGGCGATTCGCGGGACGCGCCAGCCTTGCTGCCGGAGCGGGCACCCATCGCCAGGAACGCGCCCAGGGTACACAGTGCAACCAGAGGCACGAGCTCGTCGGCGCGCGTCGCGTAGCCGTTGCCGAGCCATTCGACGAAATGCTGCAGATCGAAACCGAGCGGTGGTCGTCGCCCGCGCAATTCCTGGCGCAGGTGCGCAAACGCGGACATGGCCGGTTGCGACGTTTCGGCCGCGTCGGCGAAGCGGGCGATCCAGGGTGCCAAGAAGGCGAGCACGGGCAGGGCGCAAGCGCAACGCAGAGCAAGCGCGCGTAAGCGCCGTGGAGTCGACGGTGTTCCGGCGACCGGCCAGATCGCGAGTGGGGCAATGACCGCGAAGGTCAGCGCGAGCGCGAAAGGGTGCGCAATGCCGACGTAGAAAAGCGCGGCCGCGAGGGCGAGGTGATTGCGCAGGGACGGCGCAACCGCCACCCGCCGCGCCGCCGCGAGGGCCAGCAGCAAGCCGGTGATCGCCGCCGCGCTGCCCAGAAACCCAAACCAGATCTGATGGTGATAAGCGATGGGGAACGCCAGGAAGGCAAGCCAGCTCGGCCGTCCGAACGCGCGCAAGAGCGCCAGCAGGCCGAGCGGTGGCCCGGCGAGGCAAAAAAGTCCGATGTACAAACTGAACGCGACGTCCGCGGGTACGCCGACCCTGGACGCCAGAGATCCCCAGCCGAAATACAGGACAGATGGCTGCGGCCCGAGGTCGACGTCGTAGAACTCTCGGATACGGGCGGCGGGCTCATCGACGAGCGCCAACGCTCCAGAAAGACCGATGATCCCGGGCGCGTCGTGCAACGGAAGCACCCGCGTCATCAGCAGCGGCGTCAGGGTCGCCGCAAGACAAAGTGCGAAGACGATCGAAAAGCGGCGTTCGAGCAGGTCCGCCACGTCAGGGTTTCTTGTAGTCGCTCGGGGGCCCGACCTCGCCACCGAGCAGGTTGAGCGTTTTCTTCGCTGCGGGCGGTGGCTGTGGCGCGGAGCCTGGGTGTTGGCGTCGTGTCTTTGATTCGGCCCTGGATTCGGCCCTGGCTCTGGGCCCGCCGGTCTCAGCGTCGGCCACGTTGAGCGGTTTGCTTCCTGCTTGCGGTGTTGGGGCAGGCGCGGACGCCGGGGTCGGCGCTGTCAGCGCGCGGGGAAGAGACGTGGAACCGGGCGAGTGCGTGACCGGCGAGGGATGGCGCTCTGCCGACAGCCCTCCTGATCCGCCAAGCGCGATGCCGACGCCAACGCACACGACCGCAACCGCCAGCACGGCCAGTGGCCAGCGTGGCCGGACGCGGGGCACGATCGCCGACCCTGCGCTGTGGGATCGCGGCGGCAAGCCGAGGTTCTGGTCGCCCGCCAGGAGGCGCTCGACGTCGGACTCAACGTCGGCCATGTGCTGGTAGCGCTGGTCGCGATCTTTCTGTAACGCGCGCATCACCACGGTCTCGACCGCCTCGGGAATGCCGAGTTCGGGGCGCAGCTTGGACGGCGGCGTGATGTCCTGGTTGATGACTTGCGAAATCACGCCCAGGTAGTTGTTCGCCCGAAAAGGAACTTCGCCGGTCAGGCATTCGTACAGCAGCACGCCCACGGCCCAGACGTCGGCACGGTGGTCGACGTCGTCGCCGCCCTGCGCTTGCTCGGGCGACATGTAGACGGGCGTTCCCAGCACCATGCCGGTGTGAGTGAGCCGCTGCCACTCGGGGTTTTCCTCGCGCGTCCGCACCGCCTTGGACACGCCGAAGTCCACCACCTTGACGAAGTCCAGCTCGCCGCGGCGGATCAGGAAAACGTTTTCCGGCTTGATGTCGCGATGCACGATGCCCTTGGCGTGAGCGGCCCCAAGCGCGCTTGCCACCTGCCGCACGATGCGCAAGCTGCGTTCAATGGGCAGCGGTGCGTCGCGCGTCACAAGCGCCGCGAGGGCCTCGCCTTCCAGGAATTCCATCACCACGAACGAACGCCCGTCGGCGGTGGTGCCGAAGTCGGTGACGTCGACGATGTTCTCGTGGCCAATGGAACTGGCCATCCGCGCCTCTTGCAACAGCCGCGCGACGAGGTGCGTTTTCTCCAGGAACTTTTCCAGCAGCACCTTGACCGCGACGCGCTTGCCGATGACCGTGTGGCGCGCCTCGTAGACCGCGCCCATGCCGCCCTCGCCGATCTTGCCAATGATCTCGTAGCGCCCGCCGAGCGTCATTCCCAGCAAGGGATCGTAAGAAGGCCGAGCACCGTGATCGGCCGACGCTGACACCGCAACCCCTGGTTGGGTGGCGGGCAGCGTGGCGTCCTGGCCAAGCGAAGATACGGGATCGTCGGACATGGCGTCGCGCTACATCAGCATCTGCAACTGCAAAACAGCCTTGGTCCGGCTGAGATCGTAGTACGGATTGTCGATGAAGATTCCGTCGGTGAACCTGGGTGCCGGCAGCGGCGACGGTTGATCCAGCAGGGGACTGCTCGGCTGAACCTGAGTTCTCGAAACGTCCAGCAACAGCCGCACTCCCTTGTTGAGGATAAAGTTTAGCCCCACCGACGCCCTCAGGCGCCGACCCGTGTCATTTTCGCGATCCGCGTCGAGCCACTCGAAGCGGGCGGCCGGCATCAACTGGTACGCGCCGACCTTGATCCGGTAGGCCACAAGTCCCCAGGCCGCCCACCAGGTCCGGGCACCATAGCGGGTATCGATGTCGACGCGATCCCCCATCATTGCCTCGCCTCGCACGTGCAGCTTGTCGAGCTTGAGGCCGATATCAGCAGACATCGCTTTGCCCGCTGCCCGGTTTTCTTGAAATAGGTTCGAGATAGTGATGTCTTCCTGTGGAATCTTGTCCCTGTTCGAGGTTCTGAACGGGCGGCTGTAGCTGTAGCTCCTGGGTTTGCCGACGACGCTCGCGCCCAGGGTAACGATCTTGGCCAGATTGCTCTCAAGCCGACCGGCAACAACCCCGGTGGCAGAGGCGTTTTCGTCGTGCGCCTCGCCGCGGAAAAGCCCGAACAAGATGCGTAGGTGTTTCTTCTTGGGCAGTGGTGAAATACGCACCTGCGCGCCCGCGTCTCGCCCGGCGAAGCCGAGATCCTTGATGAGATCGTCGATGTGGCCCAGGCTGGCAAGCTCGTACTGCGCAATAGGATCGAGCTCCATCGTCGAGAACGGAATCTTGAACAGACCTGCGGTGAACTCCAATCGTCCGACGATCGGATTCACCTCGCCGTAGGCCTGCTTGGCGGCTCTTCTCGGTTGGTTGTCAATCAGCGCCGCAAAGTCGATGGTGGATTTGAAGCCATACTGCGGCGACGGGTTGGCGCCAAGGCGGAGAAGGAGTCGGTTGACCGCCCAGCCGTCGTCCTTGGTTGCCAGGTAGTTTTCGCGATCCGCGAACGAGGGCACCGACAGGTTTCCGTTGTTGCCCACCGCCGGGTTGGTGCTTTTCTCGGCCCAGTTCTGCGTGTAGCGCGCCTGCAGGAACGTGCGAATGTTGAAGTACCCGATCTGAACGCCCCCGGGTCCGTTGCCGAACAGATCACCGCCGAGGGCAGCGCCTTCCGCGGGGCTTTCGTCGGGTGGAGCGGTTTCGGTGGTTGTGGATTCCCCCTGCGGGCCGTCCTTAGCAAACGCCAGAGCAGAACATGAGAGCAGGCAGACGAGGGTGGCGGTGGCGCAAGTCAGGCGGTTCATTGGCCTAAACTAGCATTTTTTGGCGATGGGGCGCGACTTGCCCTGACCGGTCGCGGCCTTGACTCGGGCACTCCCGGGCCGTAGCTTTCCCGCCCTCATGTCGAACTCAAAAATCGCCAATCCAAAGCTGGCCGACGCGGGCCGTCTGAAAATCGAGTGGGCCGAGAGCCGCATGCCGGTGCTCATGAGCCTGCGCGACAAGGGCAAGAAGGCCCTTCCCTTGAAGGGCATGAAGGTTGCCGGCTGCCTGCACGTCACCAAGGAAACGGCGGTTCTAATACGCACGATTCGCGCCGCCGGTGCCGAAGTGTCGTGGTCTGGTTGCAACCCGCTTTCCACTCAGGACGATGTCGCCGCGGCGCTTGCGGCCGAGGAAACGTCGATCTATGCGTGGCACGGGCTGACCAAGGAAGAGTTCTACTGGTGCATCGACAAGACGCTGGAAATGAAGCCCACCTTGACGCTGGATGACGGCGCGGATCTGATCTTCAGTGTGCATGAGCGGCACCGAGAGCTGGCCAAGTCGGTCATCGGGGGCACCGAAGAGACCACGACGGGCGTGCATCGTCTGCGCGCCATGGCGGCGGCGGGCAAGCTGCTTTACCCGGTCATTGCGATCAACGACTGCGAGACCAAGTGGGACTTCGACAACGTCTACGGCACCGGCCAATCGTCGCTCGACGGTATTCTGCGCGCGTCCAGCGTGCTTATCGCCGGCAAGACCTTCGTGGTCGCCGGTTACGGCCATTGCGGTCGCGGCGTCGCCATGCGCGCGGCTGGCATGGGTGCCAACGTCATCGTCACCGAGATCAAGCCGACCGCGGCGCTCAAGGCGACCCTCGACGGCTTCCGCGTCATGAAGATGGACGACGCGGCCAAGGTGGGCGACATCTTCATCACCGCGACCGGCATGAAGGACATCATCGTCGGACGTCACTTCGGGTCGATGAAGAACGGCGCGATCGTCTGCAACACCGGCCACTACGACTGCGAAATCAAACTCAGCGAGCTTGAGCCCATGGCGAAGAGCAAGCGCACCATCCGCGACTCGAACGAAGAGTACGTGCTGCCGGACGGGCGCCGCATCTACATCCTGGCCGAAGGACGTCTGGTCAACCTGGCCGCGGCCGAGGGACATCCGTCCGAGGTCATGGACATGTCGTTCGCCAATCAGTACCTCGGCTTGTGCAAGCTGGCGAAGGACGGCAAGACCATGAAGGCGACCGTCCACGACTTCCCGCCCGAGCAGGATCAAGAGATCGCACTCTTGAAGCTGCAGACCCAGGGCCAGAGCATCGACGAGCTCACTCCCGACCAGGTCAAGTACCGCGACGACTACTCCGCCGGGACGTAGGCTGCGGCTTCCGCACCGGGCGCAACTGGTGCGTGGCCGATATGTCGGCCTTGAACAAGGATATTGTCCTTGCTACGGTAAGGATATGGCACGGGTCACCAGCAAGCTGCAGGTCACGGTTCCCAAGGTGATTGCAGACGAGTTCGGCATTCGACCGGGTGACGAGATCGATTGGTTTCCGGCCGTCGACGGCATTCGCGTCCTTAAACGCCGACCGGCGAAGCGGAAGGATGTGCTGGGTACAGTTGCTGCGCGACTGCGGCAGTTCGACGAGGCGACCAGGCGACAGCAACTGCGTAGCCGCGCCCAAAAGCAGAGTCACCCCACATCCTCAGGTGACCGGGGATGGACAAGAGAGGAACTGTATCGTCGTGGCGGCTCTGATTGACACCAATGTTCTGGTCTACCGCTTCGACACCAGGTTCCCCGACAAGCAAGCGATCGCGACGGACTGGTTGCGCCGGGGCATCGCGGGTGATCAAGTACGGGTGCCGCACCAGGCGCTGATCGAGTTCGTCGCGGCCGTTACCCGGGCGCCCCGAGGGGGTGCCCCCATGCTCCCGCCCCGCGAGGCCATCCGCGAAGCCGAGGACTTGTTGGCGCAAGTGACGGTCCTGTATCCAACCGAAGAAGTGTTTCGTCTCGCACTCCGGGGAATGGCCACCTACCAGCTTGGGTGGTTCGACGCCAATATTTGGGCGCACGCGGAGCATTTCGGGCTCGCTGAACTCTGGACCGAAGATTTTCAGGACGGGCGCCATTACGGATCGGTCAGGGTCGTCAATCCGTTCAAGTCGCCGTCTGGTTAGCCACGGATCGCGTATGAAGATCGGCCTGCCCAATTCACCGTCCGCGTATGCCGAGAGCCGTCTTGGCCGGGACGTAGGCTGCGGCATTCAAGCGGCCAGTATCCGGGGGAGCGATTGCACCCCGATGGCCTGCGCCTTGCTCCACGAGGCAAACGCATGGTCGTGCGCCGTGCGGCAAACCACGTAGGCATCGGCGATGGATTTCGGGCCATAGTATTTTTCCAGGGCTCGCAGTCCGCGCAGCTCCCGATCGGAGGGACTTTCGGCGAGCTTGCACTCGATGGCCACAAAGCGGCTACCCAGTTCCACCAGCAGGTCAACTTCTTCTCCGCGGTCGGTCCGCCAGAACCATAGCGGTGGCCTGGTTCGCGCCGCCTGGAAATGGCGCACCACCTGTCCGATCACGAAGGTTTCCCACAGTGCGCCGGCGATCGGAGAAGCGAGCAACGCCTTGACGTCCTGGATGCCAACCAGGTGGCAAAGCAAGCCGGTATCAAGGAAGTAGAGCTTGGGGGACTTGACCAGGCGGGTGGTCAGGTTGCGGTGGTACGGCTCGAGCAGCAAGATCTGGCCGGACGCCTGCAGCACAGATATCCACGACTTCGCGGTGTTCGGTGCCACGCCGACGTCGCGCGCGAGTTCCGAGTACGAAAGGATCTGTCCCGAACGGGCCGCGGTGGCACGCAGCAATCGATCGAAGTTCCGCAGATCGCCCACGTTCTTGAGGTTGCGCACGTCGCGTTCAAGGTACGTCGCGACGTACGACGCATAGAAATCGCCCGGCAACGTGGCAGATCCGTCGCTCAGAGATGGGTAACCGCCCCGCACCAGGAAATCGAGATCGCGGGTCGCCGGTGTCGCGCGCAGGAGCTCGTGCAGCGACAGCGTGCTCATCGTCAGGACACCGCAGCGCCCGGCGAGGCTTTCGGACACGTTCTGCATCAGGGGGAAAGTTTGCGAGCCGGTGAGGAAATAGCGGCCCGGCCGTGGCTTTCGATCGACGATCTGTTTGAGTTTGCGAAATAAGGAAGGCACGTACTGGACTTCGTCGACGACCAGGGGGGCGGGATGATTTTCGAGGAACAGGTCGGGCGCGCTGTCGGCCTGCCGCGCGAGGGCGGGATCGTCAAACGTGACGTATGACGTTTGCGGGTAGTTGTGGCGCAGCAGCGACGTCTTGCCCACCTGACGGGGGCCGGTCAAAAGGACCACCGGGAACGAGCGTGCGAGGGCTCCGACGGACGGCGCCACCTCCCTGTCAATCCACATGCATAAATATTGCAGTACGATTGCAATATTTACAAGACCCCGCTCAGAAAACGCGCTTGCTCTCGGTGCGCTTTCTTAGGACTTCTTCACCGTCGCCTCGGTGCCGAGGCGGAGGCCGTCACCCGCGACGGTTGATCCGTGGACGGTGATGACGTCCCCGCGCGCTGCCGTGTCAAGCGTCGCGTTGGTGGGACTGCGTTCGCGGTCCAGACGGACGAGCGCGTGACGACCGGCGGGACCGCAGCCGAAAACGCGCAGGCGACCCTTCTCGCGCAAAAGATCGCTCACGACGCGAAAATGCGCGTCGGAGAGGGCGGCAGGTGCTGTCTGCGAAAGCACCAGGTAGCTGAAATCGACGCGCGAGCGCGGGCGACTGACGCCGGCTGACGCGGGCGGCGTCAGCCATTCGGCCGCGTCGTGGCAGAAATCGCGCTCGCGCAACAGGGCTGGGCAGGGCGCCGCGTGCAGGCACGGCGCCACGATGTGAAGGTCACGTTCAATCAGGCGATCGCGCGTCGCGAGCAAGCCGCGCGACGTTGCCGGCAGCGCCGGTTCAAGCAGCACGCACAGGCCGTCGTCGGTGAGCAGCTCGCGGCACCACGCGGCGACCAGCGTCGCCTGTTCGACCGGCCCAAGAAAAAGCTCGTTGAGCAGGTGGGCCGCGATGATGAGGTCAAATCGCCCGTGCACCCCGGCAGGCCGGTTGCCGCGCGTCACGTCGGCGCAGATCACACCCGGCCCCGGCACGCTGTCCACCGAAACAACTTCGATGCCGTCGCCGAAGCGCGCGCGTGCCGCGGCTCCTGCGGCTCCGGTCCCGGCACCGAGATCGAGCACGCGCTGCACACCAGAAAGGAGCGCGGGTTGTCGCGCCTCGATGGCGGCGAAAATCTTGGTCAGGGCGGCGATGGTGCGCGGGGCGATCTGCTCGTCGTATTCGCGCCGCAGCTCGGGATCGCCGAGGTACGGGGTGCCGACCAAGGCGCGGGCACCAACCAGGCCGTCGTGGATGCGACTCGGGGGCAAGGGTGGCGCGCGGCCCAGGTGATCGGGTTTGGCGTTGCGGCGGGCCACCGGCCACCGGCTCAGTGCACGAACTTCATGAAGATCTGGCGGATGTCGTTGAAGGTCACCAGCACGAACATGCCGAGCAGCAGCATCAGACCCACCGAGTGTACCGTCGCCTCGGTGGTGGCCTTGACCGCGCGCCAGCGAAATAGGCTGAGCACCTTGTTGATGCCAATGAACAAAATGCGCGCCCCGTCGAGCGCGGGCACCGGCAGCAGGTTGAACAGCCCCAGATAAATCGACAGGAACATCGCGAACTCGATGAAGCGAAGAATGCCCAGGTTCGCCGCGCTCGCCATTTCGCGCGCGATGCCGACGGGGCCGCGCAGGTCGGCCTTTTCTTTGCCGGAAATCATCCGGCCGAGGCCCTCAAGCATGCTGACCGACGCCAGAAACGGCAGAATCGATGCCTCCTTGATGGCCTGGCCAAGGCTGGCGGGCAGACGCACGACGCCGAGGCGGATGCCGATCAAGTAGTTGCCGTCGCTTTGCTTGCGCGGCGTGACCTGCAACTCCATGGGCTTGTTGTCCCGCACGATCTTCACCGCCACCGGGGCACCCTGCGATGCGGCGATCACCTTGTTGATCGGGCTGTCCTTCGAAATCGCGGTTGCATTGGCCTGGACCAGCACGTCGCCGGCTCGCAGCCCTGCGGCATCGGCCGCGCTGTCCTTGAAGACCTCGTCGATCTTGGTGGTGGGCGTCGGCGTGCCGGCACCGAGACACACGATGAACGCGAGCACGAACGCCGTCAGGTAGTTGGCCCCCGGACCTGCGGCCAGCACCGCAGCGCGCATCCAGCGCGGGCGGTTCGGGTACATGTACGGATCGTTGACGTCGAAGGATTCATGCGGGTTAAGGCCCGTGATCTGCACGAAGCCGCCCAGCGGCAGCCAGCCAAGTTGGTAGATCGTGTCGCCGAATTTTCGCGACAACAACGGCTTGCCAAAGAAGATGGCGAAACGCTCGACGCGCATGCCGCACAGGCGAGCGACGAGAAAGTGCCCCCCCTCGTGCAGGACGATGAGCATGCCCAGGCCGAAGATGGCGAGCGCGATCGACATGCAGGAATCGTAGCAGCTAGACTTCTAGAAAGCGAAGCAAGGGCCGGAAGGGGGCGCTGAGCCAGTGGGCCGTTGGCCCGCGGGTGCCGACGACGTCGACGGCGAGTGATCGGCCTGGTTGCTCGAATGTTTGCTCAAGTATTTTCCCGGTTCCCCGGCTGCGCACGATCGTGGGCAGGCAGCGCATCCGATGCGCCAGGATGAACCGGCCGCGCACCACCACCGCGTCGCGCCCGTGCTCCATGCGCGACATGGCCCACCCGAGCGCCGCGACCGATGGCAGCTTGTGCTCCCGTGATCGCACGTCCGGCACGATGAGCAGGCGCAGAGCGCGCGCCTCGGCCGCCGCCCTCACGATGGCCCGCTCCGGTCGGCCGGCGGGAAACGTGCGGAGCGTTGGCAGGTCGCGTCCCAGCAACGACAGCACGGCGAAGCTGTTGTCGCGGCAGCCCGCGTTGGTGGCGAGGATCTCGAAGTCGATCTGCGCCGCGGTGAGGTGTCGCGCCAGCGCGTGTACCTCGGCGCCAATCGTGTCCTCGGCGTTGCCGACGGCCAAAACGACCGAAAGGTCCGGCGTGGCACGTGCGTGGGACATGCACAAAGCCTATGACCTCGCCGCCGCGAGCGCCACTTTCAGTGCTTGCGAGAGCCGCGGGGCGTCGTCGGGCGGCACCAGGGTGATGGCACGCGATGCGGTTTGTAGGCCGGGCAGCCCGCCGGTGTTCGTGGCGACCACCGGCAGGCCCACCGCCATGGCTTGTCGCACCGCGACAGGGCTGCCCTCGGTGCGGCCGTTGGCGAGGCGGCGGGCGGGATGGCCAAACACGTTCGCCGCGCGCATCCAGGATGCCACTGCGCTGCGCGGCACCGTGCCGTGCAGGCGAAGGTCGACGTCCAGCCGTTGCGCGAGGGCCACCAAGTTGCCGCGCTCCGGACCCTCGCCAAGGATGACCACAGACGGCCTGGTGCCGTGGATTTGAGCCACGGCGCGGATCAAGGTGTCGAATCCCTTGATGGGAACCAGGCGACCCACGCCCAGCACGGTTGGTCGATCGATTCCCAGATCACGGCGCAGGCTTGCGCGTTCGTTGGCCGAAGCCGTGGTGAAACTTTCGCGGTCGATTGCAAGAGCAACGACCTCGCAACGCGACGGCGTGCGGGCGTCGCCAGCCAGCATCAAAAATCTATCGCGCAGATCCGCGCTGACGAAACTCAAGGTTGCGCCGCTTGCTGCCAACCGTCGGGCGAGCGAGCGGCCGCAGGGCAGCCGTTCCAACAAGGCGACGTCGCCCGAGTGCGCGAAGGCCCGACGCGGCAACGCCCCTGCCGCCAGATCCGCGCACAGGCCGCAGGGCACAAGCCAGTGGCTTTCGACGCTTGTCCAGCGTGGGGCAAGGCGCGTCGCAGCCGCCAGGAGGCCGATAGAGAAACGCAACGCGACCAGCCAGGCCGACGGTTCACGCCCCTCCAGCACCTCGGGCGCGCCGGCGGTGTAGAACAGTGGCGGCGCGGACGCAACTGCTGATTCGACGCGGTGGACGTACACGCCGTGGTCGTTTTCCACTCGGGCTCCGGCTGCATCGGCGGCCGCGATCACCTCGACGTCGTGGCCCGCGCGTTGCAGCTCCATGACCCGGTCGCGCACGAAGGATCCGGCCTGATCTGCCGGTGTTCGCGGATAGCTGGTGGTCAGAACGCCGATCACGATGGGGGCAGGATCCGGACGGAAGACGCGCGCAGCAAGGCCCGATCGATCAAGCGGGACAGGCGGTGCGCGAGCCCGCGCAAGAGCAAGAACGTGATCGGCAACAGCACTGATCGGATGCGGATGCCGGACCGCCAATCTGGCCCGTACACCGGCCGCACCGGCACGTCCACGACGCGCAGGTCATCGGCACCGAGGCGCGCCAGCAGATCGTTCGGGTAGCCGTAGCGCGCAAAAGTCGGGCCACCCAATATCACGCCAAGCGCGCGCCGGTTGGCGGCGGTGTACCCGCACTGGGAATCAAATACGTCGGGGTATCCCGACGTGATGCGGGTGAGCAACGACAACGTCACGTTGCCGACGAGGCGCGACCAGGGCATGTGCCGCCACCCGTGCGGCCAGGCGAAGCGGTTGCCCTTGGCGTAGTCGGCACGGCCCGAGACGACGGCACCGATGAGGGCGGGCAAGTCGGCCGGATCCATTTGCGAGTCTCCGGCCATGACCGCCGCCACGTCCGCGCCCAGCGCCCAGGCACGGGCGTAACCCGAGGCGATCGCAGCACCCACGCCGCGGTTTTCCTGATGCACGACGACCTCAAGGCCGCGCCGTGCGGTGCGCCGTGCGATGCGCGCCGTCCCGTCCAGGCTGGCATCGTCCACCAGCAGCACATGGTCGACGAAGCCGGGCACCGAGCGCAACGTGCGCGCAATCTTGGCGGCTTCGTTGTAGGCGGGAACGATGACGGCAATGCGATGGCCCTTGAACATCGGCCCTGCTATTTGAACGGGTCAGCCAGATCGTTTGGATTGGGGCGACGCGGCCGTTTCGTTGGCCTGACCTTGTGGGTACTCGCTGATTCGGGCTTTGCCCGCACTTTCGGCCCGGGTTGCGGCGCGGGCGGTTCGGTCGGCCTGGAGACGGTGGCCGGTGGCGGCTCGGGGGGTGGGGTCGGCTCGGGCTCGGGGGTCGGCTCGGGGGCCGGCTGCGGCACGATTTGTGGACCTGGCCGCGGGGACGGTTCAACACCAGCGGGCAGCGAATCGACGTTGGCGGTGAATGACCCGTTGCGAAGCCCAGGCGCGATTTTCTCTGTTCCAACCGCCGACGCTGAGTGTTTCGGCGAAAAGAAGTACCCCCCGGTGGCCGCGATCACGGCGGCTCCAGCGCCGATCCACAAGCCTGGGCCCTTCCACACGGGCCGCTGGCGCGGTAACGCGAGCGTGGACACGTTGGGTTGCGGCGGGGGCAAGTGGACCGGGGATCTGCCACTGCGCGGCACCTGCACCGGTGGCACGGTGGACGAACGAACTCCGGACGAGCCGGGCCGTGAGCCCGAACCCGTCATCGCTTGGGAAATGCGGGCGGCACCGTTGCCGCTGCCACTGCGGCTGCCACTGCCGCCACTCCCGCTACCACTTCCGGTGCCGCTGGTGCGCCGCTCGCCGCCGATGTCGGTGGGAAACAGGTCGCGCATGAGCTGCGCGAGGTGGGTGGGTTGAAAGCGAGCGGCGTGGACGACGTCGTCGAGGCTGTCGGCCATGTCCGAGGACGAACCAAACCGGTCGTCGCGGTTGCGCGCCAGCGCCCGCAAGACGATCGCATCGAGTTCGGGCGGGCAGAGTGGATTTTGCAGCGACGGCGGGGGCACGTTGCACAGGCGCACCTTGTCGATCGTTTGCAGATCATTTTCACCTTTGAACAGGCGCCGCCCGGTGAGGATCTCGTGCAGCACGATGCCGGTGGCGAAGATGTCGATGCGGCGATCGACCTGCGAACCGGTCGTTTGTTCGGGTGCCATGTACGCAAACTTGCCCTTGAGCGTCCCGCGCTGAGTACCCTGTTCTTCTTCCGATTCGCCGCCGAGAGCCTTGGCGATGCCGAAGTCGAGAATCTTGACCGCACCCTCGAGCGACAGCATCACGTTGGATGGCGAGATGTCCCGGTGGATCATGCCCGCCACCGATCCGTCGTCGGCGACCAGATCGTGTGCGTAGGCCAGCGCGCGGCACATCTCGCGGCCGACGTAGGCGACCAGCTCGGGCCGCGGCGGTCCGATGCGCGCCCACAGCGTGCGCATCGTCTCGGCGAGATCGCGGCCCCGCACGTACTCCATCGAAATGAAGTACTCGTTTTCCACCGACCCCAGCTCGAACACCTGGACGATGTTGGGGTGGTTGAGGCGCGCCGACATTTTCGCCTCTTCGATGAACATGCGCGTGAAGGCCGGATCGTCCGACAGGTGCGGCAGGATGCGCTTGACGACGAAGACGCGCTCGAACCCGGCGGGGCCCTGCACCCGCGCCTTGAACACGTCGGCCATCCCGCCGCGCCCGATGCGCTCGAACAGCATGTATTTGCCGAATTGAATCGGCTGGGGAAGCACAACTCCCACGGCGGCGGATTCTACCTCAGAAGCACAGTCCTTCGCCTGCTTTGGGGTACAAAGAACCGTGGCCATTGCGCGGTGCGAGCTTTCTTCGGCAACCGTCGTTGTCGTGGGTGGCCTCGATCCCACCGGCGGAGCCGGCCTGGTGCGGGACTTCCTGACCGCGCGGGCCTTTGGTGCCGCCCCGGTGCTGGTCGGCACGGCCTGGACGGATCAATCGGATGGCGCGGTGAATGGGGTCGAGCCGCGGGCGGCGCTTGCCGTCGGTCAAGCCTTGGGTCGCGCACTTTTGGCGATGGGGCCACACACCGCAGTCAAGGTAGGCATGACGGGTACAGCCGAGGTCGCCGACGCGATTGCCCGTGCGCTGGGGGACTTCCCCGGCCCGGTCGTCTTTGATCCCGTGCTTGCGGCATCGAGCGGCGGGAGTTTGTTCGTCGCCGGCGCGCCGGCGGATCTGTTGCGGCTGTGCCGCCGGGCGACCCTGGTGACTCCCAACCTCGCCGAGGCGGCGGCTCTCACCGGCCGTCCGGTGCGAACGCTGGCTGACGCGCATGCTGCCGCGCGAGCGCTGACTGATTCTGGGATCGCCGCAGTGCTGGTCAAGGGTGGGCACCTCGGCGAGGAGGTTCCGGCGGTGGACGTGCTGCGCATCGGCGAACGGGACATCGAATTTTCCGCGGCGCGCGTTCCCGGGCCTGGCCTGCGCGGCACCGGCTGCGCGCTCGGCACCGCCATCGCGGTGCAGCTCGCGGCGGGAGCGCGCTTGCCCGAGGCCACCCTGGCAGCCAAGACGTGGCTGCGTGAGCGTCTTTCCTGCGGGGCCTATTGATCCGTCGGCTCGGCACCGCCGTCCGCCCGGGCTCTCTGCCCGAAGGCTTCCGCCAACTGGTTGCGGTTCCACGGCTTGCTCAGAACCTTGTGGGCACGGCCCGAACGCAACGCCAGATCGAGGCGAAATGGACGGGTTTCGCTCGCCATCACCACCCGCTGAATCTGAGGATGGTTTTCCGTGACGAAGTCGAGCACGTCGAGGCCGAGGAGCGGGCCAGGCGTCACGTCCACGAGCACCGTCGCAATCTTGGTGTTTGGCCGCGCCAGCCAGCCCAGCGCGTCGAGCGGGGTGGCGACACAGACCGCCTCGTGGCCGAGGGCTCGCAGATCCTGCTCCAGCCCGTCCCGCGCAGCGTTGTCGTCGTCCACCACCAGAATAGTCGCTGACTGCCGGGCGTTGTCGCGTTCGAGCGCCGACACGATGACCTCATGAATCGCGTCTTCCTCTTCGGGCAATAGATCCACGAAGGTCACCGCCGTCAAAGGGGCGACGGCACCGGCCTTGTCGCGGCGCAAGATTCGCGCGCCCACGCGCAGGGCGGCCTTGCCCGGGAACCTCAGTTGGATGCTGAGGGAAGAACCGGGGCGCACCGGAACGTCACCCTGCAGGAGGGCCCCGCCGGAGGACAGATCTTGCACCGGGAACGAGCCCTCCAGGCGATCCGCCGAGAAAACCACCGCGTCAACCGCCAGTGCCGCCCTGACGTGCTTACGCCTATCAACCAGGATCTGATTGCGGACCATGCCTCACCTTCCTTGCCATGCCTTGGACAAAACCGGGCACCCCCCGGCAAAACCCCACCTGGCGGACCGATGTGAAGGGAAGCTAGAAACACCTGCTCCTGATCGGACCATCGGCTGCCGCGTAAATTGGCTTGAGTGGTGATCGTGTGTCGGCGAAACTATTCTTACAGGCGCTCACCCAGGCGAGAGCAGCGCCCGGCGGCGTCTCCGTTGCGCACCGCGAGGGACAAGGCCTTTCGGGTTCCGACGAGCACGACCAGTCGCTTGCCCCGAGTGACCGCCGTGTACAGGAGGTTGCGCGCCAGCATGATGTAGTGCTGTGTATGCACCGGCACGATGACGGCCGGGTATTCCGAGCCTTGCGACTTGTGTACGGTCATGGCGTACGCAAGGGCCAGCTCGTCGAGTTGCTCGGCTTCGTAGACGAGTTCGCGGTCGTCGAAGCGGACGGTGGCTTCGCCGTCGCTTGGACCGAGCGCGGCGATCCGGCCCACGTCGCCGTTGAAGACTTCCTTGTCGTAGTTGTTGCGCACCTGCATCACGCGATCGCCGACGCGAAACGCGCGCTGGCCGCGGCGCAGCTCGGGCTTTCCCGCGGTGAACGCGTCTTGCAGCAGCAAGTTAAGGTTGCCCGCGCCAAGGTCGCCCCGGTGCATCGGGCAAAGCACCTGAATGTCGTGCGGCTGTAGGCCGTACCGCTTCGGCAGTCGCGTCGTGACCAGATCGCGAATCAGCCCGGCCGCGCGCTCGGCCGATTCTTCCTCGAGAAAAAAGAAGTCGCGGGTGTCTTCTTTGCCTGGCGGCGCGGGCCCCATCTCGGGCATGTCGCCGTCGTGGATGCGGTGGGCGTTGACGACGATCTGGCTCTGCGCCGCCTGGCGAAAAATTTCGTTCAAGCGAACCACGGGAATGCGCCCCGATGAGATGATGTCGCGCAGGACCGTACCGGGACCGACCGACGGCAACTGGTCCACGTCGCCGACGAGAATCAGGCGGCGCCCGTTGCCGACCGCCGACAACAAGTCAGCCGCGAGGCGCACGTCGATCATCGATGCTTCGTCGACGATGAGCACGTCGGCGTCGAGCGGCCGATCGCGGTTGCGGCCAAACAACCCTTCCTTGGGGCGCCATTCAAGCAACCGGTGCAGCGTCGTGGCGGGGTGCCCGGTGGCTTCCTGTAGGCGCTTGGCGGCGCGTCCGGTCGGGGCCGCCAGTGCCACGGCGACGCGCAGCCGGTTCAAGATCCCGACGATGCTGCGCACGATCGTCGTCTTGCCCACGCCGGGGCCGCCCGTGATGACCAGGATCGGCTCGACCAGCGCGCGCCGGACGGCCGCTTCCTGCTGGCGCGCCAGCGCGAGTCCAGTCTGCTGCCCGACCCATGCGATGGCGCGATCAACGTCGAGTTTCAGTTGCGTCGCGCCCAGCGAACGCAGCTGGCGCAAGCCCTGCGCGGCGGTATTTTCCGCGCGATGCAAATCGATCTCGTAGACTGCGGCATCTGCGTCGGTTGTCACGCCAGCTTCGATCACGAGCTCGCCCAGTTGCGCCAGGTGATCGATCGCGCCTTCCACCAGCGCGCGGTCGATCTCGAGGAGTTTTTCAGCGGCAGCGCCGAGGCGCGCACGCGGCAGGTACACATGGCCGTCCAGCGCCGCAGCGTCGAGGGCGTGGCGAACGCCGGCCGCCGCGCGCACGTCGGAGGTTTTCTCGATGCCCAGCGCGGCCGCCAGGCGATCCGCCGACAGAAAGCCGATGCCCCACACGTCGAACGCCAGGCGGTAAGGGTTTTCGCGCACGCGCGCGATAGCGGCGTCGCCGTAACGGTTGTAGATGCGCGACGCGAACGCCGGGGACACGCCGTAGCCTTGCAAGAACACCATCACGTTGCGGATCCCGCGCTGGGTGGCCCAGGTGCGCGTGATGGCCTGCGCGCGCACCGGACCGATGCCCGTGACCTCGCCGATGCGCCCGGGCTCGGCGTCCAGGATTTCCAGCGTGCGGACTCCGAAGCGGGCGACGATGCGGGTGGCGAATTCGGGCCCAATGCCCTTGATCATCCCCGAGCCCAGGTAGCGGCGAATGCCTGCCACGGTTTCGGGCGCGATCTCGGTGTAGCCGGTGACGCGCAACTGCGGCCCGAAACGGCGGTTGTCTTCCCAGCGGCCGCGCACGCGCAGGTGCGCTCCGGCGGGAATGCCGAGCAAAGCGCCGACGATGGTGACCGGCTCTGCGGTGCCCTCGATGTTGAGACGGGCCACCGTGAACGAGCCGTCGGTGCCGGAAAATACGATGCGCAGGACCGTGCCCTCGATGGTCTGCTCGTCGGGTTCGGAAGGGCGTCCCTCTTGTCCTTTTCCAGCAGCGCGTTCGAACAGATCCACAAGATCCTCCCGGCACCGCCATCATAGTAGATTGAGCGCCGTGCAGCGGCGACCGGCACGCAACCCGATGTCCTACGATCGCGTGGCGGTGAAGAACCCGTCGGACGGCGGTTTTTTTTACTGGCTCGTCCGTTATTACGCGTTCGCCGCGTGCTGCCTGCTGGGACTCCTGGCCATCGCGACCGGCGCGGTCTACATGCACTTTGCGTCCAGCCTGCCGCGCCTGCCGACGTTTGCCGAATACGCCCGGGGTACAGCCGCGACCACCACGGTGCGCGGCTGGGACGGAACCCCGCTGGCCGCGTTCGCCCGCGAGTACCGCGAGATATTGCCGTTCGATGCGTTTCCGCCCCGCCTCGTGCAGGCCTTTCTGGCGATCGAAGATCGGCGTTTTTACGAGCACGGTGGCCTGGATCTGCGCGGCATCGCGCGCGCGCTGTCGGCTAATCTGCGGGCTGGCAAGGTGGCGCAGGGCGGTTCGACCATCACCCAGCAAGTGGCCAAGACGTTTCTGGCCGAAGACCTGCGCGCGCAACGCACGTTCCTGCGCAAGATTCCCGAGGCCATCCTGGCGCGCCGGATGGAGGCTCGCCACGACAAGAACCAGATCCTCACGCTGTACTTGAACCAGATTCCACTCGGGCATCTGTCGTTTGGCGTGGCGGCAGCGGCGCGGCGCTATTTCGACAGGGCGGTCGGCGATCTCGACCTCGGCGAAATGGCCACGCTGGCCGGCATGGCGCGCGCGCCCGGCATTTACTCACCCCTGACCAATCCCGAGGCCACGCGCGTCCGCAGAGATCAGGTGTTCGATGCGATGATCGCGGCGGGCTACGTCGACGCAGCGGAGGCCGACCCCTGGCGCAGCAAGCCGCTGGTGGTCAGGCAGCCGCCGGATCTGTTTCGCGAGCGATCACCGCATTTCGCCGAGCACGTTCGCCGCGATGTTGCGCGTCGCCTGGGCGACAAATTTCTGTGGGAGGGCGGGCTCGACATCGAGACCACGCTGGTGCCGTGGATCGACCGCGCGGCGCAGGACAACGTCGACTTCGCGCTGCGCAAGCTGGAGCGGCGGCAGGGGTTTCGGGGACCGGTCGCGCGTCTGGCGGGCACGGACGTCGAGGAATTTCGACGGCGGGCGATCGAGCTTTACGGATCCGATGGACCGATCGAGGGCCAGCAGTACCTGGGGCTTGTCGAATCAGTTGCGGCGGACGGTGGTGCCAGGGTGCGCGTGGGTGTCGCGACGTATTTGTTGCCGGCGGCGAACTTGCTGTGGGCGTTTCCGTGGAGCCGGGCCGATTCAACCAACGGCAAGGTGTTGCAATCAGCGGTCGGCGTGTTGCGCAAGGGCGACGTGGTGTGGGTGTGCAACGCGCACCAAAGCAACCTGCGGCGCTTTTCGGATTTTGCTTACGACGAGAAGAGCGAGGTCGCCTGGCTCGCCCCGTACAAGGACCGGCGTCCACCCACCGGGCCGCCAACCCTGACGTTGCAGCAAACCCCGCGGGTGCAGGGCGCGATCCTGACCTACGACCACGACAGCGGCTATGTGGTGGCGATGGTGGGCAGCCACGACTTCGACCGGTCCGAATTCAACCGCGCGGTGCAGGCGTGCCGCCAGCCGGGCTCGACGTACAAGCCGATCTACTACTCGCTGGCGCTCGACAAGGGGTACGGCTACGCGTCGCTGCTCAACGATATTCCGCGCGCCGAGGTCGACCCGCTGACCGGCGAGGTGTGGATCCCCACCAACCTCAACAACACCGTCGATTATAAGGTCACGCTCGAATATTCGCTCACCTGGTCGAAGAACATTCCATCGGTGCAGCTATTCAAGTTGCTGGGTGGCAAGGAAGTCGAGTCGTGGGCGCGGCGTCTCGGCATGACGACCAAGATCACGCCTGATCAAGCGCTGGCGCTGGGCGCTTCGTGTACGCGGATGGACGAGCTGTCGCGCGCTTTTTCAGCCTTTGCGCGCAACGGCGCGATCACCAGTCCCGTCACCTTGCGCCGGGTGCGCGATCGGGATGGCCGCCTGCTTGAAGATCACACGTCGCTCGCCGATCCGATGGGTGCGCCGGACGAACGGCTCGATCGCCTGGTGGCGCTGGCCGGCACGCGCCCGACGGCGGTCATTCCGCCCCGCGCCGCCTGGCTGACGTCGCAGCTTCTGCGGCGGGCGGTGACGCGCGGCCACGCACCCGCGCTGCGCGCCACCGGGATTCCGGTCGCGGGAAAAACCGGCACGTCGAGCGCGACCATGG